>JAIMJY010000025.1 GCA_020692945.1 Caldisericum sp. | reverse complement strand
GGAAGTATCGGGACCATAAGCGATATATAAACATTATCACCCTCAACCTTTGCTTCATTAAGGGAAGCGAGTGTAAGCAACATCTTCTTTTCGTTTGGCACAAAAATGGTTTTTAATACATCAATGACTTTTGTTTGTAGTACTGGCATTGCTAACTCCTTTAAATTAAATCGGTTAATTTTATTTTTAAAAATAGTTCATCGGTTTTAACTTTAATTTTTTCCCATGCAGCAAGGGATATGCAATCCATTTGGAAACAGTTAAGGCCAATTTTTTCTCCATAGTCGCATTTTATTTCTACTGCTTCTCTGTGAACGGCGTGAATTATTTCAAGAATAGAAATTGTTGAAGGGTCCCTCGTCATCAAATATCCACCATTTCTCCCTTTGATACTCTCAAGAATGCCTTTCTGTCTAAGCATTGAGCAAATTCTCAAAATATATGGAAAAGATATTCTGTTTTCTACTGAAATCTCTTTAATTGACGCTCTTTTATCTTTTTTTCTTCCTAAGTATATAAGAGCTTTTAGCGCATATCCTTCAAGTGTTGTTACTATCATTTATTTCCTCCATAAAATATTACATCACAAGTAATACTATAATGGGAATTTTTTTTATGTCAATGCTTAGAACCAATAATAATTATTCTTTGGGAATTGATATGAAATTTTTCTCCGCTGTAGTCACCAAAAAGTCGGATATTTTTTAGACCAATCATTTTAAATAAATTTACCAATTCAGTTGCGGTGTAAACTCTGATATTGTGGAGGTATTCTCTCTCGATATTTCGCCCTACAAAGTACCTGTGTGTTGTTACAACTGAAGTAATAGGATTAAACTTTCGCCTCTCGAGTATAAAAACGTCGTCTTTTTTATTGAAGGTCTCATAAATAAAGTATTTCAGAAGGTAATCCTTATTTTCTACATCAACAATAAGCACCCCTTCTTTCCTAAGAGCGTTATGGAACCTTTTGAGAATGTCGAAATTTGTTTCGTCATCAAAATAACCGAAGGAAGACCAAAGGCTTAAAATACCGTCAAACATTTCTAAATATCCAATTTCTCGTATATCGGAAACGACAAAATCAACAGTTTCCAGATTTCTTGATAGCCTCAAAGAATTTGCCCTTTCTATGTAAAGCGGAGAGCTATCAACACCAAGCACTTCGTGTCCGTGTTCGGCAAAAACTAATGAGTGCCTTCCAATTCCACACCCTGCATCGAGAAGGTCAACTTTTCCAACAAGAAACTGCTCCAGAAAATCGACCTGCTCAATTGTTAACTCTTCTTTTTGGGTCTCAAGAAAATACTTGAGGTAGAGTTCGTCAAAATACTCCTTCGACCAATCCATAACTTTATAACTCTTTGGCAATTAAAGCAGCAACTTTGGCGTTATTCCGAACAAGATTAACATTTGAAAAAAGTGTTCTGCCATTGCTCTTCTCTGCCAACCTACTCAAAAGGTAAGGAGTAACAGCCTTTCCAGAAATTTTGTTCCCCTTTAAGTCACTAAGTGCTTCGTCAATCCAAAGCTCAACATCTGCGAAAGGTATTTCGTCTTCTTTAGGAATAGGGTTTGCAACAAGAACGGCTCCAGCAATACCAAGACTATTTTTCTCATTAAAAATCTTTGCCACATCTGATGGAGAGTAAACCTCTGGAATCTTTATACCAGATTTACGCGAATAGAAAGAAGGAAATTCATTAGTTTTATATCCCAAAACAAGCACTCCATTGGTTTCCAAGTATTCAAGTGTTTTGGGAATATCAAGAATCGATTTTGCACCTGCAGAGACTATTACAATATTCCTTAATGACATCTCTTCAAGGTCACGTGAGATATCAAAAGTGAACTCTGCTTCTCTATGCACTCCACCAATTCCACCTGTTGCGAAAATCTTGATCCCAGCTTTCTCAGCGATAAATGATGTTGCAGAAACCGTTGTAGAACCGTCTGTTTTTTTAAAAAGACATAAAGGAATCTCACGGGTAGAAAGTTTAAAAACATTCTCGGCTTTTCCAAGATATTCTATCTCTTGCTTGGTTAACCCGACTATTATCTCGCCTGCAATAACACCAATTGTTGCAGCAACTGCACCATTTGCATGCACTTCCTCTTCTGCAGAAAATGCAGTTTCGATATTTAGAGGGTATGGCAAACCGTGGCTAATAATCGTTGACTCCAAAGCAACAACTGGTTTTCCTCCTTTAAGTGCCTCAGAAACTTCTTCGCTAATTTTCATTTATGCCTCTTGCTCAATCTGTAAAGGGATTCCAATCCAATTTGAATAGCATAATCCTCACCCTGCTTGTATAAGGCTTCATGCCCTTCAGACTTCATTTGTTTAAGTGTAACATTTCCATCAAGAGCAAAAAGAGCCCCAGCTTTTACGCCACGGTACTGAGAAACAATAAAAACACATCCACTTTCCATTTCAATAGCCTTAACATTGGCTTTTAAAAAAAGTTCCATCTCCTTATCAGAGTATGGAATATAGAAAGGGTCTTCAGAAATAACAACTCCATATGCTATATCTTTTTTAATTTCCTTGCCTACCTCAATAATTGTTTGTGCTACGTCAAAGTCAGGAACCGCTGGAAAAGATTGCTTGAGATAGTATGGAGTAGTACCGTCATCTCTTACGCTTCCAGTGGCAATTACAACATCCCCAACATTCAATTTAGTATCAATACCACCTGCAGAGCCAACTCTTATGAAATATTTACCACCAAGATTAACAAGTTCTTCTATAACGATTGCTGTAGATGGAGCGCCCATTCCAGTAGTTGCAATTGTAATTCTTTTTCCTTTGTAAAAACCTGTAAATACGTAAAGGTGCCTATTTTCGTTCACAAGCTTCGCGCTTTCAAGCATCTTTGCAATGCGCTCCGCTCGTCGAGGGTCGCCAACAAGCATAACATATTCTGAAACATCGCTTTTTTCACATTTCAAATGAAATTCGGCCATACAATACCTCCATCTTTTTATTATTATACTGCAAATTTTGCTTTCGTTATCTGCACATTTATGTTAAAATTAAAAAGAGAGAAAATATGAAAAAGATTATAGAAAGATTTTTAGACTATGTGTCTTTTGACACGCAATCAGATGAAAACTCAAAAACTTTCCCAAGCACTTCAAAACAACTAATTTTTGCAGAGCACCTTTTAGAAGAACTTTCCATTTTGGGATTTGAAGTAGAACTTGATAAATTTGGCTACATCTATGGAAAGCTTCCTTCAAGCATCAAAAAGAAAGTCCCAGTTGTAGGATTTATTGCTCACATGGATACTTCTCCTGACGTTTCAGGTAAAAGTGTAAAGCCACGAGTGATCAAAAATTATGACGGGAAAGATATAGTCCTTAATAAAAAAAATGTTTTAAGTAGTGAAAAATTCCCTGAAATTAAATTATATATCGGAAAAAGACATCATTGTAAGCGATGGAAAAACACTACTTGGAGCAGATGACAAAGCTGGTATAGCCGAAATTATCACAGCCATTAGCATGCTCAAAAACTCAAAACATGGTACTGTTGCTTTTGCCTTTACCCCTGACGAGGAAATAGGAAGAGGAATGGATGTTTTTAATACTAAGAAATTTGGAGCCAATTCTGCATACACACTTGACGGTGATAGAATTGGGACATTCGAAAATGAAAACTTCAATGCCGCTTCAAGCTTGTTTACAATAAAGGGTAGGAATATTCACCCAGGGAGCGCTAAAGGTATTATGAAAAATGCAGTAACAATTGCAAGTGAACTAATTTCATTGTTCCTGAAAAACGAAACGCCTGAATCGACTGAAAAATATGAAGGTTTTTACCACTTTGATGAAATCGGAGGAAATGTCGAAAAAATAACAGTGAAGTGTATTATAAGAGACTATGACAGAAATAAATTTGAGAAAAGAAAATCATTCAGCAAAGATTGTGTCAACTTCATAAACAAAAAATATGGCGTAGGCACTGCCTCTTTAAAAATTAAAGATTCTTACTATAACATGAAAGAAATAATTGATAAATACCCCAAAAGTATAGAAATTGCTGAAAGGGCATATAAAGAGGCTAAAATATCTTTTGATTCAAAACCAATTAGAGGTGGAACTGATGGAGCAAGGCTCTCTTACATGGGAATTCCTACTCCCAATATCTTTACCGGAGGTCACAATTACCATAGCATCTACGAGTTTATTCCTGTACAATCAATGGAAAAAGCTGTAGAAGTAATAATGAATATCATAAAGAATATGGCAGAGGAATAAAATGGAAATTTCTTATAATGATTTTAATAAAATTGAGATTAGGGTAGGAAAAATTTTAGAAGCAAGGGTATTTAAAGAAGCAAAAAAACCTGCTTACCAGCTTTTAATCGATTTTGGTAAATTCGGTTTAAAGCACTCAAGCGCACAAATAACAAAATATTCAATTGGGGATTTGATAGGGAAAGAAGTTGTTGCTGTAACAAATTCTCCCCCAAAATTAATTGCAGCGTTCAAATCTGAAGTACTTGTATTGGGAGTAAACAATAGTGAAGGTGATGTTATTCTTGTGGAACCAGATAAAGTTGTTCCTTTAGGAAATAGAATTTATTAGTACAAATAGTTTGGCTCATTAAGATCCCTTCTATTTTTTACAAATAAAAATTATTTACCAGATTTCCTCGTCAGTCTCGCCTTCTTCCTTTTCAAGCTCATGTAGGTAGTTGCTAAGCCTTCTCTTAGCTTTTGCTTCAACCTGTCTTATCCTTTCCCTTGTTACTCCAAAGATCGTCCCCACTTCTTCAAGGGTGTGAGGATATTCTCCGTCAAGGCCCATTCTGTATTTTAAAATCTCGCGTTCACGAAGACTTAATTTTTCAAGAACTTTCTCAAGTTGTTCTTTATAGAACTGACTAATACTTTCTTTCTCAGGAGTAGGGTGTTTATTATCTTCAATAAAGTTCTCTAGTCTACTTTCTTCCTCATCACCCACTGGCATTTCAAGCGATAAAGGCTGTTGAGATAATCTTAGGTACTTAGAAATTTTTTTCTCTGCAATCCCTGTTCTTTCAGAGATCTCTTTGTATGAGGGTTCCCTTCCCAATTCCTGTATTAACTCTTTTGTGGATCTCTCAATTCTGTTGATGCTTTCGACCATATGAACTGGAACACGTATGAGTCTAGACTGGTCTGCTAAAGCTCGTGTAACTGCTTGTCTGATCCACCAAGTTGCATAGGTTGAAAACCTGAACCCCTTTCTATAGTCAAATTTTTCGGCAGCTCTAATCAAGCCAAGGTTTCCTTCTTGAATAAGATCAAGGAATGAAAGGCCATGTCCAGTATATCGTTTGGCAATACTGACAACGAGTCTTAAATTTGCCTCCAGAAGTTTTTTCTTAGCGTCCTGATCTCCATGTGCGGTTCCTTTTCCAAGTTCAATTTCTTCTGCAGGAGTCAAAAGGTTAATAGCTCCTATGTTAGCAAGATATGACTGAATCGGGTTTCTCAACTCTGAAGCTTCCGTTTCTTCAACGTTTTTTCTATTGATTTTTCCTTTTATCAGCTCAATTCGCTCTTTATCTCCGTAATCGACATCAAGTCTTCTGATTAAAATATAAAATTCATCTAGATTATCAGTATTAATTGGTATTCTCTCAAGAGAATCTGTAATTTCCTCATAAGACAGGAAGCCAGTAACTCTACCTCTCTCCATAAGTTTTCTTACAACTTCCTTTTCATCTTTATCGAGATTTTTTAGTTTCTTTAAATAGTTTTTAATCATTTGCATCGATTTAACTTCAGCCATTATTTATACCCCTTTAATTTTCGATTAGCTTCATCGTATTCATAGGCTTTCTCTTTAGAATTTTTGATTTCTGAAAAAAGATTAGTAATGTAACTATTATAAGTTTTATATGTCTCATAATCTTTTAAAAATTTATATAAAGCTTCATCTCGCACGAGGTACAGATCTCTCAGTGAGAGAGTTATTGCTAACTTTGATTCCTCTTCCTTTAAGTCAAACCAGCTTGCGGGATCGGGCTCGTGTCCTGATTTGATGTCATCTAACGCCTTTCTAAAAACAGTCCTGTAAGGTTCTTCAAAAGCAGTTTCAACGTCAATCGAATTTAGTATCAATTCTGCAGTTTCTTTTCTTTGCAGTACTGCTTGAGTGAGAACTTCCTCTATTGCTCTAATTTTATTTGTTTCTATCGATAGCGGCTCTGTTTTTTGTTTCCTCATGTTCGTCAGATTCTTGTTATATTGGTCTATGAGTGCTCTGGGGTCTATTTCAAGTAGAATTGCGATTTGCTTAATATATTCATAAACTGTTGTTTTATTTGAAATCTTGGAAACTGTATATAGTAGCTTATCAACTACCTTTGCTTTGCTTTGCGGTGTATTATCGGACTTTGACAATTCAAAATCTGCAATAAATTTAATTGGGTCTTTTGCATTATCCATAAGAAAAATTATTTTCTCACTGCCATATTTAAGCACAATTTCGTCAGGATCTGCCATATAATCAGATACAACAATGGAGATAGGTATATCAAATTTCCCACATGCTTCTACGGCCCTTTCAGCACCCAATCTACCTCCCTGGTCGTTATCGAAGAAGAAGTATAGATTCTCTGCGAAACGTTTTAATAACTTAGCTTGATCTTCAGTAAAGGATGTTCCCATTGAAGAGACAACGTTTTTCACTCCTTCTTGATATAAGGCAATTGCATCAAAGTACCCTTCCACTATGATCGCTCTTCCGCTTTCTTTAATAAATTCTTTAGTAAAAGAAATAAGATAAAGCTGAGTTCCTTTCTTAAAAAGTGAAGTGTCTGGGGAATTTAAATATTTTGGCTCTTTTCCGTCTAAACTTCTTCCACTAAATCCAACTACTCCTCCATTTACATCAAAAATAGGAATCATTATCCTGTTCCAAAAATAAGGAGTGAGTCGACCATTCTCAATTCTTTTAAAACACCCCGCACTTATTAATTGGCTCTCTGATATATTGTTTTCTTTTGCTAAACGAATCAAAGTTTGAGAATCTTGCGGAGCAAAACCTAAACCAAATTTGTCTATCATCTCTTCTTTCAAGCCTCTATTCTTAAGGTAAGCAACAGCGGAATTATTCAAAGAGTCCTTGTAGAAACTAAGAAGAAATTCGTTTGTAAATCTAATTTCGTCTCGTTCTTTACTGCTTTTGCCGCTACCTTTAAATACAGGCTTAGGCAAATTTGCTTCCTGGGCAAGCACAATGAGGGTTTCTTTAAAATCGAGATTTTCTATCATCATCGCAAATTTAACAACATCACCACTTGCGCCACATCCGAAACAATGAAAAATCTGTTTTGCTGGACTTACTACGAAGGATGGAGTTTTCTCGTGATGAAAAGGACATAAACCTACAAAATTTGAGCCTTGTTTTTTTAGTTTAACATACTTAGAAACAAAATTGACAATATCTAATTTGTTGTGAATTTCTCGTATAAAATCTTTAAAATCTTCCATCAATAATAAATACGTTGAGAAAGAGTGATTTTCCTTTTTTGAGGATTAGATTGCCTAAATTGAATGTGGAATTAAAAGTTTTTGTGTGAGTTCAATAGCAAACCTATCTGTCATTGACGAAATATAGTCAAGAATTAAACGTATTTTCTCTTCATGATTTTGGCTAAGATATAAGTTGACATCAGTTGTTTGAAGATGTATTGGATGAGTCTGAATATAAGGTCCAATTTTTACGGGGTCTTCAAAGAAGTAATCAAATAAATAAAAGATAAGTCTTTTGACCTTTGCTTCTTCTTTCTTTGGTTCTGAACCAATATATACCTTTTCAGATAGAAAATTTTTTACTTCTTCCATCATTTTTTCAATTTCTACCGGAAATGTAATTATCTGCCTATTCATACTATTTTCTATTAATGAATTAATCAAAGTAGAGATTCTCTTAGAATTCGTCTTACCTAAATAAGTTTTTATGTTTTCTGGAAAATCAGCTTCTTTTATTATTCCGGCTCTTATTGCATCATCAGTATCATGATGAAGGTAGGCTACTCTATCAGAAATGCGTACGACCTGTCCTTCAAGGGTATGCGGAACGTTTCCAGTTCCAAGATCAACAAGGTCACAAAGTCCTTTACTGTGCTTTAAAATCCCTTCCCTAACTTCTTCAGTCAGATTGAGACCAAAAATAGTTTTGCCTTCAGCGTTTGTCCTTCTTTCCAAAAAATCAACAACTCGAAGACTCTGCTCCGTGTGTGTAAAATGAATTTTATAGTCATATTCTTTGCACTTTTGGCTTAGTGCCTCTTCGCCTGCATGTCCAAATGGCGAATGACCAAGGTCGTGTCCAAGTGCAATTGCTTCGGTTAGATCGGGATTTACCCTTAAGGCTCTTGAAATTGATCTGCTGATTGTCATGACCTCAAGAGTGTGTGTAAGTCTATTCCTGTAATGATCTCCCTTTGGAGCAATAAAAACCTGAGTTTTGTATTGCAACCTTCTAAAAGCTTTTGAATAAAGAATCCTATCCACATCCCGCTGAAAATCTGTTCTGTAAAGGTCTTTATTTTCAGGAGTTACCCTCCCCTTTGAGTTCGCACTTAGCGTTGCAAAAGGGGAGAGTAAAAGTGATTCTACTTTTTCAAAATCTTCTCTATTCACTTTTGAGTATTATTGCTTATTAACCTTTTCTCTTATTGTTACTTGAGCAGCAACAAGCCTTGCAATAGGCACTCTAAAAGGAGAACAACTAACATAGTCCAATCCTGCATAGTGGAAGAACTCAATTGAATCAGGATCACCCCCATGCTCTCCACAGATGCCTATTTCGAGCTTGGGGTTTGATTTTCTTCCTAATACTACCCCCATTCTTAATAGTTTACCTACTCCTTCTCTATCAATAGTCATGAAGGGATCTTGTGCTACAATTTTCTCTTTCAGGTAGAAAGGAAGGAAAGTTGCTTCGGCATCATCTCTGCTGTAAGCAAAAGTAGTCTGAGTGAGGTCGTTAGTTCCAAACGAGAAGAAATCAGCATACTGAGCAATTTGGTCAGCTGTCAAAGCAGCTCTTGGGACCTCTATCATCGTCCCTATGAGGTAGTGAAGCTGAACATTTGCTTGAGATAATTTCTCCTTAATGACATTTTCAACCTTATCTCTCAAGATCTTCATTTCATTTACATGCCCAATTAAAGGTAGCATTATCTCAGGTTTTGGGTCAAAGCCTTGTTTTATTAATTCGATGCTTGCATCAATTATTGCACCAACTTGCATTTCGTATATTTCTGGGTAAACTAATCCTACTCTACAGCCCCTAAAACCAATCATTGGATTAAATTCAGAAAGTTCTTTTGATCTTCTTAGTTCTTTTACCTTTTTATCAATCAATAACGGATCACTGCTCTTTGCTTTTAGTTCTTCTAATTCCTGTTCAAGTCTTTCTCTTTGAGGTAAAAATTCATGAAGAGGAGGGTCCAACAAACGAATAATGACAGGGTAGCCATCCATAGCTTTTAAAATTCCATAGAAATCATCTTTTTGTACAACTTCGAGTTGCTTAAGTAAATTAACTCTTTCTTCTTTTGTTTCAGCAATAATCATCTCCTGCATTATCGGAAGCCTGTTTGGATCTAAGAACATTCTTTCAGTTCTGCAAAGTCCGATACCCTCTGCCCCGTACTCTCTTGCCCGTGTTGCCTCAGAAGGAGTATTTGCATTTGCCTTAACACCAAGTTCTCTTAGCTCATCAGCAAATTTAAGAAGCTCCTTTAGTTCTGGAGTAAGGCCTGGCTCAACCATTGGCAACTCACCAACCATTACTGATCCAAGTGAACCGTCAATTGTAATAATTTCATTTTCCTTTATAGTAACACCGTTAACCGAGAAACTCTTATTTAAAAGGTCAAGTTTGATTTCTTCTGCTCCAACAATGCACGGCTTGCCCATACCTCTTGCCACAACGGCAGCATGTGCGGTCATACCACCTCTAGAAGTAAGAATTCCTTGTGAATATGCCATCCCTTCGAGATCTTCTGGCGTAGTTTCTGGGCGTACTAAGATCACTGCTTCACCCTCTTTTCCTCTTGCCGCTGCTTCTTTTACGTCAAAGAC
This sequence comes from Caldisericum sp., assembly GCA_020692945.1. Classification (GTDB taxonomy): domain Bacteria; phylum Caldisericota; class Caldisericia; order Caldisericales; family Caldisericaceae; genus JAIMJY01. The sequence continues at coordinate 6,030 of JAIMJY010000025.1, read as the reverse complement.
AACTTTTCCGCTTGCGGCGCCAGGAGAAGCTGGTAGACCTTTGGCTATTGGAGAAGTCTTGACGCTCGGATCAATCATTTTATGAAGTAGTTGGTCGATTTGTTCTGGTGTTACTCTAAGAACAGCATCTTCTTTTGAGATTAACAACTCATTAACCATGCCAACTGCAACTTTAACTGCAGCTTGTGCAGTTCTTTTGCCAGAGCGAGTTTGTAGCATATAAAGCTTCCCTTTCTCAATTGTAAATTCCATATCTTGCATATCTTTGTAGTGTTGCTCTAGCAATTCAGAGACGTTTAGTAACTCATGATAAGTTTCAATCATTTCCGTTTCCAATTCAGAAATAGGCTTTGGGGTTCTAATTCCTGCAACTACGTCCTCTCCCTGTGCATTAGTGAGATACTCACCATAAATTTTCTTTTCACCTGTTGAGGGGCTTCTTGTAAAAGCAACTCCTGTTGCAGAGTCGTTACCCATATTTCCAAAAACCATCATAACGATACTCACTGCGGTCCCAAGGTCGTCGCTTATCTTGTTAAGTATCCTGTAAGTTATTGCTCTCGGGTTATTCCAAGACCTAAAAACAGCTTCAATTGAAGAAAACAATTGTTCCATGGGATCTTGTGGAAATTCTTTTCCAATATGCCTCAAATAAAGTTGTTTATAATCATTAATCACCTTGAGAAGCACTTCTGCCGTAAGCTCTGTGTCTTGCTTTAGTTCACCTGCTTCCTTGTGTTTATCTAAAATGTCTTCAAATTCGCTGCGAGGAATACCCATAACAACATCTGAAAACATTTGAATGAATCTCCTGTAGCTGTCGTAGGCGAAGCGTTCGTTCTTAGTAAGAGACGCTAGACCCTTTACAGTATCGTCGTTAAGACCTAGATTAAGAATTGTATCCATCATTCCAGGCATTGAAATAGAAGCTCCTGATCTCACAGAAACTAGGAGAGGGTTAGTTGCATCTCCCAGATTCTTAGCTGTCATTAATTCAAGCTTTTTAAGATGCTCGAGAGTCTCATTCTTAATTTCCTCGCTCATTGTTTGAGAAACTTGGTAGTCCTTGCAAGCCTCAGTAGTAATAGTAAAGCCTTGAGGAACAGGTAAACCGATTCGCGTCATTTCAGAGAGACCAGCGCCTTTACCTCCAAGCAAACTGCGCATTTGTTCATTGCCTTCTTCAAAATCATAAACCCATTTTTTGTTCATTTAAGCCTCCTATTCATATTTTATTAAGTACATTATAATCATTTATCAGAATTATTTCCATTACTAAAAACAATATTCGAAAAATCTGCTAGACTACTAAACAGCGTTTGCAGTCTTTTTAGCAAGGCCAATCTGTTGGTTCGAGTTTTTTCATCATTATCCATTATAAGAACATTGTCAAAGAATTTAGTTATTAACGGAGTAATAGTATAGAGCATTTGAAGAGCTGCATCATAGTCGTTGTTGTTAATCAACTCCCTGAACAACTTCTCTGACTCCTCTATTGCATCGTAAAGCTTCACTTCGTTGTTGTCAAAAAGCAAACTTCTTTCAACTGAACAAGTGACTTCCTCAACACTTCCAAGAATATTCGAGACTCTCTTATGCGATTGACAAATAATCTCGAGGTTCTCAGAACCAAGATGCTTCATAATAAGTTTTGCTCTTCTCAAATAGGAAGGCAAAACATCTATAGGAAGAGAAATTACAGCTTTGGCAACATCGTATCTAACACCATTAGCTTTGAGGTAATAAGAAGCTCTATCTCTTGTGATTGAAATAAGTTCATTAGTTTGATCGCTGAACTTCGGGTTAGACTCTAAGAACGGATTAACCGAAGCTTTAATCAATTCGTAGATTGGAAAAGAGTTTGCATCCAATGAACTTAGAATTTGCACGATCCCTGAGGCGACTCTTTTTAAACCAAACGGATCCTTTGAACTTGAAAAAGAGACTCCAGACATTATGCTTCCAACTAAAGTATCGATTCTATCGTTAATTGAAAGCAGTTTACCTAAATTAGACAAGGGAATCCTATCACCTTGAAATCTTGGTAAGTACTGTTCTGCGATTGCCGTTGAGACATTGTCGTTTTCTCTCTGGTTCTTAGCATAGATCCCGCCAATTGTTCCTTGAAGGTCAGGAAACTCCTTAACAACGTTTGTAAGTAGGTCAGCTTTTGCAAGCAATGAGGATCTTTCAAAATCATTTTCCTCCTGTTTATTAAGCAAAAGAAGTTCGGAAACCTTTTTTGCAAGCTTAACTATCCTATTGGTTTTATCTAGCATATTACCAAGGCCTTTCATGAAAACAACATCAGACAGGTCATTAACTAAGGATTCAAAACGAACTTCTTGGTCTTCATGGTAAAAAAATAAGCCATCGAGTAATCTCGCCTTGGCAACGCGTTCATACCCTTTCCTAACTATATCTATAAAATCTGATGGCCCATTTTTAACTGCAATAAAATAGGGAAGGAGCCTATTCTTGACTGCATCTATAATGGGAAAAGCCTTCATATGGCTTTTAACAACACTTTCAATGATGCAATCCGGTATATTTATATTCGATATCTCAAGATTACACAGAAAAGGCGTTGGGTACTCGTTTAAATTCACGACAGACTCGAAAAATTCTTCAGTATAAACAGGTTTACCGGAGACACTTTTTGCAATTTCGAAAGACTTTTTTTCAACGATCTTTTTTCTGTCCTCGTAAGAAAGGATGATGTAGTTTTCTTTGAGTTTTTTGAAGTACTCATCTGAATTTTTTATTTCTATTGCAAAAGGAGAGTCAAAAGCAAACCCGAAAGTTTTTGAAGAAAATGGTATATTTCCAATTGAAACACCTATTAATTCATTCCCAAAGATTGAAAGTACATTCTTTATAGGTCTTGTGAACTCAATGTTTGATGAGTCCCATCTCATACCATGTGGAAATTTCAAGCTCAGAACCGCTTTCTGAGAAACTTCCAGTAAAATTTCTTTTGCATCCTTTCCATTAATAAACTTCTTGGCAAAAATATACCTATTCCCTTTTATTTCCTTAATATATATTTCACTTTCCTTGGCTCCGTTTGTTTCGAGAAACTTTTTGAGCGCTACAAGTGGTTCGCCACCTTCAGAATATGCGAATGAGTAAGCAGGACCTTTCAACTCTACTAAAGTATTTTCTTCCTTTTCTTCGATGTCTTTTATTAAAACAACAAGCCTATGAGACGTGCTGTAAGATTGAATTTCCCCGTAGTTGAGTTTATAGCTATTAAGCAAGCCAACAAAGTTTGATTTTAATTCTTGAGCACCAAAATTTACCAGAGTTGAAGGAATTTCATCAGTATAAATTTCAAATAGATAGTTTTTCATTTTCGCTCTCTCTTTCAAGAAAAATCTTTGCAGCAAGTGTTGCGAGGTGCCTCATTTTTGCAATTAACTTTACTCTCTCAGCGATACTAATAGCGCCTCTTGCTTCAAGCAGGTTGAACGTATGTGAGCATTTCAGGAGATATTGATATCCTGGAATTAGTATTCCCTTCTCAAGGAGCCTTGCCCCCTCTTTTTCATACATTTCGAAAAGCTCGAACAGCATTTTTGGATCGCTTTCATCAAAAGCGTAAATGCATTCTTCTTTTTCTGTGTCTTTGCGAATATCTCCATACGAATACTTTTCATTCCACATGATATCAAATACATTTTCTTTTTCCTGCAAGAACATTGCAAGCCGCTCAAGTCCGTACGTGATCTCAACAGAAACAGGATCCAGTTTTATGCCTGCTGCTTGCTGAAAATAAGTAAATTGAGTAATTTCAAGGCCGTCAAGTCTTACTTCCCATCCAACACCTTGAGCTCCAAGGACCGCAGTTTCCCAATTATCCTCTATAAATTTCACCTCGTGTTTAGCGAGCTTTAGACCAAGAGCTTTGAGACTTCCAAGGTAAATCTCCTTGATATCAGTTGAAGGCGGTTTAATAATAACCTGAAATTGATGATGCATATAAAGCCTATTGGGGTTCTCCCCATATCTTCCATCAGAAGGTCTTCTTGATGGTTGAAGGTAAGCAACACACCATGGTTTTTTACCAAAAACTTTCAAAAAAGTAAAAGGGTTAAGGGTACCTGCTCCAACCTGTTCATCGAAAGGAGGTAGAACTATACATCCTTGCTTTGTCCAAAAATTTTCTAACTTTAAAATCATTTCCTGAAAATACATTTTTCACCCCACATTAATTTTTTGTAAATTCTCAACAAAGTCAATAAACTTTGTTGAATCCGAATGATAACTGATGAAAAGATTCAAAAGTTTCATAATTTCTTTAAAATACTCTTTTTTGTTTATTTTATCAAAACCTGATTCAGAAATTTCTTTCATCTCTTTATAAATTTTTTCTGAAACAAGAATCCCTCTTTTGCAATTAAAACCGCCTCTCTCGGCAGAAAAATATACTCTGCTATATTCATCCTGTATAAATGAAATTGGTATTCCTATTTGAATTAAAAATTTGAAAATAAAAACTAACAATGCTTGTTCTGGCTCGCTATAAAAACGCAAGGCTAACAAAACATCATAAACTAACTCGAATACATTTCCTTCAGCTTGTTCATATGGGAGAAAAAGAATAAGTAGTTCTCTAATGTATGAAAGAGCAAAATAATTAGTCAAAATTGATTTGACGTCAAGGAAAGAATCGACAATTTGTAAGTCGGTAGCAATAAAATTATCGATTTTTTTATAAAGCAGTATATTGGTCATCGTAAAGTCATCAGTGTACCCTGAACGTCTAGAGGTAGAAGACTTGACTGATCTGAACTTCACTCTTATCTTCCCGACATTGTTCGTTAATACAACTGATACTCTGTCTTTTTCCTTTGAATCAAAAGAAAGAAGAACAATCCCCTTTACTTTTAAGTAGCTCATTATTTTACAATTTCAACACTCTTGCTCGCTCCAATCCTTGAGGCTCCAGCTTTAACAAGCCTTACAGCAGTTTCAAAATCTCTAATACCTCCAGAAGCCTTAACCCCTATCTCTGTACCTACAACAGATCGAATTAATTGGACGTCTTCAACCGTTGCCCCTCCCTTGCTAAAACCTGTTGATGTTTTAACAAATTTTGCACCAGCTGAAACAGATATTGCAGAAGCAATAATTTTTTCTTGTTCAGTAAGAAGACATGTTTCAATAATAACTTTAACAATTTTTGGACTCACTGCTTTTACAACCTCTCTGATGTCTTCTTCTACCAAATTAAACTGTTTTCCCTTTAGTAAACCAATATTCATAACCATATCAATTTCATCGGCTCCATCTTGAACACAATTTTCCGCTTCTACCCTTTTTGTAAGCGTAGTCATTGCCCCGAGTGGAAAACTTACAACAGATGCTATCATTACTTGAGAGTCCTTTAGTTTTCCCTTGACAAGTGGCACGTAGAAAGAGTTAACACAAACAGAATAAAAATTGTATTTGATTGCCTCTTCGCATAAATTAATTATGCTGGCAGGTGTAGCATCAGGACTAAGCAGCGTATGATCTATTAATCCTGCAAGAAAATCTTTTGTAATGCTTATACTTTCTTGAACGTAAAACATTTTATCACCTCTCGATAATTTTATCTATTTTACTTTTTTCGTCAATAGTTAAAAATTGCTATTGACAAGAATTAGCAATTCAGTAAACTTTATTATATAAATTGAAAGGAGGCGAATTTCTGGCTTTGGTCAGATTAATATTGTGGCAGAGGTACATAAAAGACAAAATGAGTCCGTTGAAGACTTGCTGAAACGGTTCAGAAGAGAATGTATTAAAGACGGTCTTTACACTGAGATTAAGAAGAGAAGATTCTATCTACCTCCTAGTGTAAGGAAGAAGCTAAAAGAACCAAAAAGAAAGTAGAAATAGGCAGGTATTACCTGCCTATTTCTTAAATTGATTCATAAGGGGGCAAGGTAATATGTCGATAGGAGCAATGACAAAAAAGGTAACGGTACTGATCCTTACGGATTCTTTTGTGATCAGGGGCAATATTAGTACGCCATCAAACAT
>JAIMJY010000118.1 GCA_020692945.1 Caldisericum sp. | reverse complement strand
AATTCAGGGTGACAAAATAGCCTTCATAAATACTAAATTTGAAGCGTGGGTTTGTGTTTTAAGCATAATTCATTAAAATGTGAGGATGAAAATAATTGAAGATTTGCACATACACACAAAATTCTCTAAGGACTCAAAGGAAGACCCGGAGAAGTATTTAGTGCTTTCGTTGGAAAGAGGAATAGAGTATCTTGGTTTTTCGGACCACATTGACCTTGACCCCGTTGACAAGGATTACGGCTATTACAAATACGATGAAGCTTTTTCCTCATACAAGGAGCTGAATGATAGCTTTGGAGACAAGCTTCACTTCCTATTTGCGGCCGAGGTTACCTACCAACCAGGCCTTGAGGAAAGTATCGGGAACGCTATTAACGGGCACCCTTATGATTACGTTATAGGCTCTGTGCACAGGCTTCAAGGATTCACCATTTCCGGTCTAAAAGGCATTGGTTACTTTGAAGGTAAAGACGAATTTACTGCATATAATAAATATTTTGAAGAAGTTTTGAAGATGGCGCAAACAGATTTTTTTCAAATCGTTGGCCACCTTGATGTTATCAAGCGTTACGGTGCTACTTTTTACGGAGCATTTGATGCATCGAAATACTCACGCATCATACAAAAAATTCTTTTAACGACTGTCGAGAAGAATATGGTTATCGAAATCAACAGCTCAGGTTTCAGACAGGGGGTTGGTGAACAGTACCCATCAAAAAAGATACTTGAAATGTACAGAGACATTGGAGGCAGAGAAATAATAATTGGTTCAGATGCGCACACTGTAAATAATTTCGGTGCTTATCTTGATGAAGCAGTCAAGAATGCTCTTTCGGTGTATGATTTTGATGTAATTACTTTTGACAAGAAGAAAAAGATAAACCTTTGCAAGTTGAGTGATTTGTTCGCATTAAGCAATACATAGGAGGGAATTATGAATAAAGGCGAAGTTGTAAACAAAAAAGTACTGGAGAAAACAATTCAGAGAGCTCGGGATAATAACATCATTATCCCTACATACAGTGAGATGAGAGATCCTTCAAAGGTTCCTCAGAAGATAATAGATGAGCTTAAAAAAATTGGTCTCTGGGATGTACACCCGAGAAATTTGTTCAGAATTACGTGGAAAAACGAGCCTGCGAAGTTTGGTGGTGGTTTTGACGGCGTAAATTACATTGAGATACCTCACGAACTAACAGGCGTAAAAGCGCGAGTATTTGTCCTCATCGGCAAATTTTTCCCAACCGGTGCCCATAAAGTAGGCGCAACATTTGGACCACTTGTCGAGAAGCTTGTGCGTGGTGCATTTGACCCTACGACCCAGAAAGCTCTCTGGCCCTCAACCGGAAACTACTGCAGGGGTGGAGCCTATAATTCAGCTTTGCTTGGATGCAAGGCAATTGCAGTACTTCCTGAAGGAATGTCAAGAGAAAGGTTCGAATGGCTAAAGAGCATCGGTTCAGAAATTTATGCAACTCCTGGCGTGGAAAGCAACGTTAAAGAGGTGTTTGACAAGACGAAGGAACTAAAAGCAAAATATCCCGAAGAAGTTGTTGTGCTCAACCAGTTTGAAGAATTTGGAAACCCTACCTGGCACTATGCAATCACGGGACCAGCAATGGAAGAAGTTTTCAATGCTAAAAAAACTGAAGGAGACAGATTTTCAGGCTTATTCCTTACGCAGGGTTCCGCCGGAACGCTGGGAAGTGGCAACTATCTCAGAACTAAATTTCCACGAATGAAGATTGGTGCAGGGGAAGCTCTTCAGTGCCCTACGCTTCTTTATAATGGCTATGGCGGTCACAGAATTGAAGGAATTGGCGATAAACATGTGCCGTGGGTGATGGATGTTAAGAACCTTGATATGGCTGTGGCAATAGATGATGAAGCAGCAATGAGCATCCTCAGGCTATTTAACGAACCGGCAGGAAAAGAGTTCATCAAAAAGATTCTCAAGGACAAAGAATTCGTTAACAAACTTGAACTGCTTGGAATCTCATCCATTGCAAATATACTTGGTGCAATAAAGATGGCAAAGTACTACGAGATGACAGAGCATGATTTTGTCTTTACCGTTGCGACTGATTCAATGAAACTTTATCAATCAAGGGTTAAAGAGTTAAGAGAAACCTATGGAGAATATACGGAAATGGATGCGGGAAAAGACTTTGAAAGGTACCTTATGGCAGTAACGACAGATTGGATGATCGAAATGAACTACTACGACAAGAGAAGAATGCACAACCTCAAATATTTTACCTGGATCGAACAGCAAGGTAAAACACTCGAAGAGCTCAACGCTCAATGGTATGACGACAATTATTGGACCGATAGGCTTGAATCTTACAAAGAATGGGACGAACTCATAAACGAATTCAACGAGAATGTCGGGCTTATAAAAAATTACAGATAAAAAGGCACTTAAGGGCAGGGTGGAGCCTGCCCTTTTTTAATTTCATTTGCTGTTATTTTCGCAAAAATAGTTTGAGGAGGGTCCTTGCACCTCCTCAATTGAAGAGACCCACTCGACTTCGTCGAGAGAAAAGTGCGCAAAAGCGGCTCAGGGTGACAAAAAGAAGGTGGTCATTCTGAGGAGCGCCTTTTGTGACGAAGCAATCTCGTCAACCCCACAGTCATTCTGCACTCTTTTTCTTGACGAAGTCAAGGCGAAGCCGAAGAATCTCGTCTTTTAATCTTCTGTAATCCACGCTCTTTTT
>JAIMJY010000024.1 GCA_020692945.1 Caldisericum sp. | reverse complement strand
GGAGTAAATCTATTGAAGAGGATCGTAGATTACAGAGGAGTAAATAAAGAATGGAGAAATTATGAGCAGAATTACTATCTTTTTTCACGGAGAAATGAGAGAAAAAGCCGGGAAGGAAAGGGCTTTTTTCGAAGCAAACTCTATAAAAGAGCTCTTCGCTGTTCTATCTGAACGGTTTCCTAACCTCTTGGAGGACATGAAATACCGCAGAATTACTTGCCTTGTAAATGGAAGAAACATTGAAACTTTAAAGAAAGATGAAACCCTACTTGAAGATTTTGATTTAGTTGGCATTACGCTCAAAGATGGTGGTTTAGTAGATTTCTTTCCTCCAGATGGTGGGGGTTAAGTAAACACAACTGAAAAGGAGACGCAAATGTTAAAAGTTCTTAAAGAAAATTTTGCCGAGCAAGGTTTGACGGGAGAGGAAGTGATTAATTCTCGAGATCAATTTGGGAAAAACAAACTCCCTGAAGCTCCAAAGCCTTCTTTGATTACACAGTTCATTAATCAATTCAACAATCTTTTAATCATAATTCTCATTGTTGCTGCCGTAATCTCTGCCTTCTTTGGAGAAGTTACCGACACCATTGCAATAATAATGATAGTTATCTTAAATGCGATTCTTGGCGTTTCTCAAGAGCGACGTGCAGAAAAAGCACTCGAAGCCGTTAAGAAACTTGCCAGCCCAACGAGCAAAGTCATCAGGGGAGGGAAGCTTGAAGTTATAAATTCGGAAGATGTCGTCGTGGGTGATTTGCTTGTCCTTGAGGCTGGAGATAAGATAAGTTGTGATGGGTCAATCCTTGAAGAGCGAGGACTTACGATTGACGAATCTACGCTCACGGGAGAGTCTGTTTCGGTTTCTAAATCAAGTATTAAGAAAGATGATAAATCTGCTGAAGAAGAGCGCAGATTCCAGAGGAGTAAATCTGCTGAAGAGGGATGTGGGTTACAAAAGATAAACCTGCTGAAGAAGAGCGCAGATTCCAGAGGAATAAAAGACTTTTCTGAAGAAAATAGAGTTTTTATGGGCACGGCTGTCACAAAGGGCCGTGCAAAAGCTATCGTTACAGAAATTGGTATCAACACAAAACTTGGAATTATAGCAACCAAAATTCGTGAGGCAAGGAAAGAGAAGACTCCTCTCGAAATCCAGCTTGATAGTCTCGGCAAACTACTCGGGATTATCTTCCTTGCAGTGTGCGGAGTGATCTTTGTTCTTGGGCTTCTTAAAGGATCTCAAGCGAGCGAAATGTTCCTTACAAGCATTAGTCTTGCAGTTGCTGCAATTCCTGAAGGTCTTCCTGCTGTTGTCACGATCGTTCTTGCAATTGGAGTTGCAGAAATAGCTCAAAAGAATGCGGTAGTGAGAAACCTTCCCGCAGTTGAAACACTTGGTGCAGTTACTCACATCTGTACAGATAAGACAGGCACTCTTACACAGAATAAAATGACGCTTGTTGAAATTAGTTCCGATAAAGGTGTTTTAAAAGATACCGAATTAAATGCAAAAAACGTTCCATTAGAGTTAACAAGAGCAATGGTGCTTTGTAACGACGCAACTCTCGAATCAGGCGACCCAACGGAAATTGCACTTGTTAACTGGCTCGGCGAGCGTCATATAAATGATATTCGAAAAAAGTTCCCAAGGATCTACGAGATACCATTCACTTCTGAAAACAAAAGGATGAGCACTGTCCACAATTATTCAGGAGAGTATCTTGTCGTCTCTAAGGGTGCAATTGAAGTGATAGTCGAGCATTGCAGTACTGAACTTATTAAGGGCGAGCCAAAAACCCTCAATATGAAGCGAAAAGAGGAAATCCTAAGTTTGGCTGAAGCCCGTGCTTCTAAGGGATTGAGGGTGCTTGCTTTAGCGGAAAAGCATCTGGACCATGAGCCAGAAAATGACGAAGATGTCGAAAAGAACCTCACTTTCCTTGGACTTGTCTTCCTTAAAGATCCGCTGAGGCCTGAAGTAAAAGATGCGGTTGACCGAGCAAGAAGCGCAGGTATAAGGCCTATTATGATTACCGGAGATCACCAGATTACAGCCTATTCGATTGCACGTGAGCTTGATTTCCCTGAGGGCAGAGTGATAACAAGCGCCGAACTTAACGAGATTAGCGATGAAAATCTTTCAAACATTATTGAAAGCGTCAGCGTTTTTGCAAGAATCAATCCTCTTGACAAACTAAGAATCGTTTATGCACTGCAGAAGAAAAAAGAAATTGTTGCGATGACAGGAGATGGCGTAAATGATGCTCCAGCTCTAAAGAAGTCTGATATCGGGGTTGCAATGGGAAAAACTGGAACAGAAGTTGCTAAAGAGGCGAGTGACATTGTGCTTATGGATGATAATTTTGCGACGCTTGTTGATGCCGTATTCCGTGGAAGGACAATCTATGAGAACATGAGGAAATTTATTGTCTACTTGCTATCTTGCAACATAGGAGAGGTACTTGTAATGTTCTTTGCAATCATACTTGGCTATCCTGTCCCTCTTTTGCCATTGCAATTGCTCTGGTTAAATCTTGTGACAGATAGTTTTCCTGCTCTTGCACTTGGGATGGAGGAAGGTGAACCTAAACTTATGAATAAGCCCCCTCGTGGCAAAAATGAGCCTATCCTGACAAAATATCACTACGGCATCATTATCACCCAAAGTATTGCTATAACTGCTGCTACGCTTGCTGGTTTTCTTATAGCGCTTAAGAGGACTGGTAACGTCAACGAAGCTCGAACAATTGCCTATATGACCCTGGTTCTTTCGGAGCTTTTCAGGGCTTTCTCCGCGCGTTCTTTTGAAGGATATATATTTAAGATGGGCGTTTTTTCAAACAAGTTTTTAACCTATTCGACTATCGGAGGGATTGCTCTCCTTTTTGCTTCAGTGTACATTAAGCCCTTCGCAATGCTTTTTAAAAACGTTGACCCGACGCCAACGGAGTTTTTCTATATAATTATTCTTTCATTGGTGCCATTTTTCATATCAGAGATTTTTAAGACAATAAGGCCTGAAAAATAAATCTGCTGAAGAAGAGTGCAGATTTAATCTTCTCTAACCTTTACTCTTTTCAGAAGGTTCCAGAGGAATAAGGAGGTAATTATGGGCAGAATAATAAGAGCCCCAAGAGGTCCCGAGCTCCACGCCAAGGGGTGGGGGCAGGAAGCCGCAATGAGGATGCTTATGAACAACCTCGATCCTGAGGTTGCACGTGACCCCGATCACTTGATTGTTTATGGTGGCACCGGGAAAGCTGCAAGAAATTGGGAGAGTTTTGATGCGATCGTTAAAAGCCTTCAGGAACTTGAAAACGATGAAACGCTAATGGTGCAGTCAGGAAAACCTGTTGCAGTTTTCAGAACCAATGAATGGGCTCCAAGAGTTTTAATTTCTAATTCAATGCTTGTGCCAAAGTGGGCGGACTGGGAACATTTCAGAGAGCTTGAAGAACGCGGGCTCACGATGTTTGGGCAAATGACCGCAGGAAGCTGGATTTACATAGGAACTCAAGGTATTTTGCAAGGAACCTATGAAGTTCTTAATGCGGTTAGCAAAAAATATTTTGGCGGCACTCTAAAAGGAAGAATTGTTGTAACTTCTGGCCTTGGAGAAATGGGAGGAGCACAACCATTGGCAGTTACATTTAATGGTGGCGTTGTAATTGCAGTTGAAGTTGATAAGCGCATGATAGAAAGAAGACTTGAAAAACACTACCTTGATACATGGACTGGCTCTTACGAAGAGGCCGTCAAGATGGCAACCATAGCACGAGAAAAAGGAGAACCTCTCTCAATCGGGCTTCTTGCAAATGCAGCGGAAATCCTTCCAAAAATGGTAAAAGATAATTTTGTACCAGATATTGTCACTGACCAAACTTCTGCGCATGATCCACTCAATGGTTATATCCCTATTGGTTTAAACGTAGAAGAGGCAAGCAATATGAGAAATAATGACAGAGAAGCTTACCTTGAAAAGGTCTATGATTCAATGGTGAAGCACGTGAAAGCACTTGTTGAACTCCAGAGAAAGGGTACAAAAGCTTTCGAATATGGGAATAACATAAGGAGAATGGCTGCAGATCATGGTGCAAACGATGCTTTTGAGATTGCTGGCTATGTCCCAGAATATATTAGACCTTTGTTTTGCGAAGGAAAAGGACCATTTAGATGGGTTGCACTTTCAGGTGATCCTGAAGATATTTACAAAACTGATGAGGTGGTGCTTAAACTTTTCCCTTACGACAAGCATTTAAAGAAATGGATCCAGCTGGCCCATGAAAAGGTGAATTGGCAAGGGCTTCCTGCAAGGATCTGCTGGCTTGGGCAGGGCGAGAGGGAACAATTTGGCCTTGAAATAAACAAAATGGTACGAGAAGGTAAATTAAAAGCTCCTATTGTGATTGGTCGCGACCATCACGACACTGGTTCGGTTGCCTCCCCTTACAGGGAAACTGAAAAAATGAAAGACGGTTCCGATGCTATTGCGGATTGGCCTATACTCAATGCCTTACTCAATACGGCAGGAGGAGCAACATGGGTTTCCGTTCATCATGGCGGAGGAGTGGGGATTGGATATTCTATTCATGCAGGTTTTGTGATCGTAGCAGATGGTACAAAGCTGACAGATGAAAAGCTTTCGAGAGTTTTGAATAACGATCCAGCTTCAGGAGTAGTTCGTCATGCGGATGCGGGCTATGAGATTGCAATTGAAACAGCAAAGAAGCACGGCATCAAGATGCCAATGTTGAAATAGGTAAATTTTAGAGATTATTGGGGGCATTCAAGTGCCCCCTTTTTTACTTTGAAAAGTTGCAGAGAGTAAAACTTTCCCATAAAAAATCTGTCATTAAGTGCCAATTTTTCTAAAAATCTGGTAAAATAGAATCGTAAAAAGAACTACGATTACAAAAGAATAAAAACTTCAGGAGGCATATATGGACATTAAAAGAGTAATTGTCATAGTACTTGATAGCGTTGGTGCAGGAGAAGCAGAAGACGCAGTTGACTATGGTGATTGGGGAGCAAATACATTGCTCCATACTCTCCAGTACAATCCAAAACTCAGGCTTCCGCACTTCGAGAATTTTGGTTTAAGAGGTGTTGTCCTAAATGAGAATGGCAACTATGTTTCTTCTTACGGAAGGTTCAGAGAACAATCAGAAGGCAAGGATTCAATAAGCGGGCATTGGGAGATGATGGGCGTAATCCTTACAAAAGCTTTCCCGACTTATCCAAATGGTTTCCCAAAGGAAGTGATAGGTAAGTTCGAGAATCTCACGGGGGAAAAGGCTCTTGGTAACAAACCTGCTTCAGGCACGGAGATAATCAAAGAATATTACGAAGAGCACAAAAAAACAGGCAACCCCATTGTTTACACCTCGGCGGACTCTGTGTTTCAAATTGCTGCTCATACGGATGTAATTCCTCTCGAGGGGCTCTATAAAATGTGTGAAATTGCACGCACCCGGGTTTGCATTGGTGAGCACGAAGTAGCACGAGTAATTGCTCGGCCATTTATCGGCACTCCTCACGCAGGATTCACAAGAACTGCCGACAGAAGGGATTATGCAATAAAACCTCCATACAAAACAATGCTCGATAAGGTGAAAGATTCCGGAAAATCTGTAGTTGGAATAGGTAAGATTCACGACCTCTTTGCAGGTGAAGGCCTTACAGAGAGCCTTCACACTGAAAACAATCTCGACGGTATTGCAAGGACAATCGAACAAATTAAAAAAGACTACGAAGGAATTATATTCACGAACCTCGTTGAGTTTGATGCAAGTTGGGGACACAGGAGGAATGTTAAAGCATACGGAAATGGCTTAAAAGAGGTTGACGAAAGGCTCCCCGCAATCGTTGGAGCAATGAAGGAATCGGATATTCTTATTTTCACGGCAGACCACGGCTGCGACCCGACCTTTAAGGCACACACCGACCACACCAGAGAGTTTGTTCCGTTGATTGTTTACGGGAAACATATAAATCACAATGTTAACCTTGGACTTAGAAGCTCATTTGCCGATATAAGCGCAACTATCGCTGAAATATTCAGCATTCCAAAAATAAACGGAGAGAGCTTTTTAAAGTTAGTTTATAAATAATGGAATTGCATAAAATAGAAGGCCCTCTAAAGCTTGAGGCAAAACGTGGTTATAAAAACGATGCCGTTATCGGAGGCCTCGGGAAGTTCGTAATTAATACGATTGAGGAAATTGACATTGATTCTGCTAAGAAGCAGAAACTCAAGGTTTTATTTACAGGTTACGATTCGCAGCCTCCGGACGAAAGAACCAAAACTATCCAAAAGGCGCTTGAATTGGTATATAAGAGTTCTCCTTTGACAGAGAAAATTGATACTTTTCATCGGAAAGAAATTGAACAGGTTTCCATCACTAATTTTTTTGAGCCAGTTCAGTACGTTAAAGGCATTGGCCCAAGCTTGGCGAATGTGCTAAAGCGCCTCAATGTTGAGACTGCCTATGATCTGCTTTACTATTTCCCGAGGGATTACATCGATCTCAGAAACATTTCTCAAATAGGCACAATTAGGTCTGGAGATAATGTCGTGCTAAATGTAAAAATTGTCTCCGTCACTGAGCGCAGGGCAAGGGTGAACATCATCACGGCACTTGCAACTGACGGCACAGGCTACGTCAATGCAGTGTGGTTCAATCAGAAATACATGAAGAATATACTGAAGCCAGGCACAGAACTAATCCTCTCCGGAAAAGTGCAGTTTGCGTATGGAAAGTGGGAAATGCCTTCTCCTGATTATGAGGTTGCTCATGAGGGCAAAGAAACTGTTCACTCTTTGAGAATCATTCCCATTTATCCCCTCACGCAGGGTATTTCAGAGAAAGTAATGCGCAATAAAATCAAACAGGCAGTCGATACCATGGCTTTAAATATCTTTGATTACCTTGACGAGTCAGTCAAAGAAAAATATAATTTTGTGGATATATCAAATGCCCTCTACAACATACATTTTCCTCAGAATTTTCAAGCTTTAAGCAAAGCCAAAGAGCGCCTTATCTTTGACGAACTTTTTGAGCTTCAGTTCCTCCTGGGAATCAGGAAACATGAAATAAAGAAACTCGAAGGGATCAAATTTGAAATAACAGATGAAAACATTAAGGAATTTGAATCACTCCTGCCATTTGTGCTTACACAAGACCAAAAGTCAGCCGTCAGGGAAACCGTAGAAGACCTCAAATCAGGAAAACCTATGAACAGGCTGCTTCATGGTGATGTTGGTTCAGGAAAAACAGTTGTTGCGCTTTTTGGAATTTATATCTCTGCAAAAAACGGATATCAATCAGCAATGATGTCTCCGACCGAAATTCTTGCACAACAAACGTTCAAAGTTGGAGAACTTTTACTTTCCAAAGCAAATTTGAAGGTTGCATTGCTTACTTCAGGAACAAGCGCCAAGACAAGAAAAATCATCCTTGAGGAGGCAAAAGAGGGAAGAATTGATGTCCTTTTTGGAACCCACGCCCTCATCGAAGAAGACGTAAAATTTAAGAACCTCGGGACAATTGTTGTGGATGAACAGCATAGATTTGGAGTGCTGCAGAGAGGAGCCTTGCGCAAAAAATCTTTGTTTCCACACACTCTTGTTATGAGTGCAACCCCAATCCCTCGGACCCTTGCCCTTACTCTGTATGGTGACTTAGATATTACGCAGATCCGGGAGATGCCAAAAGGACGAAAACCAATTATTACAAAAGTTTTTTTTGAAGAAGGCGTGAAAGCGTATGATTTACTTTTAGAAGAGCTTCGGAAGGGAAGAAAAGGATATGTCGTTTGCCCATTAATTGAGGAGAGAGAAGAGCTTGACCTTCAATCGGTGCAGCGAAAAATTGAAGAACTAAGTAGTTCATATCTTACAAATTACGCACTTGGCATGTTGCACGGCGGTATGAGTTCAGAAGAAAAAAAGAGAGTCATGGAAGATTTCAGAAGCGGTAAATTGCAAGTCCTCGTATCTACGACAGTTGTTGAAGTTGGCGTAGATGTGCCAGATGCCACCGTGATTGTCATAGAAGACGCTGATAGGTTTGGTCTGGCGACTTTACACCAGCTGCGAGGTAGAGTGGGAAGGAGCGACATTCAATCGTATTGCTTCCTGATCACGAGAAATCCTTCAGAGGATGCGGTGAAGCGCCTTAGGATTCTTGAGAAAACGAATGACGGATTTGAAGTTTCTGAGGAAGACCTTAAACTTCGCGGACCTGGCGAAATCCTGGGCACGCGTCAATCAGGCATCCCCGAATTGAAACTTACCACGTTGCTTACAGAAACAGACCTTAAGCTTCTTGAAGTTGCCCGAAACGAAGCGCTTGCACTTATAAACCAGGAAGTCAAATGGGATAAAGCGCACGAATCAGAGCTATTAAGTCTAATGAAAAAGAAATTTCGTGATAAAGTCTCACTTGTAGAGGTTGCTTAATGCGTATCATTGCAGGCAAATTTAAAGGGAGAGAAATCATTTCTCCGTCGAAGAAAATAGAGCTACGACCAACAAGTGATAAGGTACGCGAGGCAATTTTTGATGTAATAAGAGTCGATATTGGCGGAGCAATTTTCCTTGACCTTTTTGCAGGCTCTGGAGCGATGGGAATTGAGGCCATAAGCGAAGGTGCGGAGTTTGCAGTTTTTGTCGAGAAGAACCCCAAAGCAATTAAAACAATAGAAGCTAACATCGAAATGCTTGGAGTTAAAGGGCAAGCAACTGTTGTCAAAAGCGAAGTTAATAGTTTTCTAAAAGACCCGCCGTTCCCGGAAGCCTTCGCAAAGAAATTTGACATTATTTTCCTTGATCCTCCCTATGCTTCACTTCTGGGAGATCAAACACTTGTAGGACTTGCTGATTTTTACTATCTTTCTGAAAATTCAATTGTAGTCGCAGAGCATTCAATTCGTAAAAACCTTCCAGAAACGTATAAGGGGGCTTTCACTCTTGTAATGTCTCGCGAAAAACGATACGGAGAAATTGCCGTAAGTTTTTATGTTGCAGGAAAATAATCCACTGAGAAAGAGTATGGATTACAAGAGATTAAACCTGCTGAAGAAGATCGCATGTTCCAAAGGAGTAAACCTGTCCTTGAACAATCTAAAGTAGATAGCTAAAAAGAGCATTTGAATTAGAATATACTGAAAGATACGAAGTAAAAAAGAGCATTTTGAATTTTTCTACTTTTCCTGTATTATTGGTTAGACTTCTTAAACATAAGAGGAGGAGAATGTGGCTTTTTCTTACGTTTTGACTTTTTTGGGTGGAATCGCGCTTTTCATTTATGGAATTATTTTAGTTTCAGAGAGTTTTGAAAGGGCCGCCTTCGGCAGTTTCAGCAGATTTTTAAAAAGCGTTACTTCAAAGCCTATACTTGGAGTGATACTTGGTACTTTTATAACTGGTATAATTCAATCAAGTTCGGCTACAACTGTTGCGGTAGTAAGCCTTGCTAATGCAGGTATATTGAGATTTCAAGAAACGCTCGGAATTATTTTTGGCGCAAATATCGGTACCACTGTTACTGCTCAGATCATTGCCTTTAAGATCACAAATATGGGCCTTCCCACCTTCGCGGTAGGGTTTCTTATCTATTTCTTTTCAAAGAGAGAGTCACTCAAAATGCTTGGAAAAGGAATCCTTGCCTTCGGCCTTATATTCATAGGCATGACATTTATGGAAGGTGCAGTTGCCCCATTAAAAAACTCGGAGACGTTCAAGCAACTCTTCTTAAAGTTTGGTCAGGTGCCTATTCTTGGTATTCTCGTATCGGCTCTTTTTACTGGCATAGAACAGAGTTCTTCCGTAACAGTTGGTATTATCCAGGCACTTGCTTCTCAAAACCTCATAAATTTGAGGACGGCTTTTGCGCTTGTTCTCGGAGCAAATATTGGAACGACAATTACCGCAATAATTGCAAGCATAGGCGGAAATACGTCGGCAAGGAGAGTAGCTCTTGCGCATGTAATGTTTAATGTGGGTGGCGTGTTAATTTTTCTCCCTTTCTTCAATCCTTATGTTTCAGTTGCTTCTCATACATCAATTTCCCTTGTAAGGCAGATTGCAAACTCTCACTCAATCTTTAACATCATTTGTACTTTTATTTATCTTCCTTTTTACAAACCTTATGCAAGGCTTGTGGAAAAAATGGTTCCTGGAGATGAAAAAGTCATTGAGGGAGGGGCAAGATATATAAACGCTAAATTGCTTAAAGTGCCTACAGTTGCTGTGGAAGCGATTAAAAACGAGCTTTACAGGCTAAAAGACACCGTGAAGAGTAATTTTAAGTGTCTTTTTGACATGATTGTTAAAAATGACGGAAAGCTCGTCAAAGAAATTCAATTTAGAGAAAGGGCAATAAATGATATTACAAAAGAAATTCAAACATTCATTTCTAAAGTGTTTGGAAGCCTTGTCTCAGAAAAAGAGGCTGAAAAAGTGACAAGCTACCTCAATATTTCAATCCAGCTTGAGAGAGTTGGTGATATCGTGAACGGAACCTCTGAGCTTATGATAGAAAAGATTGGAAATGGTATCATTTTTAGCGAATATGCTCAAGAGGACCTCAAGAATATGGTGAATACTGTCAATAAAGAATTTGAGATTACCACCGAAAATTTAGAAGCGATAGACGAAGAAAAATTTTTAATAGTGGACAATATGGAGCGAACAGTTGACGAACTTGAAGTTGAATTGAGAGATAAACATATTAAGCGCCTCACCGAGGGCGTTTGTACAACCGAAGCAGGACTTATTTATATTGATATTCTTTCTAACCTTGAGCGTATGTCAGACCATATTTACAAGATTGCAAGGCTTTTAAAGCCAGCCGAAGAGAAAAACAATTTAATTTAGAGAAAAATGTTCTTCATTCCTCTTCCTCTGTACAGACCATCTCCTATGAATACTATCTTTGCTCCGTTCTCATACACTCTTATTTTCTTTCCATATATGTTCTTAGCACATATGATGCATAACACCTTGAATAAAGATTTTTGAGGAGGCAATTCGCAATTTGACTTTTCCTAAAAGATTGTTAAAATAAAATCGAATAAAAAAACTTGGGTTGCAAATCTATAGAGAGATTTTAAATCCAGGGGAAAATTAGAGGGAGGTATATTATGTTAAGGGAAAAATTAAAAATCAATGAGAAGCGTCTGGATGAAATCAACAACTTCCTTTTGAACCCGAGCAACAAACTAATCACTGACTTATTAGGTGTTATTGAAAAACACGGTGGTGTTGATGAAATTAATAGGAAAGCCGAAGAAGCTGGAAAGCTAGAAAATATACTGGGAAAACTGAGAGAGAAGAAATCGCCCTACCTAAAAGACCTAGAATGGTTGTCTGAAAAGAGGGATAATGGTGAGTTCATATCCATCAAAGATTTTCGAAGAAAAGTTCTGGGTAACAAAGCAGACTCTTTGCAGTTTAATGATGATAATACCGTTACTTTAGAGATCAGTGCCTGTCAATATTTCCCATTCTTAATTACAGAGGCAAAATATGCCATCGATCATAAGGAGTTAATGCCAGGGAGGTTTATTCGGGTTAGAGCCATGAAGGAACAGGAATCTGATAACGATCTTTTAGCTGTCTCTGCTGCTATGAAAATCATGGGAGCAAGCTGGTGCGAGACGCTTGATACGAAGGGAACAGATGGTTCAAATATTCATCTGGGCGGAGCAGAAACTATTACAGGATATTTTGGCGGCGTGGGCCAACCAAATGATTACCCAATCAAATGGGCAGATGAATTTTTGTATTATTACACAAATTATGGCATAAAGCAGGTATTGAATGTCAATTTTGGAACCATTCTTATAGGCTACCTAATGCATAAGTTGGGCATCAATAATGAATTCAAGATATCAGTGTTTGTTGGTAATGATAACCCGTATTTCTTCCTTGCCACTTTTCTTCTTGCAAAACTTTTTAGTAGAGATGATGGAAGTACCTCACTTATAGGTCTTAACCCTTCAAACTCAGTAAATAATAAAACAATTGAGGAAAGCGATGCGATAAGAAAAGCCTTTGGGTTCGAGGATAGCGTTAGATTCGAACATCACATACTGGAATCACAAAAAAGTATTGTAAAACAACCTTATGATAGAAGAAATGAACTTATGGAATTAGCGTCCAAAGTTAAAAACATTAGTGCTAAGCATGAAGGCGGAGATTTGGAAACAGAATCAAAAAGGGAACACCCATCCGACATTCTGGATTATTTCTTGCCAAAAGCTGAAATTGATCAAAACCTTATGAATCAGCTTGTGCAGAATTATATGGATAAACATCAGGCAATAAACAATACTGCAAAAGCACTGACAGAGCATGGTTTAGGCTTTGTTGCAGCAAAGAATCTTCATAGATAAATTTGGCTTAGGTGTTTTTAGATTTAAAATTGATGGTCAAGTAGGAAATTAAGACCTTTTATTAAAAAGGAGGCGGTGGGAAATGTTGTTTGGAAGGTTGCTGCAAATTGACTTATCTGACAAAAAGATAAGTGAAATAGATATAAACGAAGATATAGTGAAAAGGTTTCTCGGAGCAAAAGGACTTGGAGCATATCTCCTGTATACGATGCTTAAGCCTCAAACAGATCCATTATCTTCCGATAATATTCTTATGTTTCTTAACGGTCCTTTGACAGGGACATCATTCCCTACTTCAGGAAGAACGACAGTAGTTACTAAATCACCATTGACAGGGCTTTATCTGGATTGTCATGCAGGTGGGTTCTTTGGCCCGGAGCTTAAAAAAGCAGGATATGATGGCATAGTATTGAAAGGGGCAAGTGAGAAACCTGTGTACCTGTGGATAAACGATGGGAAAGTAGAAATTAGAGATGCAAGCAATTTTTGGGGATTACCTATAAGCGAAACCGTAGAAAGGATAAGAAAAGAAATAGGTGAGAAAGTTCACATTGCATCTATAGGTCCTGCAGGGGAAAATTTAGTCAAGATTGCTTCTGTAACAATTGATAAAGATAGCGATCCCTGGAGAGCGGGAATAGCCGCAAGAGGCGGTCCTGGAGCAGTTATGGGTAGTAAAAAATTAAAAGCAATAGCTATAAAAGGCTCTGGAAAAGCAAAAGTTTATGATGATGTAAAATTCCAGGAGCTTTCTACTACGCTTACTAAAAAAGTTACCGATAATACATTTGTTCATACAAGAAGGGTAGTGGGTACTTCATACTGGATAGACCCAATGAATCGACTGGGTATCTTACCTACCCGCAATTTCCAGACGGGGTACATAGAAAATAGCTATGGATTAATTGCATCAAATTTAAAATACTACTCTAAAAGAGACGTAAGTTGCTACAATTGCCCCATTATCTGCGGAAAGATTGTTAACGTTGATGGAGAAGCAGTAAAAGTTGAATATGAAGATATTGCTCTGCTTGGCAGTAACGATGGAATGACAGATGTAATGGATGTTGCGAAAGCCCTTTTAATTTGTAACGAGCTTGGACTGGATGCTATTTCTGCAGGAGGAATTGTTGCTTTTGCAATGGAGTGTGCAGAAAAAGGTATACTAAAAGATGCTCCCAAGTTTGGCGACGCAGAAGGTCAAAGAAAACTGATAAAAGATATAGCGTACGCAAGAGGAATAGGAGAACTGCTTTCCGAAGGCACTAAAAAAGCTTCGGAAAAGTTGGGGCAAGATAGCTCTAAATTTGCTATCAATGTAAAGGGATTAGAACTTCCCGGTTATTGCCCAAGGAGTTCATGGGGAATGGCGCTTGCTTATGCAACTTCTGATAGAGGAGGATGCCACCAAAGAGCCTGGACAGTAAGAGCAGAAGTAGACGGTATTTTTAAAAGATTTTCTGTAGATGGGCTTGCTCAGTTTGTGAAAGATGTACAGGATGAAAGAGCAGCGACTTTCTCACTTGTTATGTGCGACTTTGTTCCGTTAGGCGTTGAGGATTTTATAACAGGGCTGAAGTACGGTATAGGGGTTGATATTGATGAGAAGGAGTATATAAAAGTAGGCGAAAGAATTTGGAATTTGGAAAGATTGTTCAACATAAGAGAAGCGGGAATTTCAAGGAAGGACGATACGCTACCTGATAGAATGTTTGAGGAGCCGTTACCGATGCCACCCAATGGGAAGGAGAAAGTATCTTTGCCAAGAGAAGCATTTGACAGGATGCTTACAGAATACTATGTCATCAGGGGTTGGAACGAGAATGGTATCCCAACCGAAGAAAAACTTGTTGAATTAGGTTTAAATAAAATTTAGGAGGCGAAGAAATGAAATGGAAGACAGCCGTAATAGGCTTTGGAAATGTATCACAAGGACTCGTAAGGATACTCGCAAGCAAAAAAGAAATGCTGAAAGAAAAATATGGGCTTGATTTTCAGCTTATGGCAATTTCGGATCCCGTAAAAGGATCAGTTTATGATAAGAATGGTCTTGATCTTGCAAAAATTGTAGAACTTTTAGAGAGGACGGGTAACATAAAAGGATACCCAACAGGCGTAAAGAATTTAGATAGCATAAAAACGATAAAAGAAACTGACACAAATCTCATCGTAGAAACCACTCCAACGAATGTAAAAACAGGAGAACCAGGATTAACACATATGAAAACAGCCTTGCAAAGCAAGAAATCTGTTGTAACAACAAATAAGGGCCCCATTGCACTTGCTTATCCTGAATTGAAAAAGTTGGCGGAGGAAAATGGAGTTTATATAAGGTTTGAAGGTACTGTTCTCAGCGGAACTCCTTCGTTAAATTTGGCACTGGAAGCACTGGCAGGATGTAGCATTTCAAAGGTTCAAGGCATTGTGAATGGTACCACAAATTTTATCCTAACAAAAATGGAAGAAGGAAAGGCCTATGAAGATGCCTTAAAAGAAGCACAAGAGTTAGGATATGCCGAAACAGACCCGACTGCAGATGTTGAAGGCTGGGACGCAGCCGTAAAGACCGTCATAATGGCTAATGTCGTTATGGGAGGAAACGTAACGATAGGAGACATCCATAGAAAAGGAATTACAGGAATAGCACTTGAAGATGTAAGGAAAGCAAAAGAAAATAATAAGAGGATAAAACTTATTGCAGAGGTTGTAAAAGAAGGAGATAAGATAAATGTATCGGTATCACCAAAAGAAGTGCCACTTACGCATCCTCTGGCAAATGTTATGAATGCAATAAATGCACTTACATTTACAACTGATCATTTAGGAGATATTACTATAATAGGCCCTGGTGCAGGGAGAGTTGAAACAGGCCAGGCTTTGCTTAGTGATATACTTGCGCTTAATAAATTGTTCCGTAGCTCGTAGGAAATTTTGCTTGGATAACACAACCTGTCTGCATTGTAATTTTTGCAGTGTCAGACAGGCTGTGCAACGTGCTGTCCTCTGAATACCTTGCCTGTGCGGCTAATCAAAAAACGGATAATGTGGAATGGTATTGTGCCCTGTCGCAAATATTAGCCTAACTTTGTCACCCTGAACAAAGTGAAGGGTCTCGCCCCTTAAAGACAAGATTCTTCGTCGTAAAAGACACTCCTCAGAATGACAAAAAAAGGAATAACAAAAGGTTTGAGATGCTGAAACAATCCCGGAACAAGTCCGGGATAAATCGCAAAAACGGCGATTACAGAAGAGTAAAAAGTTCACCACCATGACATTTTTATGTGAGGTAATTCGAAAGTTTGCAAATAATTTTTAATCTTGTAGAATGTAGAAGTAAAATTAATTTAGGAGGTCAGTTATGACTAAAACGCAAAAAGTTTTTTTTGTAATTTATCTTGTTCTTGCAGCTTTTGCTTGCATCTATGTGCCGTGGAAGGTTAATACCGCTGTCGCTCAAGGAACAATAATAATCGATTCGATAAGATATTCTCCTATATGGGCAATGCATACTTTCGCTGATGCTTATGCAGGTGCCTATGTCGATCTTTCGAGAGTCCTTTTAGAAATTGTAGCTCTTACTGCCGTTTTTGCAATTCCCTTTGTGTTAGCAGCAAAAACACCTGAAGATCTTCTTGACGAAATGCCCTCCGAGGCTGACCTTGATGAAGAAGGTTCAGAGGAAGAACCCAAGGAAGAAGAACCCACCGAGGAAGAAGCAAAAGCAAGTTAGGAAAAAAATTCGCTCGTTAAACAACTGGGGAGGGCTTCCTCCCTTTTTTATTTAGTCTCACAGCCTTTTGTCTTTGCGGTACTTTTCTCCTGTCTTTGCGAGGAGGCCATAAGGCCGACGAAGCAATCACGTCTTTGGTTCTTCCTTGTCATTGCGCTCTGTTCCTCGACGAAGTCAAGTGGCACGTATTTTATGCCCGTGGCAACCTCGTCGTTAAAAGCAAGACTGCCACGTCGCTCGTTTCACTCACTCCTCGCAGTGACAGAGCGGGAGTCTTTGCAAGACTGCTTCGCTAACGCTCGCAGTGACAGAGTGGAGGTCATTGCGAGGGAGCACAGCGACCGAAGCAATCTCG
>JAIMJY010000117.1:1447-2785 GCA_020692945.1 Caldisericum sp. | reverse complement strand
TCTTCCTACTCATTAACATAATTCTCGGATATTAAAGTAGCCTGTTCTAAAACTAATTTTGTTGCTTCCTCTTGCTTATCTGGTGGGTAGCCGTATTTTCTCAACAGCCTCTTAACAATAACTCTTAAATTTGCTTTTACGCTGTCTCTCAAAGTCCAATCAATTGTCGTATTTTTTCTTATAAGGACGGTTAATTCACACGCAATTTTTTTCAATATTTCGTCTCCTAAGACTTCTATTGCGCTTTCATTGTTAGCAAGTGCATCATAAAAAGCTAATTCATCTTCCGATAAATTCAACTTTTCTCCTCTTTTTTGTGCCTCTCTAAAATCTTTTGCTAAGTCAATAAGCTCGCTAATAACCTGTGCAGTTTCTATAGTTCTATTTTGGTATTTTTTAATGGTTTCTTCCAGCATTTTAGCAAATGATCTTGCCTGGACAATGTTTCTCTTGAAGCTTACTTTAATTTCATCATTTAATAATTTTTTTAATGTCTCCAAAGCAAGATTTTTCTGTTTCATTCCTTTGATTTCTTCAAGAAATTCATCTGAAAGTATTGATATGTCAGGTTTTTTAATCCCTGCAACTGCAAATATATCAATCACCTTATCCGTAGATATTGCTTTAGAAACAATCTGTTTGATGGCGGAGTCTAAGTCATCAATAGTTTTTCCAGACGGAGCTGTCATCTTGGCTATCGCAGATCTTACAGTTTGAAAGAAAGCGACATCATCTCTTATTTTGATTGCTTCATCATTTGGCACTGATAAAGCGAAGGCTTGTGAAAGCTCAGTTACGTATTTTAACAGCCTTTCTTTTCCATCTTTTTGTTCTAATATGTGCTCAATTGCTGCAGGAATTACTGCCATTTTCTCTTGCGGAGTACCTGTAAAGAATTTCTTATAGTTAAATCCGTAAAACATTGCAGAAACTATTTCGTACTTTTCTTTCATTACCTTTACTGCTGCTTCTTGATCTAATACAGGTTCTCCCCTTCCTCCGCTTTCAGTGTAAGTGGAAAGTGCTTCTTTTAGTTCGTAAGCCAGCCCCAAATAGTCAACGATTAATCCACCTGGTTTATCTTTAAAAACTCTGTTGACACGTGCAATAGCCTGCATTAAGCCATGTCCACGCATAGGTTTATCAATGTACATCGTGTGCAAACTTGGAACATCAAATCCCGTAAGCCACATATCCCTTACTATTGCAATTTTGAACTTATCATTTGGGTCTTTAAATCTTATTGCAAGTTCTTGTCTTTTCAACTTGTTCCGTATGTGTTGCTGCCAATCTATTGGATCCTCAGGAGCACCAGTCATAATCACTTTCATTATTCCT
>JAIMJY010000117.1:0-1434 GCA_020692945.1 Caldisericum sp. | reverse complement strand
TGCTATCCCATTGAGGCCTGAGTCGTGAAATTGCGTTGTATATATCAACACAAATTCTTCTGCTCATGCAAACAATCATTATTTTACCTTCCAGCGCTTCTTCCCTCTTCTCAAAATGTTCTATAATATCCTTTGCGATGAGATTTATTCTTTTTTCACTTCCTACGATAGCCTCTAACCTTGCCCACCTACTTTTCAATTTTTCTTTTTTATATTCTTCTTCACTTTCTGTTACTTCTTCAAATTCTGGGTCTATATACGGTCTCTTGCTCTCATCTAATTCTAATTTTGCAAGTCTACTTTCATAAAATATCCTAACGGTTGCTCCATCTTCCACTGCCTGCTCGATATCATAAATATCAATGTAGTCTCCAAAAACATTTCTGGTGCTTCTATCAGAGAGCTCAATTGGCGTTCCCGTGAACCCTATAAATGAAGCATTAGGTAAGGCATCTCTCATGTGACGAGCGAATCCGTCAATAAAATCATACTGGCTTCTGTGCGCCTCATCTGCAATTACTATGATATTTTTTCTGAAAGACAAAGCAGAGTAAGACTCTCCTTTATTTTCAGGGAAAAACTTTTGAATTGTCGTAAAAACAACGCTCCCAGATGCTACATGCAAAAATTGTTTAAGCTCATCTCTTGACATTGCTTGGACTGGCTCTTGTCTCAATAAATCTTTGCATGCACTAAAAGTATCAAACAGTTGATCGTCCAAATCGTTTCTATCAGTTATAACAACAATTGTTGGGTTCTCTAATTCCTTGTTTAATACAAGTTTCCCGCTGTAAAATACCATTGTTAGGCTTTTACCACTTCCCTGTGTATGCCATACGATGCCAATTCTTCTGTCTTTTTTTACTCCGTTGTAATCCACGCTCCTTTTCAGGGGATTTATTGCTTCGATCGTAGACTGCACTGCTTTATTTGTAGTATGATACTGATGATAAGCTGCAATTACTTTCGATGTTTCTTTTTTATCTTCTCTGAACACAATAAAATTTTTAACAATATCTAATAATCTTGCCTTATCAAGCATTCCTAACAACAGGACTTTGAGTTGAGGCTCAGTTTTTGGTGCCAGTGTTTCCCCGTCAATTGTCTTCCAAGGCAAAAACCATTCTTTATTTGAAGTTAAAGCACCTGCTCGTGCTTCGGTACCATCGCTAACAATCAATGCTTCGTTGTATGTAAAAAGCGATGGGATTTCCTGTTTATATGTTTGCAGTTTATTAAATGCTGTCCATATTGTGGTTTTTTCGTCGGCTGGGTTTTTAAGTTCTATCACAACCAACGGCAGGCCGTTTATAAATAAAACAATGTCAGGTCTTCTATTGTATTCGTTTTCAACCACTGTGAATTGGTTTACTGCTAAAAATTCGTTTGCCTGTGGGTTTTCGAAATCAATTATTTTTACAATATCGCTTTTTA
>JAIMJY010000023.1 GCA_020692945.1 Caldisericum sp. | reverse complement strand
CTTTCTTTTACTCCTCTGTATTCGCACTCCTTACCAGCGAATTATCAGCGAATTACTCCTTTGTAATCGTTGCTCCTTTTCAGCAGCTTTTACTCCTCTCTAATCGTTACTCCTCTTCATACGATTATAAGAAAGCACCGCTCCCAATCTCAATTATCGTTTAAGGCATCAACACCTGGAAGCGTGTGTCCTTCTAAAAATTCGAGGAATGCTCCGCCTCCTGTGGAAATATTGGTAATCTTTTCTTCCAGACCAAATTTTCTGAATGCTGCAGCCGTTTCGCCTCCACCAGCTACGGTAATCGTATCTTTAAGTGAGCCAAGGAACTTTGCTATCTCAAATGTTCCTTGAGCAAATTTTTCTATTTCAAAGACGCCGAGCGGACCATTCCAAGCGATAGCCCTTGCTTTGGCAAGCTCGCTTTCAAATAGTTTTATCGTTTTCGGACCGATATCGACACCTATCTCGTTATCAAGGAAATCTTCAATATCGACAATACGCGTTGGGGCAGAGTCTTTCACTTCTGATGCACTCATAACATCTGCTGGAAAGACAAACCTCACGCCTTTCTCTTTGGCTTTATTGAGAATATCTTGAGCGAGAGCAAGCTTATCATCCTCACAGAGGGAGTATCCAATATTGTATCCCATTGCCTTGAGGAAAGTGAAGCACATCCCTCCTCCAATGAGAAATACGTTAACTCTTTTCATAAGGTTCCCAATTAGATTTATCTTGTCAGAAACTTTGCTACCACCAAGAATTGCGATGAAAGGATGAGGAGGGGCATCAAGCAGATTAGAGAGTGTTGATATTTCCTTATCCATTAGGAGTCCTGCCACTGCTGGAAGAAAATCAGTTATCCCTACGTTAGAGGCAGCATCTCTGTGAGCAGTAGCAAAAGCATCGTCAACATAAATGTCTCCAAGTTCTGCTAACTTGCGGGCAAATTCTGGGTCATTATCCTCTTCCCCTTTGTGAAAGCGGAGGTTTTCAAGGAGAATGACATCTGCTTCTTTCATTTTTGAAACAGCATCTATTATGTCATTTCCAATGCAGTCATCAAGCTTTTGCACTTTACTCCCGAGCAGAGATGAAAAAACTTTTGCAACCGGGTCCATTTTAAACTCTGGTTTGGGAGAACCTTTTGGTCTCCCAAGATGACTCATGAGAATGACTTTTGCCTTCCTTTCACGCAAGTAGTTAACCGTGGGGATTACAGCCTTTATCCTGTAATCATCCCTTACTTCGCTTGCTTCGGTAAGTGGAACGTTAAAATCAACCCTAACAAGGACTCTTTTCCCTCTAACATCAACATCTCTAATTGTTTTCTTATTCATTACGCCTCCTTTACTCCTCTGTTACTTCTTTTGTAATCCGCTGATAAAAAGTGCGGATTACAAAAGAATAAACCTGCGATCTTCGTGAGCAGGTTTATCTATACTCTTTCTCAGTAGATTTACTCAACACTGATTTAATATCCTGCCTTCTTTGATATTAAATCGGTAAGGTCAGCAACTCTGCAAGAATATCCCCACTCGTTATCGTACCAGCTTACCACGTTAAGGAAATTCCCATCTACTACCTTTGTAGTTAGTGCATCAACAACGCCAGAGAAGGTCGTACCTTTGAAATCTGATGAAACAAGAGGTTCATCTGTATAGCCAAGGATCCCCTTCATATAAGTTTCTGATGCTTCTTTAAGGAATGCATTCACCTCTTCTCTCGTGGAATTTCTCTTCAAAACTGCCTCAAAAACTGAAATGGAAACCGTTGGCGTTGGAACCCTTAAAGACATGCCGTCGAGTTTGCCTTTGAGGTCAGGAATTGTTAGAGCAACTGCCTTGGCGGCGCCTGTAGTCGTTGGGATGATGTTTGTTGCGGCAGAACGAGCTCTCCTTGGGTCCTTGTGAGGAGCGTCCAGGAGCCTCTGGTCCTGAGTATAAGAATGAACAGTTGTAAGGTAACCCTTTTCGATTCCTATTTTATCGTTCACGACTTTAATAACTGGCGCAATGCTGTTGGTCGTGCAAGAAGCATTAGAAATAAAAACATGCTTTTCCATATCAAGAAGACTCTCGTTCACTCCAATAACTACGGTGATATCTTCGTTGGTTGCTGGTGCTGTGATAATAACCTTCTTTGCCCCGGCAGCAATATGAGCCATTGCCTTTTCCCTGGTGGTGAAGACACCACTTGATTCTATAACTATATCAACGCCGAGGTCTTTCCAGGGAAGATTCGAGGGGTCCTTTTCTGCAAAAACCTTTATAGTTTTTCCATTAACTATTATTGAAGTTCCTTCAATTTTTATTTCTTTATCCCATGTGCCATAGTTAGAATCATGCACGGCAAGAAAAGCAAGTTGATCAACCGGGAAAAGGTCGTTTATCGCAACAATTTCAAGAGACGGAAAAACATCCACAAGTCTCTTGAAAACTTGTCTTCCAACTCTGCCAAACCCATTAACAGCTATTTTTGCCATTGAATCCTCCTAAAAAGTATTTTTAATATTCTATGATAAATTATGTATTTTGCAAAACATCCTTCCACCTCATAGCTCACCTCCCACTAAATGGAAAAAGTCAGCCAATGAATCGCTTGTTAGCTCTCGGGATCGAGAGCAGTGCACGATACTTCGCAATAGTCCTTCGCTTAATCTTTATTCCTTCTTTAGTGAGAATCTCTTCTATTTTTTCGTCAGTGAGCGGGTGTGTCTTGTCTTCGCACTCAACAATCTTTTTGATTTTAAGCTTAACCTCTTCGTCGTTGTACTCCATTGACTTATGCTTTACAAAATGGTGAAGAGGAAAAAGCCCTTTCGGAGTCAGAATGAACTTGTTCTGAATGAGCCTTGAAATAGCACTTTCCGAGATCTTTGAGCGGGCAGATATTTCGGAGAGCGAAATCTTATCCGGAAAGTTCTGCTTATTAAGGAAAAAATGTTTTTCTACCCGTGCTATGTCTTCTCCTACTTCGGTCAAGAGCCTTTCTCTTTCATTCACGGCTTTACGTATCAACATTGCCCTTGAAAGGAGCGATTCAAACTGTTCTTTTGTGAGTTTGTCTTTGATGTTTTCGATGACGTTCATATAGTTCTCATTCACCGTAAAATCTCTCTTCTTGTTGAAACGTACGTTAAACTCTTCCCCATCCTGCTCGATTACGATATCAGGCGTATGATTTATTTCTCTTGACTCTTCAAATGCCAGGCCAGGTGTTGGGTTGAGTCTCGAAACTTTATCTTTAAGACTGCAAACAAAATTTTCACTTAATCCGTACTCGTTGGCTATTTTCTTGACACTTCCATTTGCAAGTTCTTCGAGGTGGTTTGAAACGATATGCTTTACCTTCGGACTTAAGGCACCTCCTCTCTCAAGCTGTATAATGAAGCACTCAGGCAGGTTTCTTGCAGCAATTCCCTCTGGGTCAAGCTCGTGAAATATTTTAAGCACTTTCTCAATCGACCTAACTGGAAGAGAGAGTTTATTGGCAACTTCCTCAATAGGCACTTTAAAATACCCGTCTTCATTGAGATTCTCCAATATGAAAATTGCAATTTCATATTCCTCGTCTGACAATTCGAGCATGTTGATTTGGTGTTCAAGAAAGGAATAAAGGTCGTCTTCCTGTGCTGGAATGTTCTTCCAATACTCCTCGTCAACGGAGTCAACCACAACTTCCTCAATAAACGGATTCATTTCATAGAGCCGTGATATGTACTCGTCAAGTTCTTCGTTCGTTATGGAAAAGATTCCTCCTCTCAATGCAAGGTAGGGCACAAATTTCAGCTTTAAAGAGTTCTTTTGGACGCTTTTGTTTTTCATCCTCGCTCTTCTATTTTTTTTACTCCTTTGTAATTCGCACTCTTTATCAACAAATTCCAGAAAAATAAATCTACGCTCCTTCTCAGTAGATTAAGTCTGTAGTAAAGAGACTGCTTCGTAAAACGCCCATTTGATTTTTTCGCAACGTCGCTAAGTGACAAGTAGGGATAGGTGAGCCTGAGGATCGCTGCATCTCTTAGGTCTTCGCGAATGTCTTGCAGAACTCCATTTTCTTTAAGCTTCTCTATCGCCTCAATCTGTTTTGTGGAAGAGTTTGTTTGTCGTTCAAGGTTGGCATATTCAAAATTTGCGGTTCGGTTAACTTTATTTGAAACGCCTTTTAACACTGCGTCTTCCTCAAGCAGAAGATACGACTCCGTTGCCCCGATATCGAAAAGAAATTTCTTAACGTTTTCCCTGCCTTTTACGAACACTCTTCCCTCAGTGAGAGAGTGTTTTATGCGCACGTTTGACAAAATTTTGCCAACGAATGCAAGCTCACGAGCGTTTTCAAAACGCAACTCGAGGTGATAGGATGGTGGCGCAGAAAGGATGCCGCACCCGATATAAACCCCTCTTAGAAAAGAAAGTTTTTCACTAACAGTAGCGTGTTCAAGTGCTTTCATTATAGCATTTGAATCAAAGTTTTTCTTTAAGCCACCAAAAATAATCTCGAAACGTCCCTTTTCACGAGAGAGAAGGTCGCTTTTCCTCTCTAAAGCAAGTTTATTTGCGAGGTCCACTATTTTCCTTATAATGAACATTTCCCCTGAACTAAAAACAAGACTTCTATTATTAAACGAGAAAGAGATCCTTCCGTTTGAAAAAAGAAGCCCGTAAAATTCACACTCCAGAGAGCCGAAAACCGAAGAAAGCTCCCTTTTACACAAAACATTCAAACTTTCCCTTTTGCTATTCTGAAGATTACCTCTCCAAGCTTCTCCGAGTTGTGCCGTATGGTATCACCTCTTTCCGTCGCAAGGTTTCCTTTCACGCATTTGATTCCCATTTTTCTGATGTTATCACAGTCAGCAACCACAGGAAAAGAGCGTGCGTACTCGTACTTTGAGAGAACGCTTTTGGAAATCTCTCCCGTGTTGACAACAGCGTAGTCTATTGTTCCCTTGCCAATCACTTCTTCAATTGCCTTTATATGATCCGATGCAGCAAAGCCATCAGTTTCACCCTGCTCTGTCATTATGTTTACAACGAAAACTTTTTTAGCTTTGCTTCTCCTTATCGTGTCGGTCACGGAAGTAAAAAGAATTGGAGGAATAACGCTTGTAAAAAGACTACCGGGGCCAAAAACAATGACGTTTGCTTCCGAGATTCTCTCCAAAGCTCTTAAGTATGGTTTAGCGTCATCGGGCTCTATGAAAACACGCTTTATTTTCCCACGGTAGTTAGTGATGTCTGCCTCTCCCTTCACTATTGCTCCGTTGTCAAATTCTGCACAAATCGTTACGTCTTCTGTGGTAAAAGGCATCGTCTCGCCGTCAATCTGGAGAAGGTGACTCAGCTCAATAACGGCATCACCGAAGTCTCCTTTAATCTTTGTCAGCCCGGCAATAATTATGTTACCTAAGTTGTGCCCGTTGAGACACGAATCCTCTTCCTGGAAACGGTACGAAAGGAGTTTGGCACTCAACGAATTCTCTTTTGCGAGAGAAACAAGGCAGTTCCTAATATCACCTGGTGGAGGGATGTTCATCTCCCTCCTGAGCCTCCCGGAGCTCCCCCCCGTATCAGCCACTGTGATTACTGCAGAAATCTTAACGAATTTCTCCTTCAGCCCCTCAAGAACGGAAGTGGTACCAGTGCCTCCTCCGATTACTACGATTTTCTTTTTGAGGTTCTCTTTGCGCTTTTCAAAAACAGTATCCATTATCTCTTCCTCACTTTTGTCAGGAGCAAGACAAAAAGCTATTGAAACAACAAGTTTTTTGATCCCAATCGTAATCATCGCCACAGCAAGAACGAGAAGCAACCCTCCCCCAACTGTAAGAACGAGGTCTTCATAAGGAACATTCATATTAACGCCAATGAGAAAAAACTTCTTTATCAACGTTGTTCCCGTATCAATGAGGTTAAAGTATATGACTCCTATGCCGTAAAAAAGCAAAACAAGTCCTACACCCGAAAGAAGTATATACCTCTTTATCTTTAACCCGGGCAGAGCCCATCTGAATTTGGAACGCTCAATCAGTCTCATCGGTATATATCCCTGTGCTCAACAGATACCGTATATCCATTCTCTACGAGAAATTTTGAAAGCATCTCCCCGATTGCAACCGACCTGTGTTTTCCACCAGTGCATCCAAGCGCGATTGTTAAATAAGACTTACCCTCTCTTATGTAATGCGGAATGAGGAACAGCAGAAAACCTTCAAACTTATCAAGAAATTCTTGCGTTTCACTGAATGATTTAACATAATCCATAACTTCCTCTGTAAGCCCATTTTTTTTGCCAAGTTCTTCCTTGTAAAATGGATTGGGAATAAATCGGACATCCACCACTATATCTGCCTGCATTGGAATACCAAATTTGTATCCAAAAGTAACGATGAATAGCTGTGTAGTCTCAATCTCTGGGTAAGAAAGGATGTCAATGATTTTACTCTTCAAATTTTTTATCTCGTAATTAGATGTGTCAATTACTATGTCTGAGATTTCCTTAGTATGAGAAAGACGATTCCTTTCCTCTTCAATCTTCTGCTGAATTTCAGTGCCTCCCTCAATCGGGTGCTTTCGTCTTGTCTCAGAAAATCTCCTAACGAGGGAGTCAGTTGATGCTTCGAGAAAAATCAACTTGAGAGAAATACGGGGATCTTTTTTCAACTTATCTATTATTGAAGGAAGGGCTGCGAGGAAATTGCCGCTTCTCACGTCGATAACGGCGCAGATTTTGTTGAGCATGCCTTCCGTTCTCTGTGAGATTTTAATGAAATCGAAAATAAGGTCGGGTGGGAGGTTGTCAATACAGAAATAACCAAGGTCTTCCATAACGCCAACGGTTTTGGTTTTTCCAGCTCCGCTTAACCCTGTAATAATTACAAAGCTTGTTTTTTCGTTCATATTTTTATTTAATCCTTTGTTACTCCTCTGTAATTGCTAATCCTTCTAAGACAATTATATAACTATATGCTTTTTTTAAAAGAGTGGGGTTACCGTCCTCATACTCACCTGCATTCACCTCTTTTGTGAATAATGCTAACTATTATATATTTTTGTACTCCTTTGTAATCCAAGATCCTTTTCATCGGATTATAAGTGAAATTGCTTTCTACGGGAAACTGCTATCAATAAAATAATTGAAGAAGGTAAAAGGCAATAGCTTTTAGTCTTAGTGAGACTCTTTTCAAAACAAGTTTTAGCAAATAACTCGCCCTACTTCTTTGGAACCCAAACTCTTTTTCAGAGACCTCAGCGCAAACACTTGACAATATTTTCTAAAATCGTATATTATAGTGCAGTGGGGCTATAGCTCAGTTGGGAGAGCGCCTCCTTGGCGTGGAGGAGGTCAGGGGTTCAACTCCCCTTAGCTCCACCAGTTTTTTACGGAAGAAAATGGAAGAAAAATTTAATTTCCTGGGTTTCCAGGACAGATGGCAGAAGTATTGGGAAGAAAAAGGTTTTTATAGAGGAGAAGATTTCTCTAAGAAGCCTAAGTTTTATATTCTCGTAATGTTCCCATATCCCTCAGGGTCCGGACTGCATGTTGGACACGGCCGTAATTTCATTCCAGCAGATGTTGTTGCGCGCTATAAGCGTATGAAAGGCTTTAATGTTCTTCATCCAATAGGATACGACGCATTTGGGCTTCCCGCCGAAAATTATGCCATAGAGAATGGTATTAACCCTAAAATAAGTACCGAAAACAACATTACCAATTTCAGGAGACAATTAAAAAGTCTCGGCCTTTCTTACGACTGGACAAGAGAATTTACAACTTCTGATGTTGAATATTACAAATGGACCGAATGGTTCTTTGAGTTTCTTTTCAAGAGAGGGCTCGCCTATCAGGACAGAAGTTTCCAGTGGTGGTGTCCTCACTGTAAAACAGTCCTTGCTAATGAACAGATTATTGACGGGAATTGCTGGCGCTGCGGAACACCTGTAGTTCGAAAAGAGCTTAAAGAGTGGTTCTTCCGCATTACTGATTATGCCGACAAACTACTTGAAGGGCTTGACAGAATCGAATGGCCAGACAGAATAAAATCCATGCAGAGGAATTGGATTGGCAAAAGCGAGGGAGCAGAAATTGCCTTCAAGGTGGAACTGCCCGGTGGAACTACCTGCGAGATACCAGTTTTTACTACCAGAATTGATACAATTTTTGGAGTCACTTTCCTTGCAATTGCTCCAGAGCACCCTTTGCTTCACGAACTCACTACTTCTGATAGGAAGGAAGAGGTTGGACGCTATGCAACAGAAGCATTCAAGAAAGCCGAAATGGACAGGCTCTCACAAGACCGTGAAAAAACCGGCACATTCCTGGGAACTTACGCCATAAACCCACTCACTCAAGAGAGAGTGCCAATCTTCGTAGGCGATTATGTTGTTTACTCCTACGGAACGGGAGCTGTTATGGGTGTACCTGCACACGACGAAAGAGACTTCGCTTTCGCTAAGAAACACGAGCTACCAATTAAATTCGTTGTGAAACCTGTTAGTGCCACGGCGGACACAGAAAAAGCATTCATCGATTACGGCACCCTTATCGATTCTAAAGAATTTTCAGGACTGACAAGCGAAGAAGCTATTACAAAAATAGTTGCATACATCGAAAAACAAGAGTTAGGAAAAGGTGTCGTGAAGTATAAGATGAGAGACTGGCTTATTTCAAGGCAGAGATACTGGGGTGCTCCTATACCAATCGTGCACTGCCCGGAGCATGGAGCCGTGCCAGTGCCAGAAAGCGAACTGCCTGTTCTTTTACCAGACGAGGTTGATTTTTCACCGCGAGATACTGGCGAATCACCCCTTGCAAATGACAAAAATTTTGTGAATACGAAGTGCCCTATATGCGGTAAACCGTCAAAGAGAGAAACAGACACACAGGATGGTTTTGCTTGCTCTTCCTGGTATTTTCTGAGGTACGCAGACCCACATAACAATGATGCTCCTTTTGACAGAGCTGAAATTGATTACTGGTTGCCAGTTGACCTTTATATAGGCGGGGCAGAGCATGCTGTAATGCATCTCCTCTATTCTCGATTTTACACAAAGGTAATGCGTGATGCAGGGCTCATTGGATTTGACGAACCATTTAAAAAGCTTATGAACCAGGGAATGATACTTGGAGCAGACCACCAAAAGATGAGTAAATCAAGGGGGAACGTTGTGAACCCGGATGATATCATCCAGGAATACGGCACCGACACTCTAAGGGCATACATGCTATTCATAGGGCCTCTTGAAAGCGACGCCCTATGGAGCACAGAAGGCATAAATGGCGTGTTTAGGTTTATGAAGAGAGTGTGGAACCTGTTCAGTGAAAATGCAAAAATTGCTTCATACATTTCATCTGCCGAAGAAAAAGATGTTGACATAATGACCGACAAGATGGTACAGCATATAACGAATCAAGTGGAAAATTTCAAGTTTAACACAATGATCAGCAGTTTTATGGAATGGTTGAATTACCTTTTAAAGATTCGGGAAGAACACCAAACGATTGGAAGGACTAAAGCTTTCAGGGAAGCATTGGAAGCATTTATAAAAATGATCTCTCCAGCTACACCATTTATTGCAGAAGAGTTATGGCACAGATTCGGCCATAGGGACAGCATTCACGTGCAAAGCTGGCCTGCCCCTAAAAACATTTACAAAGAAGAAGTAATTACAATCCCAATCCAGATAAACGGTAAACTTCGAGACCGAATTGAAGCCCCCGTTGACGCAGGGGAAGACGAAATTAAGGAGCTCGCAATGAAGGCTTCCAAGATAAGCGCAATGAATTTAGATTTTTCTAAAGCCAATTTCATTTTTGTTAAAAAGAATCCTTTGGAAAAGAGTGAGGATTACAAAGGAGTAAGATATGCTTCAACAAATTCTTTTAAAAAGAGCGAGGATTACAAAGGAGTAAGATTACTTAATATAGTAATCCATTGAGAAGGATCATGGATTACAGAGAATGAACCTACTGAGAGAATTATAGGTTACAG
Source organism: Caldisericum sp. (assembly GCA_020692945.1). Taxonomy (GTDB): domain Bacteria; phylum Caldisericota; class Caldisericia; order Caldisericales; family Caldisericaceae; genus JAIMJY01. Next base: position 7,873 of record JAIMJY010000023.1, on the reverse strand, counting down.
AGAATGAATCGTTTGTAAAAGAGCAACGATTACAGAGAATGAATCGTTTGTAAAAGAGCAACGATTACAGAGAATGAATCGTTTGTAAAAGAGCAACGATTACAGAGAATTAAAAAAAAAAGAAAGGAGTTGATTATAATGGCACAGCCAAAAAAGAAAACTACAAAAAGCAGAAAACGCATGGGACAATGGAAGGAGAAGATTGACGCACCAAATCTTGTAGAGTGTCCTCATTGTCATAATTTGGTTCTCCCACACCATGTTTGCCCGTATTGCGGTTATTATGATGGCAAGGAAGTTGTGGCAGTAGAAAAAAGTAAGAAAGCATAATCCGTTGAAGAAGAGCGCGGATTACAGAGGAGTAAATTCCAATTATGAAAATAGTGCTTGACGGCATGGGGGGAGATTATGCTCCCCTCGAAAGTGTTAAAGGTGCAGTTCATGCAGTACAAGAAAACCAGGAACTTGAACTAATCATCACTGGAGATAAACAAGTAATTAAAAGGGAACTTTCAAAGTATGGAAATTTCCCTCGAATTTCTATTATTAACACGAGCGACGTGATTACAATGAACGACCACCCTGGTGAGGCACTTCTCAAAAAGAAGAATTCGTCTCTCTATAAGGCAATCGAGCTCGTGAAGAGTGGGGAAGCTAAAGGCATAGTAAGCGCAGGAAACACGGGGGCACAGATGGCAATTTCTATGTTCGTACTTGGCAGGCTCCCCAATGTCACAAGGCCTGCGATTGGCATTCCAGTGCCTTGCCCTAATTCAATGGGATTGCTTTTAGATTCAGGAGCAAATGCTGAAGTAGCTGTAAGGGAATATCTTGTATTTGCACTTTTGGGAAAGGTCTACCTCTCAAATATTCTCAAGCGTCCGGTCACGATAGGACTCTTAAACATTGGCGCAGAAGAGGAGAAAGGTTCGAAACTGACGAGAGAGGCATACAAACTTTTGAAGGATAATTTTCCTGAATTCAAAGGTAACATTGAGGCTAATGAGATTCTTAAAGGCAAAGTTGACGTCATAGTAACGGACGGATTCACAGGAAATATTGCCCTGAAAGCCATTGAAGGAACGGTGGAAGTCCTTGTTGAAAATTTAAAGAACGAATCGTTAAAAACCTTCAAAGGCAAGATGGGAGGTTTGCTTTTGAAACCTACTCTAAAGAAGATATTCAAGCGCTTTGACTACGAAAATTTCGGAGGTTCACCTTTGCTTGGTGTGCAGGGAGTTTCCATTATTGCACACGGAAGGTCAAAGCATACAGCAATAAAAAATGCCATTGGAGTTGCTTTTAATATGGCGAACGGAGGAGTTATCGATGAGCTTGTTTCCGAACTTAAAACAGAAAGATACAGCACTCGCTAAAACAATTTCAGACAAACTCTATATGATAGAGAAGTTAGTCGGAAAGAAGATAAGGAAAAATAAAGAGTTATTTATAACTGCCATCACTCACTCCTCTTTCAGCGGAGAAAACAAAGGGTTTAATTCCAATGAGCGGCTTGAGTTCATTGGAGATTCCGTACTATCTCTTGCAATAACGCATTACTTGTTCGATCGTTTTGAAAAACTCCCAGAAGGAGAGCTCAGCAAGAAGAGGGCTTACATTGTAAGCGAGAAGAGTCTCTCTGAAAAGGCGTACAATATGAATATTGGCGAAATAATGCTTTTTGGTAAAGGAGAAAGCAAAAGTGGCGGTAAATTCAAAAAGGCTATACTTGCCGATGCTTTTGAATCAATTATTGCAGCGATGTTCCTAAGTTACGGTTTCGACAGTGCAGAGAAATTCATTATCAACTCTTTTTTAAAGGAGCTCCGCGAGCTAAATAACATAGAAGCAACTGATTACAAAACCCGCCTTCAGGAGATTGTTCAAAAAAACACTCATAAAGTTCCGGAGTATAATATCATTTTAGAAGAGGGCTCCCAGGCTTCGAAAATTTTTGTTGCAGAAGTGAAAGTGAAAGGAAAAAAGATTGGCGAAGGAAAAGGTCAGACTAAGAAAGAGGCGGAGGAAGCTGCTGCAATGGAGGCTTTAAAAAGTGAGTATATTCGAAAGTTTGAAGAAACTACTATCACGAAATAGTTGCAATTTAGAAAGTATTGAAGAATTTTTGCTATCTAATAATTTTGGCGTTCAGTTTACTGAACGTTTTCTTCACGACATAAAAGAGAAGAAAATCAATGAGAAAAATGCAAAAGAAGCTTTTGTACAACGAGTGAGAGATACTTTCTCCGAGGTTAACACAAAGATTAACATGAGCGACAATCCTCCAACAGTGATGCTTTTTATAGGATCAAACGGTTCAGGTAAGACAACAACAATTGCAAAAATTGCAAACCTTTTTAAGAAGAAAGGAAAGGATGTTCTGCTGATAGCGGGAGACACATTTAGATCAGCCGCAACAGAACAACTCTCGGATTGGGCTTTGCGTATAGGCGTCCCGATTGTAAAGCAAGAAGAAGGAAGCGATGCCGCTAGCATTGTTTTTGACGGGCTTACAAGTGCATTGAGTAAAGGGATAAACGTCGCACTTGTTGACACCGCAGGAAGAGTTGAAACAAAGAAAAATCTGATTAACGAGATTGTGAAGATTGAAAGAGTAATTGAGAAGAAAATTGGTAGAAAACCTGACGAAACTCTTCTTGTGATAGACGCATTCACCGGACAAAATTCCTTTGCGCTTATTGAAACATTTAAAAATGCGATCCAGATTACAGGGATTGCCCTTTCAAAATTTGACGGAAGCTCTGCGCCTGGAATAATTGTTCCGCTTATTGAAAAATACCACATCCCTGTTAAATTTATAGGAACAGGCGAGGGAATTAACGATATAGAATATTTTGAAGTTGATAAATACATAAACAAAATTCTTTAATCGGAAAAGCGATTAAAAAAAGAGGTGTTAAAAATGAAAAAAGAAATTTCGGGCAGGGAGCGAAAGCTTATAAAAAAAACAAGAGTTAAAGAGCTAATTGAAACTTATCATGGTTTGCTCACTGATAAGGAAAAAAAGATACTTTCTCTATACATCGACCCTAATAACAATGGAGCGCTTATAGCAAGGAAGCTTAATATATCAAGGCAAGCTGTTCACGATCACATCAGGAGAGCAACGGGAAAGATGGAGAAATGCGACTTCAAAGCTCATTTGGTTGAAATAAGAAAAAGGGAGAAAAAGTTAACTATTGAGCTTGAAGGGATGCTGGACAAAATTGAAGCAGCATCTTCCGGGGATGTGGCTCAAAAAGTAAAAGAAGCAAAAGAAGTGCTCGAGAGCATCAAGAAACTCCTGTAGGAGGCGTGCTATTTTTGAAGGGTTAAAAGAAAATCTCGAAAAGGTTTTTAAAAGACTCTACAGCAAGGGTAGGCTTTCTGAAGAGGACATTCATACTACACTGAGGGAAGTAAGGGTTGCTCTGCTTGAAGCAGATGTAAATTTCAAAGTTGTAAAAGAAGTTGTCGCTAATGTAGAGACTAAAGCAAGGGAAAGTAAAATTATAGAAAGCATTACTCCTGCCGAACAAGTAATAACGATTCTTTACAACGAGCTCTCAAAAACACTTGGAACTTTTGAGCCTCTCAAGATAGAGAAAGGTCGCCGTAACATTATTATTCTTGTAGGTCTCCAGGGCAATGGCAAAACGACAACGGCAGGAAAACTTGCGTATTACTTAAAAGAATCAGGTTTCAGGCCGTTACTTGTGCCATTTGACTTTAAAAGGCCGGCTGCTTACGAGCAACTTGTAAACATAGCTCAAAGGAACAACGTAGACGCTTTTACTGACAAACAACCAACTCCAGAGAGAGCAATCAAAAGCCTCAAAGATCTTATTGAGAGAGAAACATACGATGCAGTGATTATAGACACGGCAGGAAGAACAGAAATCGATCCCGAAGTGATGCAAGAACTTAAATTTACAACTCTGCAACTTGAACCAAAGGAAACTCTCCTTGTGATGGACTCGACGATAGGGCAGAACTCGTTAAGCGTGGCAGAAGGTTTTGCAAACTACGTTAAACTAACCGGTGGGATTTTTACAAAATACGATAGCAGCGCTAAGGGAGGAAGCATACTTTCTTTCAAGTATGTTACCGGAGCTTCTGTAAAATTTGTTGGCATTGGCGAAAAAATCCAGGACATTGAACCATTTGACCCATCACGCATAATATCAAGAATTTTAGGAAGAGGAGATATCCAAACGTTAGTCGAAAAAGCAAGCACTGCCATTTCCGCCAAAGAAAGTGAAGAAATGATGAAAAAAGTCGAAAGTGGCAAATTTGACTTCGCAGACTTTAAAAAAGAACTCGAAGGGATCGTAAAAATGGGCGGACTTTCTCAGGTGATAGGAATGCTTCCTCAAACACAAGTGTTAAAACTCCCTGCAAATTTTTCTGATGAGAGCCAGATTAAAAGGATGTTTGCGATAATAGACAGTATGACTGAAGAAGAACGACACAATCCAGATATTATAAATGGCTCACGAAAGCAAAGAATAGCAAAAGGAGCTGGCGTAGAAAAGTTTGAAATAAATCAGCTTATAAAAAATTTCTCTAACTTCAGAAATCTGTCAAAAAATTTAAAAGCTATTGACCGAATTATGAAATTAAGGTAGAATACTATGATAAATTTACTAGGAGGTTTTAAAATTGGCTACAAAAATTAAGCTTGCAAGAGTAGGAGCACCTCATCGGGCATCTTACAGAATTATAGTTACTGATTCACATAAAGCTTGCGATAGCAGCTTTATTGAAAATGTAGGTTTCTGGAATCCAGTTGCTGAACCAGAAGTGATTAATGTTAAACAGGAACGCGTTCTTGATTGGCTTTCTAAAGGCGCACAACCCACTGAAAGTGTCGTTAAAATCTTGAAGAGGGCTAATGTATGGAGCGAATTCCTGAAACTACAAGGAGGCAAAAGATGAAGGACTTAATCGAGAACATTATTAAAGCATTGGTTGACAACCCTGAAGAGGTTAAAATTACAGAGATTGCTGGCGAACAGGCAGTTATTTATGAAATTAAGGTTGCAGATTCCGATATCGGTAAGGTTATTGGAAAGCAAGGCAAAACCGCAAACGCCCTTAGAACAATAGTAAAGGCTGCTTCCAGCAAAATCGGAAAGAACGCAAGCATTCAAATAAATTCTAAACCGAAAGAAGTAGTAGAATAGTTAAGAGGTACCCGATGAGCGTGCTTCATTTGAAACAGAATGTCGTTGTAAAGGTAATTGTTACAGAAGAGTTTAAGACCGATTACAAAAGAGAACTTGATCACCAGCTTAATACGGCTCAGAGCAAGGCAAAGGAGTTAAAAACTTCACTTGCACGACTCGTTATTGAAAGCCCGGGCATGGGCAGTCCAGGATATGTTGAGTCTCTCAAGGGACGGATAGAAGAAGAGCGCATGCTTCAGGAAGCTGTTGCTGCAGAGTTAAGCAGCAGAGTCAAAGAAGTTGACTCTCTTGGAATCGGGTCACTCTTTCCGTACACCGTAATTGAAGGATACGTAGATGTTAAAGAAGGGGACAACCTGATGAAGAAGGTTTCCTCGCAGGAAGTCATTATAAAAGACGGTATAATTGCCTCAATAAATTCCGGAGAAGGCAATCACGAAGAAATAAAAAATGAATAATTAAGGGCACCTTAGGGTGCCTTATTCTTATGGACATTCATATCATAACAATTTTCCCGGAATTTTTTGAACAAGCAAAGGACTTTGGTATTTTCAGAATTGCCATTAAAGAGAAGCTCATAAACTTTAACATACATAATTTGCGTGACTACACAACAGATAGGCATAAAACAACAGACGATAGCCCCTACGGTGGCGGTGCAGGTATGGTAATGAAAATAGAGCCAGTAGCCAAAGCAATCAAATCTATTGAGGAAGAAAATGGTCCTTCCTATAAAATCTTGATAACTCCTCAGGGGAAAACGTTGAACGCGCAAGTTACAGAATTTTTAAGCAAGAAGGGTTCAATTATGTTAATCCCGGCGCATTATGAGGGAATTGACGAAAGAGTTGAAAAAAGCGTTGACATGGAACTATCCATTGGCGATTACGTTCTAAGCGGCGGGGAAATCCCTTCCCTTGTAATTTTAGACGCAACTGTCCGTTTAATCCCTGGCGTTCTTGGAAACGAATCCTCGCTCAATGAAGAGAGTTTCTCTCAACTACTCCTCGAATACCCACAATACACAAGACCTGAAACGTTTGAAGAGGAAAAAGTACCGGAAGTGCTTTTAAGCGGAAACCATGAAAAGATAAGACAGTGGAGACTTAAAGAGTCCATGAGGAGAACGCTCATTAAGAGGCCTGATTTGCTTCTCCAAAAGGAATTTAATAGGGAAGAATTAAAAATCCTCAGAGAACTAAGGGAAGAAATAAACAAAGTAATAGAGGATATAGAAAAAGGATGAACCTTTACCTTACTCTTCTTCATTATCCTGTGTACAACAAAAACAAAGAAATTATCGTAACAAGCATCGTAACGCATGATATTCACGATATTTCAAGAGCGTCCGTAACTTATGGAGTGAGAGCTTTCTATCTTGTGCAACCTTTCGAAGGGGAACGGGCAATTGCGGAGCGAATAGTAAGGTTCTGGAAAACTTCAGGCAAAGACTATAACTCAAATAGGTTAGAGGCAGTTTCCACACTATCAATCAAAGAGAGTTTTGAGCAAGTAATCGACGAAATAACATTTAAAAATGGTGCGGCACCTATAATCATCGGAACGTCTGCTCAAGAAAAAGACACGGACAAGATTGATTTCATGAGTGCGGCGAGTTTGCTCGTTCACGGCAAAACAGTACTGCTTGTTTTTGGAACAGGTTGGGGGATAGCAGACGTTGCATTAGAGAAAATCAATTATTTCCTGCCGCCAATTTGTGGAATTGGTGAATTCAACCATCTATCTGTAAGAAGCGCGGTGGCAATAGTACTTGATAGAATCATCAATAATTACAAAGAACTAATGTCTCTGCATACGTAAGGGATTTACAAAGAAAAGCCCGAGTATAACTATTACGCCTCCCGCTATCATCAAAAAAGTTAAGCTTTCATGCAAGAAAATTACACCACTTAAGCTTCCTATAATAGGGTTTAAATAAATAAAAGCGCCTGTAGAAGAAGCCTCTTTGAACTCAAGTGCTTTGAACCATACGCCGTATCCAAGCAGAATGCAAAGGAACCCAAGATACATTATTGCAAGGAAAGAAGACAAGCTCATATGCATGATTTCTGAAATATTCTGGCGACGAATAAATGGAATAAGCAAAAAAGTTCCGATGAAAATAGACCAAATGGTTATGTCAAATGGTTTGTATTTTTGGTAAAGTGACTTTGAAATAACCGTTGAGAGAGCCCAGGATGTGACTGAAAAAAGGCTTAACAAAACTCCAAGGCTGTTCCCGACTTCAAACTTTCCAGAAATTCCGTATGTAAGAAGCAAAACTCCCGCAAGCGAAACAAAGAAACCTATTATCCTTTTTTACCGAGATTTTCTTTGAGAAAGGCTGAAGAAAATATTCCGGTGATAATCGGGCTAAAGCCAGCCAAAAGGGCTGCAACGGACGCGTTGATCATCGTTTCTGCATTGTTTAAAAAAAGGTGGTATGCTGGAACAATGAGGATCCCGACCAGCACGATTTTAAAAAAATCTTTTTTCTCTATTTGTTTGATCTTATAAAGCGAAGGAAAAAAGAACAAGAAGGGAAAAACTATAAAAAACCTTGCAATAGCAATGGATGTAGGGGAAAGATCTCTACCTGCAATCTTAATGAGAGTATAAGCGTTTGCCCAGACAAAGAATAACAAAACAAGACTAAGATTTACAATAAAACTTCTCTTTAGAAA
>JAIMJY010000001.1 GCA_020692945.1 Caldisericum sp. | reverse complement strand
GAGAGCCTAAAAAAGCCCTCTCGAAAAAGAGAGGGCTTTTAATTTTTATAATGTCCTTTGCATAAGACTGGCGTTTGTTTGCAAAATATGCAAAGGTTGCAATGTTTGCATAAAAACACATAAAAAATGCAAAATAGAAAATGAAGAATTTACGCAATTATCTGTTACTTGACCCTACAATGCCTTCGGAACAAACCAAAAATGCAAAGTGGAGGTTAATTACATCGAAGGCAAATCAAGACTCTTTATGTGCCTTTTCTCTAAAGGATCTTGCAAGTATGGAAAAGAAGCCTGACTTAAAAAAATTTCTTATGAGCGAAGACTTTTGAACCGTTTTTAAATTTTCTTTAAAATCAAACCTGGCAATTGTCTCGAGTGGAAGCCTTTCTGGTGCAAGAGGAATTTCTTGAGGATACCCAAAAGCTATTACCCCAATTATACGGTCAAAATCTTTAAGCTTTAGAAAATTTTTTATCTCCTTTTCTCTAAATGCACCAACGTAGCAGCTTCCCATTCCAAGAGAGAATGCTTCAACCATCATGTTCTGTGCTGAAAGCCCGCAGTCTGTTTCAACAAACCTGTGCCTTTTGTTAGTGTATAAAACAACAAGGAATGATGCTTCTTTAACAAAAGAGTTTAGAAAAGCAATCTGGCAATGTCTTCCAATGGTTTCTATATTTTCTTCCTTTGTGATTACATAGAATCTCCACGGTTGGTTGTTTTCTGCAGAAGGAGCATACCTTCCTGCTTCAAGAATTTTTAAAATGAAGTCATTTGAGACTTTATCTTTCTTGAAGTTTCTTATGCTTCTCCTTTGTTTTATGAGGTTGAGTATATCGTTTGCCATATGCCAACTAATTCATGTATCTTCCTGCATTTACGTTTATAACTTCGCCCGAAACATAATCATTTTCAATGAGGAAAACTATCGCATGAGCAATCTCTTCTGGGTGAGCAAACCTTCCTATGGGAGAGAGTTTTTCAAGTGTTTTAATTGCTTCTTCAGTTAGCCCTGAAACGAGGTCAGTATAAACTGGGCCTGGCGCAACTGCATTAACGAGAATGCCTTTTTCTGCAAGTTCGCTTGCAAGCGATTGGGTTAACCCGATGACGCCTGCTTTCGAAGAAGCGTAGGCAATTCCAAGCGTGCCACCGTTTCTTCCTGCAAGAGACGAAACATTTACAATCTTTCCCTGCCCCTGCTTTAGCATAATAGGTACAACAAACCTGCACATATTGAACATCCCTTTAAGATTGACGTCGAGCGTTCTGTCCCAGGCTTCTTCATCCATCCCGGTAATTTCTTTCTTAATTGCAATTCCTGCATTGTTTACAAGAATATCTATTCTTCCGAAATCTTTTAAAATTTGAGAAACTGACTTTTCTGCTTCTCTATAGTCTGACACATCACATTTGTAAATTTTGCAATTCGTCACAAGCGAATCTATTTCTTCCTTTACATCTTTTGCTTTGTCTTCAGAGGAAGCATAAATTATTGCAATATGTGCACCAAGTTCTGCAAGTTTTATTCCGGTTGCCTTTCCTATACCTCTTGAACCACCTGTAATCACTACGACTTTGTTTTTAATTTCCATATTTGCCTCCTAATTCCTTATTCATAATATTATAGCACTATTTTTTGGAACCTTTTTTATTTAATTTAAGATTTGAAATAGCAGTTCACTGGAGCTCCTTATGTTATGTTTCCCATAACATATTTTTCAAAAGGGATATAATAAATATAGGAAAGACTTGGATAAAATAATAAAAGAGGCGCAATATGAAAAATTCTTTAAAAATTATTCTGGCTGTGTTGATTGTAACAGTGCTTATCACAGGAGGAATCTATGTTTTTTTAAAAAGTAGAATATTAACAAATAAACTTCCTACAGACAATCCTTCAGCAGTTATCCCATCAGAAAATCCAAGCCAGCCAAATGAAGATAATGCATCACAGGTTAATCCCCTAAGTGACTATTTGAAAGTGGAAGAAGCTGGTAATTCGGCATTACCAACAGATGAGCCAAAGATTGTTTTTGTTTCGGATGGAGCGATCTATGCTGGAAGCATTGACGGTAAAGTTACCGAGAAAATTGTAAGTGCTCCCAATAAAGATTATGATGTACGAATATATGCTAACTCAAGCAATAAAAAATGGATTGTAGTAAATGTATGGGATAATCAAACAACGCTTACAAGCAAGGAGATGCTCTATGGTATGAACCTTGAGACTTTTGAACTTTTCAAGATTACAGAAAATGACTGGGAATCATGCAATATATGTCATTTTATCAGTAACTCTGACCACTTAGTTTATGGAAACGGGGGCGTAAATGGCTCATTGGGTTATGTTGCAGTAGTTAATCTTGATACAAAAGTTAACACATCCCTTTTAGAACCTATAAGCGATAATAATGAAGCTGCATATTATTTTGATATCTCTCCTTCAGAAACATATATTGCTTATGTTGGAGGAAAGGGCGGCGTTTTCCCTGATAACGACGCGGCCCTGTGGTTAAAAAATCTTGAGACAGGCGAAGAAACAACGCTTGTTAAAGGCTCTGGGCTTAATCCCAATTTCGGGGAGAATTACCTTGGCGAACCTAAGTTCATAAACGACGGAAAAGAGATTCTTTACAGCATAAATACAAGTGAAGGTGCTTCGTATTTTGTAACTGACCTCAAGGGAAATGTTCGCCCTGCAACCGATAAAGATTTGGAAACCGAAACTTCAGTGCTTGAAAGCAAACTCAAAAGTAAATTGAATAAAAATCTGCACATTAATGCAGTGCTTTCAAATTGCAATAAAATTATTTTTACTGTTTATAATGACAATAACTCAGAAGAACTTTGGGAAGCTGACTTAGATGGCAACAATGCAAAAGATTTAGGAATTGCAAATCCTAATGTTATGAACTTTACAGAAGGTTGCAAGTTTACCTGCGGGGAGTATTTAATTGATTTAGAAACTGAAAAGAAAATAGATTTGGATGGACTATACAAAGCTCATATTACCTATGCGATATATTTGGACGGAATATTTACTGATTCAAAATGAATGCATTTAAGAGCAACCTTTCTTGCTGTTCAGGCACAATTACTTTTTCAAATTTAATATGTAGAGTGGCTAATTTATTTTTTAAAAATAAGGAGGTTTTAAAGGGATTTTTTGTGTGACCCAATGATTCAATTTAATAGGGATTTTTGGTAAGGGAATTCGATATTTTGTTTTTAATTTTTTGTGTTAGGATTTATTGAAGAATTGGAAAAGAAGCAAAGCAACATAGCCTTGCTTAAAGAAATATAAGTAGAAAATGTTTTTATTTGAGCGAAAATTATACCTTTTTGGCATGCTGTATAATTTGGCAGGCATTTTAAAAAATAAAATTTAGGAGGTGATAAGTATGGCATTTAAAACTTTATTCCTTGCACATACTCCAGATGCAGATCCTGATAAGAACAATTGTATACTCGAGACCCCAAAGTACAAACTGTTTGTAAGATTGGTAAGAGACCAGAAGCAGGCGTTGGAAGTAAGCAAAAAACTTGTAAAAGAGGAAGGGATTGAATCGATCCTTCTCTGTCCAGGTTTTACTCACAAGGATATTGCTGAGATTGCAGAAACAGTAGGCCCAAATGTTGGTATTTCTGTTGCCAGAGGAGATGGACCGAGTGGCAAGATTGCAATGGAGGCAATGAAAAGAGCAGGTTGGTTTTAAAGAAGGGAGAGACAATTCACTTTGCAGAAAATGCTTTTCTTAAGGAAATGAAATCGGTGAGTCCTGACTATAGCGGAGGCTTACAATGCGTGAGCATAAAATAAGTGATATTCGTCAGGGTAAATTAGACCCTAACGTCTTTTATTTTGATTAAATCTTTCTATGTCCTTTTCGCAAAATCGATGTTTTATAGCAAAGTAAGCAAAGGTTGCAATGTTTGCACACAATTGCGTAAAAAATGCAAAATAGATGTTGATTTTCAAAATGATTCAATATAAATACACAAAGGGCTCTCATAGAGAGCCCTTATATATGTAAAATCTAACAAAGGGGGAGCTATATAATATTTTTTTAACTACGACACTATTGTAAAACAACAATGTGAAGGAATTATGAAGATGTTAAGTTTTGGAAACTTTCTCAAAAAAATCTAATAATCAGTATAATAGATTAGTAAGAATTTATAGCTGGAGGCAAATATGAAAATAGCGGTTATCGGCTTTGGTGCAGCAGCGATTGGTTTTGTGTCGGAGGCCAAAGACAAAGGGCATGAGCTACACATACTTGAGAGGTCTAAAGATATCTTCAGCTCAAGCATTTCAGGAATAAGGTCTGACGGAAAGTTGTTTGTTTCAACAAGTATGGGCGGCGACATTCTTGTGCCTGAGGAGATGCAGAAAGAAGTCGTCAATTTCTACCTTGAGCATCTTGATGAGTCGGAAAGGAAAGGAGTTAAAACAGGAGTTTCATTCGACAAAAGGTCTCCATTCTTTGGAAAATTTTACTCCAAAGGGTTTGAACCTATCAACGCTTCTTTTTATCACATAGGTACGGACCACCTTAAAGATGTGCTCGGTCGAATATATGAGGATTTTTCAAATAATAAAAATATAAAATTCCATTTTGGAGTGAAGGTAGAAAGTGTTGAGTTTGTTGGCGATAAGTTCAAAGTGCTGGGAGAAGGTTTCGAGGGCACCTTTGATTATGTGGTTGTTGCAGTAGGAAGAAGCGGACATAACCTGATCAAACAGATTGCTTTAGTTCATCCAGAGATTATTACGTCAGGCAACATTGTTGATGTGGGCGTAAGATACGAGCTCCCCAACCATATTGTTCAGGATTTAAACGAAGAAATGTACGAGTTCAAAGTGCAAATGAGGGCAAAAACAGGATATTTGGTCAGGACGTTCTGCAACAATCCTTCTGGACAGGTTGTGCTCGAAGAATATGACGATTTCGTTACGGTGAATGGCCATTCAAACTCCGTAGGAGCAAGCGATAACACCAACTTTGCAGTTCTGGTGAGCACCTCTTTTACCGAGCCTTTCAATGACCCAATCGGCTACGGCACATACATAAGTAAGCTTGGCAATATTTTAGCAGGCGGAAGAAAAGTACTGCTTCAAACTTACGGAGACTTCCTTGAGAATAAGAGGACAAAAAAGATTGGCAGGGTGCAACCAACACTCCCACAGGATAATTATGTACTTGGCGACATCAACCTCGTGCTTCCGAGAAGAATAGCTCTTTCAATAATTGAATTTATGGAACGGCTTGGCGATGTTGTTCCTGGAATTGCTTATCCAGATAATTTAATGTATGCAATTGAGGTAAAGTTCTACTCCAATAAACTGGACAACGGTAGATACAACAATCTCAAATTCATCGGGGATTGCAGTGGGCACACTCGTTCGATAACCTATGCCACCTGCCATGGAAAGATGGCCGCAAAAGATTTACAATAAAGAAAGTTAAATGAGCACCCTAAAAACTAAAAAGGCGAAGCGACGATAGAACCTTTCTCTACAATACTATAATTTTTCTCAAGCAAGTTTTACTATTCAACAAAGTTTGTAAAAAATTTCTTGGTGCTTTCACCATAAATTCTCCGATTAATTATAACCAATTGCTGCAAATATCAATTAAGCGTTGTATAAAAGATTTCCCAGAGTTATTGTTTAAAATACGTTGGTTAGCTATAATACTAGTGAAATGCTGATAACTTTAAGAGGAGAGTTTTATGTTTGAGGGTTTCTGGAAAGGAACGTTCGAGTTTTTAAGTAACTTAAAGGCAAATAACAATAAGGCCTGGTTTGACTTCAATAAAGAAGACTACAACAAATATCTACTGTTGCCTTTCCAGGAGTTGGCAACAGATCTTGGTCCATTCATGCTGACTATCGATGCGGATTTTGATATAAATCCGAAAAAATTATTTCAAGAATACATAGAGACATTAGATTTTCCCGTGATAAATCTCCCTATAGATGTAATATGTGGATTGCTTATAAAAGAATATGTAAAGACTGGAAGACAGAACCTTCCTATTTTTTTGAAACATATCCTGACTTTTATCACTATGGAATGGGATTTTACGAAATCCCAGGAGAGTCAATGTGCAAGTTGAGAAGGCAGATCATTGAAAGAGACAGTGATTTCGTAGAAATAAATTCCTTGTACAAAAAGCAGAAAACCTTTATGATTGCCGGAGAAAGATACAAAAGAATAATTGATAACTCGCTTTCTGCTGACTTGCAAGAATGGTATCAAAGAAAAAATATATACTTTGTATCCAGGAGGAGCATTGATAATAATTTATTCAGCAAGGGTTTACTTGTTGATTTAATGAACGGTTTTAAGCTTATTGCTCCAATTTACGACTATTTCTTACGTCTGAGAGGTGGGGATGCTTTACGAAAGGAAGGCTCCTAAATAAAATATCCTGAGGAGGCTTTTAGGAAAAGTAAGAGAGAACCATTCCGAACTCACAAAACAAAGTGGAGTTGCGTTCTTTGCGGCAAGATTGGTGCCTGGCACCAGATATGTAATGAAACCTATACAAGCATCTTCCGTCAAGTGTTATCAGAGCAAATTCTCTTAATTTCCCAATTTTTAATGTCCCTTATATCAATGCTTTCAATAAACCAATCTTCTTCTTTGTATAATTTCTTTGTTGGTCTTACAAATACCGGAAGCAAAGGGAACTCGTGAGGAAAAAGTTTTTCTATTATTGCAGGTAAGTTTGTTGTGCTGAACCTGAGACTTTTTAATGTTCTTCCGAAATCTTCCCTCAAACTAAAATTCCAGGCAGATAGCATATCAAAATGTCTTTCTCGTACAATGTAGTGCAGGATTTCATTAATGGCCCCGTCTTCTGCTTCTGCATAATCTAAAATGTGTCCGCTTGTGCTGTCGTCAGCTGTTTCTATCACAACATAGCCGTCGATGGACTCATTTTTCAAACAGTAGTAAAAGAAGTATTTCCTTCTTACGTTTTGAAATCTCCATTTAAAAAAATCTACATCTCTAAAAAGTGTAATCTTATCATCAAGAATTTTTTGTTGGGTTACAACAGAATACATATCTTCTGGCCTTGGTTTGTTTGAAACTTCGATATTCCCAGACGTCCCGTAATTTATGCGGAGCTTAAGCAGACTTTTACCTGTTTTCTGCACGAGCCTCCAGTTTAACATCCCAGATAAACTTGTTTGCCTTACACTTGTTCTGTCGGTAATTTTGGGCCAACTCATTTTCCGGTAGGCTACACCCGAAGATGTATTTATACTCAGGCCTATAAACGCCTTAAATTCCGTGCTTTCAAATTTCTCCACTGCATATTCTGTCATCGCCGTGAACAAACCTTTCTTTCGATGATCAGGATGCACAGATATATCCGCTTGGCTAAGCATTAATATTTGGTCGTTTTTGTTTCCGACTCTCCAGCGCGTCACGAAAAGCCCATTGAAACCTATAACTTTGCCTTTATCTAACGCAACAACGCCAAGAAATTTCCTATTAATAGGATTATTTTCAAATTTCCATTTTAAGTATTCTGCCGTATTGCTTGTATACTTAGGCCACAGATACTTTTGAATCTCAACAACTTCCGGGAAAAACTCTGGGCTGTAATTTGCTATTTCGTATTCTCCGTAGCGCATAATCATCTCCTTATATCTATTTTTATCAATTGACCGCATAATATTTATAACAGAATTCTTTTAAATTCGCAACAAGAATATTGGCTCTTTTTTATTAGCCTGAGGCGGCAGTCGATGCTTTTAAAGGAATAGTAATTTTCGTGCCATTTTGCTAAACCTTTTTCCTATTTTCAGGGCAACTGCTTCTGCAATCTCCATTTTTAAATGATTTACCTTATTTAACGATATCAAAAAACTTTGAAGGAAATATGAAAATATTGTTTAGATTGTAAATATTTTTGAATGTAGTATAATATATTTTGCAGTACAAATCGGGGGCGCTGGGGCTCGACGGATAAGTGGAGCATACCGGAGCAGGCAGAGGACGGTGGTTGGCCTCTTTAAACATCCACCAAAAAATATAAACGCCGATTATAATTACGCATTAGCTGCATAGGCAGCTAACGTTTTGGGCAGTCTCCACCTGTAGGACGTTCAAAACGTAGGAATGCAGGTCTTGCAGTGTAGGTTGCCTGAGCCTATGTTGCAAAGTATAATTCAGGATATGTGTCCAAACCCTGTCGCTCGGGTGCGGAGACAGAAAAACAATGATCGACTAAGCCTGTAGTCGTCGGTATGGGTTACTTACTCGGACGCGGGTTCAACTCCCGCCGCCTCCACCAGATATAAATCCATGAAGCCTCACTGCTCTTACAATTAACATTCGCATTGAAATCCAACGAGAAGATGAGTAGGATGGAAACCTATTATCCTATATGTTTTTCGATGTTTTTGTGTTCCTTAAGTGCTTGTTCTTCTTCTTCAAGCGAAGGAGATATACCAACAAAATCTGTAACAGGCACGGCGAACATTATTCCTGTCCCTGCTTCTTTAAAATCATTAAGCTCTTCTCTTACGATTTTCTGGGCATCCCTTAAAGTTTTTTCTTCTTTAATTAGAGTAAAAATTGTTTTGTTCTCCGGGTAGCGTCCTTTCCCGATATTGAATACTTCAAGAAGCGTTGAAAAAGTAGCAATCTCTGGTTCAAGCGTCCTTCCCATACCAATCGAATCGATAATTGTTGCACCGCGGACATCAGCTTCTATAAAGCGTTCAAGAATTTTGTTGATCTTTTCTGTTTTGTTAAGAACGATTACGAGCAAATATGCCATCATTACCTCCTACTTAATTTTAATCTATTCGATAATATTTTCAAGCTCTCTGTAATTTCTGAACAAGAGATCAGGTTTCAATTTTTCGATCTCAATTTCATTAGATGCTCCTGATGGAATGATAAAGCATTTAACATCTGCGTTTTTTGCAATTAGAACGTCGTTAACGCTATCTCCTATATAAAGCGTTTGGTATCTTTCTACGCTAAACATGCTCATTATTTCAATGAGCGGTAACGGGTCGGGCTTGCTTTTTGCAAAGCTGTCCCTTCCGAAGGAAGCGTTGAAATATTTTTCAAAGCCAAATTTATGGATTATGTTGTCTATCAATGATTTATATTTGTTCGAGAGAATCGTCTTTGTTTTATTTTTATAATGCTCAAGGAACCACTCTATATCACCAATTGGTTTAGCAAAATCAGCAGAATGTGCTTCATAGTAATCTAAAGACGTTTTCAGAACAATCTCGAAAAAGTCCTTGTTTTTTTCTCCCAAAATTCTCTTAACAAGGGCTGGAGTCCCATCTCCCGTGAACCTCCAAACCAACGCTGGAGAAGCAGGAGGTACATTGCACTGCTTTAAAGCAAAGTTAATAGATGCTGTAATATCCGCTTTCGTGTCAAATAAAGTACCGTCAAAATCAAAAATAATTAAATCAAATTTCATGATTTATTTATAAAACTATTTTAATTTCAGTCAATAGTGTGTAAAATATATCCTCTGGTAAGAAGTGCGGATACAGAGGAGTAAATCCGCTGGAAAGAAGTGCATAGATAAATCCGATGAAAATGATCTCGGGTTACAGAAGAATAAAAGTTAGGAGGACGCAATGAAAAGGGTTGTTGTAGCTTTAATGCTAACCATATTATTTCTAATGAGCTCACTTCCGTCATCGTACGGGAGAGTAAATCCACTGATAGAGATCGTGGATTATGAAAGAATAAGTGCAAAATTTTTCGGAAAATTTGACTTTTATTCAAATGAATTTAAACAAGTTATTGTAGTGTTCAACAAACCACCAGTTTTAGAGTACAGAAAAAGCTTTGCTTATAAGCTGCTGTCATTTGTAAACAGGAATGAAGCGGACTCCTATGAAGCACAAATCCAAAGTTTCCACGAAAAGTTTTCAGATTTAGTTTCTTCACTTGGTGGGGAAACAAGATTTTCATTTTCCTACACCGTAAATGCTGTTGCTTGCAAGGTCAAAGGCACTGATATCAAAGGCATTGCCAATTTTAAAGATGTTAGCGGTATCTTTGAAGATAATCCAGTTTATCTTGAGAGGACTACTCTCACAAAAGTTATACAATCAGATGTCGTGAACAAAAAGAAAGATTCTTCCAATAACTATATCACAGGAAAAGGCATTGTAGTTGGTATTGTCGACACCGGTGTGGATTACACTGACAAAGAGCTTGGAGGAGGCAATTTTCCAAACTCTAAAGTGATCGGAGGTTATGATTTTGCAGATGACGATGCTGATCCAAAAGATTCCGACGGCCATGGTACACATGTGGCTGGCATAATAGCAGGTTCTGTCGATGGCATTGCTCCTGATGCAAAAATAAGAGCTTATAAGGTATTTTCGGGTAACGATAATTCTACCTCTACTTCGACAATAATTCAAGGCATCGAACAAGCAGTTAAGGATAAATGTAACATCATTAACATATCTATTGGTACGGTTGGAGGGCAGGCTTTTGGAGACGACCCTCAGTCTTTAGCCGTAAGAAATGCGGTTGGCAGCGGGGTAGTTGTTGTGGCTGCTGCAGGGAATAAGGGCTCGCGCTCTGATTCAGTGGAATTTCCGCTCTCCTCCCCTGCTTCTGTGGACAAAGCTATCGGAGTCGGGGCAACCGATGATAGCATCACAGGAGTTATAACCTCTGGTAATAAGCAAATTCTTGCTAATTACCCTCCAGAATCTCCATTTTTTAATGATGGAAATTATGATATGGTCTACTGCGGTCTTGGAGAGCCAAGTGACTTTCAAGGGAAAGACGTTAAAGGTAAAATTGCCTTCATTGAACGAGGTAAGATATATTTTGGTGATAAAGATCTCAACGCTAAGAGCGCAGGAGCAATCGGAGTAATAGTATATAACAATGTTAGTGGTATCCCCAGTATACAACTATCTTCTGAAAGTAACCCTCAAGCAACTGGGTTCATACCGTTTCTATTTGTTTCTTTCACTGACGGGCAAACACTAAAGGAGAATCTATCTTTAGGTATATACATTCAGAATAAATATGGCCTCGGACGGATCGCTGATTTCTCCTCTGACGGACCAACTTCAGATTTGTTTTTCAAACCTGATTTGGTAGCTCCTGGAGTGAATGTTAGTTCAACGCTTCCGGCAGATAAAGTTGGCGTAATGAGTGGCACTTCAATGGCTTCTCCAGTAGTTGCAGGCGTTTCTGCCTTGCTAAAGCAGTGGAGGCCGAACATCAGCCCTGATGATGCAAAGGCTTTATTGATGAATTCCTCTGACGTACTCATCAACCCGTACTCCGGGCTTCCTTTTTCTCCATTAATGCAAGGAGCGGGCAGAATAAATGCATTAAATGCTATCAATTCAAATTATTTCATTAAACCATCCTCAGTGATTTTTGGTAACGGTGATTTAACTAAGTCAGTAACGTTTACTGTGACTAACTTATCAAGCAATGCAAAAACTTTCTTTACTTCTTATCAAATGGTTTCAAATGACAAAATTTCAATTACTCTGCCTTTTATTGTTAGTGTGCCAGTAAACGGCACTGCTACTTTCACTGCTAATTTTTCTGCTTTGAAAGAGTCGTCGGAGGCCTACGGATATATTTACCTCAAAGACTCAAGCTCAATAAATTTACACATTCCTTTTGTCTACATTGCCAATGCCTCAATCCAGCCTGTACTAAACAACGTTAAGATATCAGGCACCGGTTTGACTCCTCAAAACAACCTCGTAGTACAGTTTACGGTTGGCATAGGACAAAGCATGTCTGATGACAATTCCACTTTTAACGGAAACGTTGCTGAGGAGGTAAAGGTTGATGTTTATGATTTTTCGGGCAAGTTGATTGATACAATATTTGACCAAGCCCCTATTTACGTTGGCGATTATTCCGCAAACCTCTCTCTAATGGATTTATCGCAAGATTTCAAGTACGACAACGGTACCTATTACTATAAAGTAGAGTACATAGAAGCAACCGTTAACGAAGGTGCAAAGATTGTCTTGCCAACAGAAGTTACTTCTTCCTCAAGTGGTACATTTACTGTATCACAGTCTCCTTCCAACACCATATACATTGTTCCTCAAAACAATTTTACGCTTTTATTGAAGAACGGAAATGAATTTTGGCTTGACGTATACGTTGATTCTTTAAAACTGGCGGGGAGCCTTAACTTTAACTTCAATTTCGACCCGTACCACTTTGCGGTCAGCGAATGTCAGAAAGGGAAAAGCCTGGCAGATGACATAAATTTTACCTCCGATATCCAGAACGGGGTAGTTAAAATTTCTTTGACATCCGAAACTAGCTCATTCACAAACAAGAGCGTGATAGCTTCATTAAAACTGAAAGCGTTGGACAATGGGTCTGGTTTTGTTGGCGTTTCTTCTGTTCAGAGTTCTCAGCTTTTAGGTTTTGTCCTTCCACAACTGTATTATAATATTTCTGATTATTCACATTTCTTTGATTTGAACAATGATAACGCAATCAATAATCTTGACTTGAACATTCTCAAAGCAAGCTTCTTGAAAAAAAAGGGTGATACAGGATACAACGCCTCCTGTGACCTTAATTTTGACGGCATTATAAGCAGCATCGATTTTTTCATGCTTGCAAAGCATTACGGCGAGAAATACCCGTGAGAGGTGAAAAATGAAAAGATTAACACTAATTTCGATTGGATTAGTTCTTATTCTTAATTTGCTTACACCTGTCGAGACTTCAATAGCTTTCTCGGTGAAGAGCGTTAAGATCATACAGGATATTGCAGTTCCTCAGGAGGAGTTCATTGGTTCGATTTCCTTAACTGAAGCGAACTTATACGAAAACGATTATGACTCTAAATACTTATTCCCCATGCAGGGTATTTGCATGACTGATGACGGTAAAATTGCGGTAATTGATAACTCATACGGAAGAGTGCACGTCCTGAACTCGCTTCTTCAAAATAGTTACACCTTTGGCTCGTTAGCACAGTTGGTTTATCCAACTGATATAGCATATTATTCGAACAATTTTTACATTGCTGATGCACTTGGAGGAGGAGTCAAAGTATTTTCAAAAAGTGGCCTTTTTTCTAAAACGATATCTAATGGAATGAATACTCCTAATGGAGTTACGGTCCTGAAAGATGGGATATTCGTTTCAGATTATTTTGGCGGTAAGATTTTCAAACTTGATTTAAATGGGAACATTATTAAGACTTATCCTATAAATTTCCCTGGAGGCCTCTCCTCTGATGGAAGCAAAACAGTCATTGCAATAAGTATGCTTGAAAATAAGATTTTTATTTTTGACACAAACCTCAATCTTTTGAGCTCTTTTACCGGGAACGAACTTGTCTTTCCCTCTGATTCTGTGATTGACTCAAAGGGCAATATCTGCATTGTTGATAGAGGACTTTCTAAGGGTAACGGTGCCAATGGAAGGGTAGTAATTTATTCTGCCTCGGGAAACCTTGTCACTACGATAGGTACTGCTGCAACGGTGTATCCTAATCAAAAAGACGGTTCCTTTTTAACCCCTTGCGGAATTGCCGTCGATAGTTTCGGCAGCATCTATGTGATGGATGGGGGTTATTTTTATTGGTCTCTCGACTCTGATGCCCCTTTTGGTTCCCCAATTGGAGCAAGACTAAGTGTCTTTACCTCCACAGGCATTTTTTTATCTAAAAAGGATTTCCTGCATAATAACCAGGGTATTCTTACGAACCCGACAGGAGTAACGCTTGATGAAAACGGAAACATGTGGGTGATAAATAATGGAGGCTTTAACTCAAGCGAACTTGATGAGTTTTCTCTTTCTGGTAAGTTTGTAAAAAGTATTACTAAAATGGGTGCAGATAATCTTTCCGGTGCGTTTAGTGTTTTCTCTGATAAGAAAGGGTCAATTTTTGTCGGAATGAAAAATGCCATTGCTGTCTTTGCAAACTCAGGTGCCTTTAAAAGCGTTATAAGAAGTGACAGCATCGGTTTTGTTCGCAAAATTATTAAAGGAACAGATGGTAACCTATACGCAACAAATGAAGATAAAGACTCTGTCGTAGAATTTAACACGCAGGGCAAAATTATAAAAAGCTTTTCTGTGTGCAGCTCTCCTTCAGGGATAACCCAAAGCTCCAAAGGGAATTTTTTTATTTCATCCCTCTCTGATAGTAAAATTTACGTATATGATACAAACTTTAAGTTTTTAAGGACTATCGGGCAAGGTGGCGGAAGAGGTTCGTTGCAATTTTATATTCCTGAGGATGTGGCAATCGACAAATATGGAAATCTTGTTGTTGCAGATACCGAAAATGGAAGATTATCATTTTTCTCTCAGGACGGAGCGCTGCTTTTCCAAACTGAAAGGTCGTTTTACGAGACAATCTCTATCGAATCCGAGGGTGATACCTTTCTTTTAGCTGACTGTTTTCATAATATTATTAGAGTGGTATCCGAGGAAGTTGAGAACGAGCTCTATTCTTTCTATGTCTCAATTTATCCTGATACTTTTGTCCTTGCACCTTCTGATTCTGATACTTTCATAATTACGGTAGGAAACTCGGGTACTAATTCTGACACCTATTCCGTATCAGTTAAAAATAATCTTCCTCCGGGTTGGAATTACCAGGTATTAGAAAGTGCTTCTCTTACATTTACAATTGACCCCAATGGTACAAGAGCAATAAAGGTGAACGTTAGCGCATCAAAAACTGCTAAAGATGGTGATAAAGGGAACTTGATTTTCAGCGTTACTTCTTCGAATTCCAAAATTATCAAAACAGTTAATGCGAATATTTTAGTTTCTACTAATCTTCCTTTGACTATTTATTCTCAAGATATATTTGCTCCAAACGCGGATACATTTTCGGTACCAATATTTGTCAAGAACGCTAACAATATAAAGGGAGTTGCATTTGACCTGCCTTACAATAAAAATGCCCTTTCTCTCTCAGGCATAGAACTTCCTCTTGGAGCAACTGACAATCTCCTGGCGTACAGCGAAACTTCAGCAGGTCTTACTGTTGCAACTTATGCACCAAACGGGAAGGCTGTCGACGGGATGATGCAAATACTAAACATCAAGTTCAAAGCCAAAAATATTTCAACCAATTCCATAGATTTTCAAAATGTCCTTGTTCAAAATGTTCTTGACGAATCCATGGATTACAATAAGAAAAGCTCCACTATTACCATTGGACCTTATCTATGGCTTAGTTTTATCGATGGAGCAGTTTCTACAACTCAGACTTTCTCCTTTACGGGAAAGACTAATGCAGGATGCACCGTTACGGTAAACGGGAGCCCTGTTCAAATTAAAAGCGATGGAAGCTTTTCTGCTTCAATTAGCCTGCTCTATAACACTAACCAAGTAACCGTTACTGCGAAAGCTTTAAGTGGAGAACAAACAGCAACTTCGAAAACTGTTTATTATTCAGGAAAGAAGAAGATAACGATTGTAATGCAAGTTGGTAACCCTATAATGGAAGTCAATGGAGTGAAGAAAGAAATTGATCCCGGAAGGGGAACTTCTCCGATAATACTTGCTGGATGGAATAGAACTATCGTTCCAGTAAGGGCTATCGTCGAAACGCTCGGCGGCACTATCAGTTGGAATGATAGGGAGCAACTCGTTTCGGTTTTGTTTATAAATAAAACAATCAAATTGTGGATTAATAATCCTGCAGCTGAAGTAAACGGAGTGAAATTAAATATCGATGAAGATAATAAAGACGTCAAACCAATAATTATTAACTCGAGAACCATGCTTCCCATTAGGTTTGTTGCTGAAAATCTTGGATGCACGGTTAGTTGGGACGATACTACAAAGAAAATTACAATTTATTACGAAGATTGATTTTCTTTATTCTTTTATAATCTGCACTCTTTTTCAACAGATTTATTCTTTTGGAATCGCTGAAAAGAAATGCGATAAATTGCAAAGGCAGCAATTACAAAGAAGTAAGAAGAGAGTAAAGCCACGATCCTTATCAGTGGATTCCAGGGGATTAAAAGAACTGATTTTAATTATAACAGGGAGGTAAAGAGCAAATGAAAAAGATTGCAGATTCCAGAAGAGTAAAAACATTGCTGTTGTTAGCCATTTTGATTGTTGGCACTGTAGTTTTTTATGGATGCAACAGTTCTTCATCTTCTCAACAAACTGGAATTTATACTGTAGGTAGGATGGACATACAAAACGTTGTGAGCTTGACAGGGACATTAAAAACTGATCCTGAGATTACTGTTTACTCGGAAGTGCAGGGAAAGGTTTCAAAGATATATAAAAAGGATGGAACTTCTGTAAAAAAAGGCGATGTTATACTTTATATTGATTCTACGCAGGCATCTTCCAATTATCAAATTGCGCAGATTAACTACAATCTTGCTTTAGAGAGTTTAAACATAACAAAAAAGTCCAATACTAACGCAGCGGTTTTGCAGGCAGAAGCTGGACTAAAAAATGCAAATGAGTCGTTAGCCATTGCACGGAAAAATTTGGAAATTACTCAG
Source organism: Caldisericum sp. (assembly GCA_020692945.1). Taxonomy (GTDB): domain Bacteria; phylum Caldisericota; class Caldisericia; order Caldisericales; family Caldisericaceae; genus JAIMJY01. Next base: position 53,583 of record JAIMJY010000001.1, on the reverse strand, counting down.
AAAACGGATAATCATTCCAGCCAGTTAACTCAAGCAGAAGAATCTGTAAAACAAGCCGAAATAAATCTCTCAAATGCCAGGCTCAACTACGAGTCCTTTGATCAAACCGATACGTCTCCCGAATCTGTTAAGATTGCAGAACTTCAGGAAAAAAATGCTGAACTTTCTCTTGCAATTGCTCAGCTCAGCCTAAAAAGAATGAAGGAATCTCTAACAACCGCTCAGGATATAAGCACTGCAAATGAGCAACTCAACCAGGCAAAAGAGAACGAAAAAATTGCTGAGGAAAAGCTAAACGAAGCTGCCAACAACCCAAAAACACCAGAGGAAGAAATAACGATCTACGAATCTCAGGTGGAAATCGCTAAAAGTAATGTTACGATAGCAACGAATAGTTTGGAAAAGATGAAAATAATCAATGGTCCTGCGTCTGACGACCAAATAAATACTGCCGAAAACCAGGTAGAACAAGCCAAAAATTCACTTCAAATTGCCCAGGAAAACTACAACCAGGCAGTTAAAGCTCAAAATACTAAGTCAGTCCAGAAGATTCAACTCGAGAACCAGGTACACTTAGCAGAATCGCAACTTGAGGTTGCAAAGGCTAATCTTGATATGGTGAATAAGAATGCTTCTACAAGCAATGATACGATAGAAATTAGGCATTTGCAGGTTGAACAGGCCTCAGATAGCGTTTCTCAGGCTGAGGCAACACTTTCAAACGCAAAATTGCAGTTTGACATTGGAGACGATAAGGTTATACAAGCTGAACTTCAAGTAGAGCAGTCAAAAGCAAACCTTCAAGTTGCAAATGACACTCTTAGTAAATTCACGATAAAAGCTCCGTTTGATGGTACGGTTCTTATGGTCAAACCGAGCGAGGGGGATATTGTTTCTCCTGGCGCGGTGATCTGTATAATTGGTAATACAATGCATTTTTTTGCAGAGGCCTATTCTGACGAGATTGACACAGTGAAGATAAAACCAGGGCAATCTGTTCAGTACTCTTTTGATGCCTTACCAGAGCAGAGTATCAATGGAAGCGTTAAATCCATTTCTTTCGTTTCTACGGTTACAAATCAAGGAGTTCAAGCATATAAAGTGCAGACTGCTATAAATTCATCGAATATTTCCCTAAAAAGTGGTTTGAGTGTCAACATTGACATTACCGTCCAAGAGAAGGATAACGCAATAGGCATACCCATTGACGCTATCCTCGAAGAAAATGGAAAAAAGTTTGTCTATTTAACGCTTGATGAAAAGATTTTTGAAAGAGTTGAAGTTGTCACAGGAGTTTCATCAGACGAATTTGTTGAAATTGTTTCAGGTTTAAATGAAGGCGATAAAATTGCTGAGGTTGCCTCTTCCGGGTTTACTGCAATAAATAGAAGTATTTTCTCTGGGCAAGGAAAATGAAAGTATGAATGACATTATAAGTACCGAAAGCTTAGTAAAAACTTATTTTCTCAGCGGAGTTAAAGTTGAGGCTGTCAGGGGAGTTTCTTTAAATATCAAGCCAGGTGAACTTGTTTCCATAATGGGAGCCTCTGGCTCAGGAAAATCCACGCTAATGCATCTCCTTGGGTGCCTTGATAAGCCAACGAGCGGAAAATATTTTCTTGAAGGAGCAGATGTTTCAAGACTTAACGATGACAAACTTGCAGAAATACGAAACAAGAAAATTGGATTTGTATTTCAAACATTTAACCTATTGCAGAACCTTACGGTGCTTGAGAATGTTATGCTTCCAGCGGTTTATAATCCTAATGCTTCCGTAAAAGCAACAGAAAGAAAAGCACTTGAACTTCTTGATAGTGTAGGTTTGAAAGATAGAGTAAGGCATGTACCTAACCAACTTTCCGGAGGAGAGATGCAACGAGTTGCAATAGTGCGTGCTCTCATAAACGACCCGTTGATAATCCTTGCAGATGAGCCTACAGGAGACCTGGATTCAAAAACTGGACTTGAAATAATAAAAGTTTTTCGTGAGCTCAGCAAAAGCCGTGGCGTCACTGAAGTCATTGTAACGCATGATCCATTTATTGCGAGCTTTACTCAAAGAATCATAAAAGTTAAAGATGGGCGTATTGAAGACGACGAGCATAACTCAAGTTTTGAAGAGGAGGCCTTAGAATAATCATGAAAATTATCAGAATTCTTAAAATGGCTTTTACCTCCATGAAGCTTAACAAAATGAGGACATTTCTATCAATGCTTGGAGTTATTGTTGGCGTTTCTTCTCTCATACTTATAACTTCTTTCGGCTACGGTGCTCAGAACAGCATTTTATCAAGCATTCAGTCGCTTGGATCCGATGTGGTTTTGATTTTGCCAGGGAAAGGCTCAACTCTAATGAGTGCTGCAATTGGCGAAAGCGCTCTGAGGAAACCTCTTACATATGATGATGTAAAGTACCTTAAGAAGAAAATCCCAGATGCTAAAATTGCTCCAGAGCTCACTGCTACATCTACAATAAAATATGGCAATACGGAGATTTTTACGACTGTTGTGGGCTCAAATGAGGATATTTTGCTTGTTTCAAACTACAAGTTGCAGTTAGGAAGAGGTTTTAATACTGAAGACGTAGCAAATTATAGAAACATTTGCATACTAGGTTACGAAACATACCAGCAGTTATTTAAATCAGGCAAAGTATTAGGCAACTCAGTAAAGCTCTTAAATACAAAGTTTACGGTAATTGGAGTGCTTGAATCTCAGGGTGCATTCGGGCAAATGAACCTCGACCAGACAGTTTTTGTTCCGGTAACTTCAATGCAGGCAATTATTAACAAGAGGAGCCTTCAAGTTGTATACGCTAAAGCACCTCCAACAACCTCGATCGAGTTGTTCGGGGCAAGACTTAAAAGGATGCTTATGGAGCTTCACGGCATGGAAAATTTTACTATAAGAAGCGAGCAACAGTATCTCCAGTTAGCAAAACAGGTTACTGACACGTTTACCGTGGCGCTTACCGCAATTGGGTCTATAGCATTGATTGTTGGAGGCATTGGTATAATGAACATAATGCTTGCATCAGTTGCCGAAAGAACAAGGGAAATAGGGATAAGAAAAGCGGTAGGAGCAAAAAACAGGGATATTTTAACTCAGTTTTTGATAGAAGCTTCATTTATTTCAGCGTTTGGCGGGGTTGTTGGGATAATCTTTGGCGTTACGTTGTCAAAACTTGTTCCTGAGAGCGTAATACCTACTCACATAACTCCCACTTCGATAGTTGTTGGGTTTTTAGTTTCACTTCTCATTGGTGTTTTCTTTGGGGTTTACCCTGCAAGAAGGGCATCAAGATTGAATCCCGTTGAAGCATTAAGATATCAGTGATAATTTCTTAAAACTACTTAAGGAGGCTGCTATCAGTGTATGAGCAGCCTCCTTAATTTATCTTCCTTCAAGTAAAAGACCTTGCCTTTAGCTTTGCTCAGGCAGTGTGAGTTGATTTATCCTTCTCCGTTTCGTCTTCGATGCTTGCTAAGATTTTTGAAACGTTACCAAACTTGGAATTTCTTGTTTCCACCCTAACGAGATACTCAAATGCTTTATCTTTGTCACCTTTACTAAGATAAGCAATTCCTAAACCGAAAACTACAGCAAGTTCATCTTCATTTGTTGGAAGGTACGGGGGATCATAAGTACTTAATGCTTCAATTGATTTGTCGTAATCTTTGAGATCAAAAAGAGTTGAACCAAGAAGTCTTACCATTTTGATTGTGCGCTTTTCCTCAGGAACTTCATTCAAAAGTTCTTTTGCCTTTTTCAGGTCGCCAGCAAAATAGAAAAAACTTGCAATTGTAAAGCGAACGAAAGGAGTATCATTTGCACCAATTTCCTTGTACATTTTGACTGCAGTTTGCCTAAAAGCATCTAAGTTTTTCTTTTGATGTCCGAATATTTTGACAAGATTTTCTTCATCTGGATTCAATCGAGCGGACTCCAAAATACAATCAGCAGCCTTATCTGCATTTTCTTTATCAAGATATTTCTTTGCTGTTAGCATGAGATGGGAAGCTTTATAATCATAAGAAAGCAAATAAGCTAAGTAAATGATTGTAGAAATGGCGAGGGAAACGAGGCCAAAAAGTAATTTACCTTTTGAAAAAAACGCAAATACAGCGAAGACAACACCAACGGTAGAAATAGAAAGCAAAACGCTCGGAAATTTTCTAACCTTAAGCATAACATTCTCCTATTTTTGTAACAGGTTATCATAAAAGTACTTTTTTAACAAATAGTGTTTTTAGTTGCAGTAGCATTATATTTGTGATAAAATAACACGATGCAAAGGAGGCAAAAAAATGTTTAGGAAAATTCTTATAATTGTTGACAATTCTGAGGCTATGAAGGATGTTATTGAATACATGACCACCCTATTTCCGGAAGCTTTTTACTATCTATTTAGCATCATTAATCTTGGCTCTTTTGCGGGATACTATACAAAAGTTGTCTACAAAGAAATGAATGAATTGAGTCAACAGACTCTTGAGAGCCTTACGGAAATCCTCGAAGCAAAATCCTTAAAATTCTCTACTCAGATTGAAGTAGGGGATCCCGTGAGTGACACTCTTTCGTTTGCCAGGAGGCAAGGTGTCGACCTCATAGTAATGGAAACGCATGCAGGAATGAGCGCAAATAAGATTAAACTCGGAAAGACTACAGCTTCAATGATAATGCACTCAAATATTCCAGTATTGCTTCTTGGTGAAGATTTGAAACCTGTATCTAAACCAAAAATTCTGCATCCTACTTCTGGCAGCAAATACTCGGAGCTTGCAACTCAAATAACAGGCGAGGTTGCAAGCAAATGGAATACCAGTGTTGACGTCCTTATATTAAATGATGATAAAGAAAGAGTTAAAACAAGAGTTGAAAATATTCTGGCAAATTATCAAAAAAAAGCTTCATTTGACTTCGCAGAATCTGGTAAAGAAGTTTCTTCGGTTATTTCTCAGTCTTCAAACACAGATATAATTATCGGGAGTAGAGGTTCACCAAGAAAAAGTTATAAGTTAAGATTTTTATTCCATCCTTTTGCACTTGACCCTCATGTTAAACTCATAGTCGCGTTCCTTCCAAAACCTTTCCTATTGGTTTGTGACTAATTTAAGAGGAGACATCTTATGAGCCCTAAAATCATTTCTTTATTAATATTTGTTATTGTTTATGCCTTCATTATTTTTAATCTATTGCCGCGCTCAATTGTTTCACTGGTAGGAGCTTTTTTGCTCGTAATCTTTGGAGTCCTTGAGCCAAAAGAAATTGTTTCATCAGTCAACTGGGAGGCAATCGGGCTTATCTTCGGAATGTTCATCCTTGTAAGAATCTTAACCGATAGCGGATTTTTTGATTTTCTGAGCGTGAAAGTGTTAAAATTCACAAAAGGTGTACCTATTAATATTCTTATCGCCTTCGCCTTATTTACTGGCTTGCTTGCAGCTTTTATGGACAGCATTACAGTTTTGCTATTCATGAGCGCTTTATCGGTTCAAACAGCCAAGAAAATGAAAATGAGTCCGATTCCATTTGTTTTGTCTCAGATAACCGCTGCAAACATTGGTGGAAGCGCAACTCTCATGGGCGATCCTCCTAATATCATTCTTGGTACTGGTCTTGGAATTACACTGAACCAGTTCGTTAGATACCTTGCACCTATCTCTATCACGATACTTCTTTTAAACACTCTTTACTTTGTTTTTTTCTATAAGAAAAGTTTTGCAAAATCTGCAAGCCTCGATAAAGAGTACTTAAAAAGCTTGAATCCTTCCGAGCATGTCAATGACTTTTACATGATGGTAACCGGCATAATAAGTTTTATTTTGGCTATTACTCTACTTATTCTCCATGAAAAGCTGAATTTTCCAGTTGCGTATGCCGGTCTTTTGGGAGCATCACTTGCGCTTTTGCTTAACGGGAAAAGAGTTGCAAATATCTGGGAATCAATTGATTGGGAAGTGCTTATGTTTTTTACCACTCTATTTATCATAATTGGTTCGTTAGAAAAAACTGGTGTGATTGCATCGCTTAGCAAAGCGATTACAGATCTTTCAAACGGAAGCAGTATTCTAACTAAGGGTATTCTTCTTTGGTCTTCGGGAATACTTTCTGGTTTTATCGATAACGTCCCGTTTGCAGCATCAATGGTGCCAGTTGTTAAATTAATGTCTCCATCAGGCGTTGTTTCCTTGTTGGGTATGGGCTTAATAGTTAGCTTTGGAACAGACGTAGGAGGAAACTTCACCCCGATTGGTGCCTCTGCAAATGTTGTTGGCCTTTCAATCTTATCCAAGGCAGGCATTGACGTTGAGTGGAAAGATTATTTAAAAGCAGTTGTCCCGATTACCTTCATCAATATTTTAGTTGCAGGAATTTTATTTGCACTCTTTTATCGATAAATTTTTGAACCTTTTTCTTCCTCAACGTATCTAATATACAGGAGGTAACTTGAGCGAGATGATTACGAAGCAATTTATTTGAAATTCTTTAAAGGCATGAGCGAGAAAGAAATAGCTTTTGTGCTCGATGTTCCGGAAGGAACTGTGAAATCAAGGCTTTTTAATGCAAAAAGGAAATTGAAGGAGGAAATGGACAGTGGAGAATAAAATTAAAGATTACTTTCAAATAGTCTCTGATGGGATTGAAATACCAAAAGCTCTTAAAAACCGGATCATGAAAGGAGAAAATAAACAGTTCATTGCATTTGCCCTTGCTTCTTCTCTAATCTTCTCGGCATTAATTATTTCAATTCTGTTTGAAATTGCACCTGTTATCGACCCTCTTTTATCAGGAGTAATTCTTCCTTAGAAGCTGATTTTTTACGTAAGACCTCAAGCTTCTATTTTAGTTTAAATATCTCATGTGCGATTTGAACACAGAAGTTGCATTTGATGCACTTGTCCTTGTTGATTGAGAACTCCCCGTCTTTTTCTTCAATTGCTCCCGTCGGGCAAAAATCCATTGCCTTTTTTATTTTTGTTGGGTCAGTCTTAGCAATGTGGGGTATATTCGATCGTCTCTTCCCGATCTCATTAGCGTACTTAAGGTTTTTTACGATGTCTTTTCTAACCTTTTCGAAATTGTCTCCATAGAGTTCAATATTTTGTAAGAGCCCTTTCCCAAAACCAAAAACATCTCCCACCTTGTTAGTTTCAATTTCACTTGATCTAAATCCAATAAGCACAGACGTAAGAGAATCAAGGGAAAGTAGATCTGTCGAAAAGAGCAAAACCTGCATTCTATTTAATTCTTCCTTCTGCGACAAATCCCCTTCTATTCCATCTACTATTCCAAATAAAGTTCTCTCACTAAAAATATTAAATATCTCGAGAACAGATTCAATGTGTTTTGCCTCAAGCATATTTACAAAAATTTCTCCGCGTGTAATAGTTGGCACCAAATACAACATTGAATTCACAAAACCCCCTATTTTAAAAATAGGAGAGTCCTTCATCTTTATTATTGGCACAACGAAATCGCTGTCAGTCAGAGACACTGGTAATAAGACATTTTTCATTGTCCTTACATTCGTTTGTTCTATTTTTTCAAGTGATTTTTCTTCCGCGTACTGTACAGGCGACATAACAGCAAAACCTCTAAAATGTTCGGGGCGTTTATTTTTTCTGTAAGGTACATCAAGCCGTTCGTATTGGCTTTGCCTAAAATCTGTAAATTCTACGTTATTCTCAGAAAAGGTATTCATAAGTTCGTGAGGAATAGGTTCGATAAATAAAGAAGTTCCAACCGAGATCTTTGAAGCTCCCTCCTCTTTCAAAAAATTAATTACATAATCTAAAATTACGTAATTAGGGAAAGGGTAATCGAAGAAAATGAGAATTTTTTTGTCTTTTATCTTGTCTTTATCTAAGCCTGTGAATAACTCTTTGAAAGCATTTTTAACGTCTTCGATTCGATAACTTTCACATTTTTTAATTCCAACGCTGCTCATTTTTCACTCCTTTCTTTTGGCATAAATCTTTCCCGGGGCAAATGCCGCACTTAGGCCTCTTTTTGCAATAACTTTTTCCTAACGCAACAATCAAAGCATGCATCTCATTGAAACAGTATATAGAATTACCTTCTGACCTTAGGGACCTTTCACATAAAATACGTATTTTTTCATGATCTCTTGAATTAGTTATTCCAATCCGTTCAAATATTCTCTTTGTGTACCCATCAACGACAAATATCTCTTTTTTAAGTGCATACAAAAGAATTGAATCAGCGGTTTCCATTCCTATCCCTTTTATTTTGAGAAGCTTGTTTCTTAGAATTTCTAAACTTTCCCTATTCATACTGCTTATCCTTCCGTTGTAGCCTTCCATGAGAAATGCAACATACGTCTTTAAAGTCCTGGCTTTTACCCTATAAAATCCTGAAGGCTTTATTAAGTTCTCTAACTCTTCGAGGCTGATCAAATTTATTAGCTCAGGGGATAGTGTCCCACTGAGTTTAATGTTTTCAATGGCTTTCTGCACGTTCTTCCAAGTTGTTTGCTGAATTAATATAGCCCCAATCATTACCTCGAAAGGAGAATCAGCAGGCCACCACTTTTGGCTTCCAAATTCACTCAGAAGTCGCTGGAACAACTTGCGAATTATTTGCTGAGAGTCCAATTTTTATAAGAGAAAGCAAACTTTTTAATTCGTCTCCCTGAAGCGTTTCCTTTTCAAGAAGAGCGGTTGCTATAGTGTTAACTGCAGCAATCTGTTTCTTTATTACTTGTTTTGCCGCTTCGTAGCATAATTCAACAATTTTTTTAACCTCTGCGTCAATTACGTTAGCAGTATTTTCGCTGTAGTTTCTTTCTTCTCCGAGCTCTTTCCCAAGAAAAATAAGTTCATTTTCTTTTCCGAAGGTGATTGGGCCAAGTTTTTCGCTCATTCCGTAAGCTCTTACCATCTTCATCGCTATATCAGTGGCTCGCTCGAGGTCATTAGCTGCTCCGGTAGAAACTTCCCCAATTACTATTTCTTCTGCAGCTCTTCCACCAAGTAAAGAAGAGATTTTATTAAGCAATTCACTTTTCCTTTGCAGGTACTTGTCTCTTTCCGGAAGTTGCACATTGTAGCCAAGCGCCATTCCTCTTGAAACTACTGAAATTCTATGCACTAAATCGCCAGAAGGCAATGCCTTTGTTACAACAGCATGTCCTGTTTCATGATAAGCAATTATTCTTTTTTCTTCATCGGAAAGCACGAGTGATTTCTTCTCAGGTCCAGCAATAACCTTATCTATAGCTTCCTCAATCTCATTTTGTGTAATTTTTTCAAGGCTTTGGCGCACGGTGAGTAAAGCAGCTTCATTGAGAAGATTTTCGAGGTCTGCTCCAGTAAAGCCTGCGGTTTGTTGAGCAATAGCGCCAAGATTTATGCTATCATCCATAGGTTTATTTTTTGCATGCAGTTTTAAAATTTCTTCTCTTTCCTTCGTATCAGGAAGTCCAACAATGACTCTCCTATCAAATCTTCCCGGCCTTAAAAGTGCTGGGTCAAGTATATCGGGCCTATTGGTTGCTGCGACAATTATGATTCCTGTATGAGGATCAAACCCATCCATCTCAACGAGCAATTGGTTAAGTGTTTGTTCTCTTTCGTCGTTTCCACCCCCGATTCCGGCTCCCCTGTGTCTTCCAACAGCATCTATTTCGTCGACAAAAACAATACATGGAGCATAAGATCGTGCTTGAGTAAAGAGGTCCCTAACTCTTGAAGCCCCGACCCCTACAAACATTTCAACGAACTCTGATCCAGAAACAGAGAAGAAAGGAACACCAGCTTCTCCTGCTATTGCTTTCGCAACGAGTGTTTTACCGCATCCCGGAGGACCTACCAAAAGAACGCCCTTTGGTATCTTCGCACCGAATTTAAGAAACTTATTTGGATTTTTAAGAAATTCAATGATTTCTTTTACTTCTTCTTTGACTTCTTCTGCTCCCGCCACATCTTTGAATGTCACCTGTGGTTTGTTTTCCATAAACAATTTCGCTTTGCTTTTTCCAAAAGAGAAAGCTTGACTCCCGCCCCCTCCCGCTCCCTGCATTATTCTCTGCATCATAAACCACCAGAGTGCAAGGACAACAATCCACGGAACTATGTTCCAAAATATTGACCAGAACGAAGAACTATTTCTCTTTATATCAAATGAAACTTTTTTATCCAACAGATACTTCTCCAGAATGTTCACGTCGTTAGTTGTGTCGGTTTGTATTGTCGTGCCATCTTTCAAAACTCCAGTAATCTGTGTAGGAATGCTACCCTGCACTGTAATTGTAGCCGAGTTTAACTCACCGCCCTCTATATAATTAATAAAGTCTGAATAGGCAACTTTTTTTACTTGCGTGCCTCCTGAAAAGTTAAAAAATTTCGAAACCGCAAACACAGTCACGAATAGCAAAACCCAGGTGATTATATCTCTTACGATGAGTCTACTATTATTTCTATTTTTGTTATTATTTGCCATCTTTTTTGTTAATGCCTCCCTTGTAAACCTCTTCCTTCAATTCTCCAATGAAAGGTAGATTTCTGTACTTCTCTTCGTAATCAAGGCCGTATCCTATGACAAATTTATTAGGTATACGGAACCCGTAATAGTCAATATTGATATTAATTTTACGTCTCTCCGCTTTGTCGAGGAGAGTACAAATCTTTATGCTCTTTGGCTTCCTTGTTATCAATAGTCTCGTTATGGCGTCCATAGTTAATCCAGTGTCGACTATGTCTTCAATAACAATAACGTCCCTCTTGTCAATCGGGGTTTCAAGATCTTTTAAAATTTTAACCTGCCCGCTCGATTCAGTTTGCCCGTTATAACTAGAAATTGCCATAAAATCTATAGAAAGAGGTATATCAATCTCGCGAACAAGGTCTCCGAGAAATAAAAAAGCCCCTCTTAGAACACAGATCAGCAGAGGAAATTTATTGCTGTAATCCTTGCTTATTTCCTGGCCAAGTTCTTTTATTCTTGCTTTAATTTTGTTGGCTGTAATCAAAACTTCTTTAACGTCGCTATTCATATAAATATTATATCAGAAAATTATTTTTTATTAAATACGGCCTTAAGAATAAGCGTTTGTGACGCTTTATTGCTTATTTTATTTAGGGAGCTCCTCTTTACTCCAGGTATCCAGAGAATTTCATCGTCTCTGTCAGTTACAATTGGCGTTTTATATCGCTTGTCTCTTCTTACCTTGCAGTCAGTAAAAATATCTTGAACTTTTTTGTAACCAACTTCTGTTAGCATTTTGTCTCCTTCGCGCCTGAAGCGAGCTCTTAAAGGCAACTTGAGCTCTTTCAAATCAAAAGCAACATTGAGATTGTCTAATACCGGAAGGTTGCTGCTCAGAAGCGTTTCTATTGCGAGATCTGCATCGGGAATAACGGTAGTTCCGGGAATCTCAAGTACGATTTTCCTATCTATCGTGAAGGGAGTTTTTTGTTCGAGCCAAAAATGGCTGCTACTTGATACGATGTAAGTTTCTCCGAAAATGTTGAGCCTGCCGAACTTGCCCTTGAGAAAGAGCATAGCCCTTTCGATTCTTTCAAAATTTGATTCTTTTCCCAATATAGCCCTGAGGATTCTTCTTTTTTCAAAAATGGGGAGGTTATTAAAGATTGAAATTGAGTACGAGTCACCATCTTTTATCACCTTGGCGTCTTTATTAGAAATAGCTTCGATGAATTCGTCCTCATCTCTCAAAACAAGCGATGTATACAGCATGTGCTTATTAAAATTAGGATTCATTGCTTCAAACATCGGCACGATTTGAAGGCGCACTTTATTCCTTTCGTATCGAAGCGAGAGGTTGGTCAGGTCTGATTTATAGCTGATTTTGGCATTTGTCAAGAAAACTAATACTTCCTTTTTCTCAACGCTTAGCATCGGATGAATGATTCCGTTAAAACTTTTTGGCTTCATTCCAATTAAGCCCGAAGCTCCTGTACCTTTAATCAAATGAAATAGCATTGTTTCTACGAGGTCATCAAGGGTATGAGCAAGAGCAATTTTATCAAAATGATTTTCGTCTTTTATTGCAAAAAGGAAATCCAATCGCGCTTTCCTTGCAGCCTCCTCTAAAGAAAGAAACTCCATTTTTGCAATTTTTAATATGTCTTCTTGTTTGGTGTAAAAGGGGACTCCGAGATTTTTGGTTAGCTCTCTTACGAATTCGACTTCGCTTCCCGACTCATCTCTTATCAAATGATTAAAGGTCGCAACAGCTATTGAAAAATTCAATTCATTTTTAAGCTTATTCAATGCCGCAAGCAATGCCAAAGAGTCTGGTCCTCCCGAAACCCCGATGAGCACCTTCTCGTTTTTCTCTATGAGGCTGAAATTAATTATAGCCTCTTTTATTTTGTCTATCAGGCTGTTTTCCATATTTACTTCTCTGCTGCCCCCCGTTTAATATTTTGTCACTCCTTTGAAATCCGAGCTCATTTTCATCGGATTCATCCACGATCCTTTTCAGTGGATTTAATCCTTTGGAACCCACGATCATTCTCAGCAGGTTTATGAAACTTAACAAAAGGTCTGATTCAAATTGTTTGACTTTTTTTCCGACTGGAGTAGAATAGGTTTTTAGTATTTCATAGTCTTTCATTATAACGTCAATTTTTTGTTTTTCCTGGTCGTCCATAATTTGCTCCACACAATAAAACTTTATTATATTCTGAACTATTAATCTTCTGAACTATTAATCTTCTGACAATCCAAGTGAAAAAATAATTGCATCGTCAATTTCTTTCATAATTTCACTTGGGATTTTTCCGCAATACTCTCCGTTAAGCAAATCTTCTATCTTGACTCCATAAAGGACATGGCATTTAATTTTGCTGTCGGTTGATTGATATTGGCTCGTTAGAGTTTTTGCTGGAAGAGAAACGTTATATGGTGCACTAATGTCCCTCGGGTTACTTGTTATTTCCAAGACATTAACTTCTCTTGACCATTTTAGAATATCATTGTTTTGGATAACAACGACCATATGCTTTTCATTAGATTCTGCAGGTCTATCTATATAATTAAGAATAATTCTATATACAAAGCCTCGTTTAGGGTGAACACGCGCTTTCATCTACCTGACTCTTTTAATAACTTCCTTGAGTATTGAATTAAGTCTTCGTTGCCTGCTTCTTTCAAGCCGTCAGCTTCTTCTTTTGTTAGTTTACGGTTTCCGAATTTTTCCTTTGCTCTTTTCTTTAACAACTCTTTCTTTTTGAGAAAATCTGAATCAAACTTTATGATTTGTCCTTTTTCAGTTCTCTTAAAATTCTTATCATTATATGCAAGTTCTAACATTTCGTTATATGTCTTTTGCTGCATTATCTTTGCCCACTTCTCGATAAAGGAAAGTGCCAATGAATCAATTTTAGCGATAACAGAAGTTTTTTTAAGTTTGAACAAATCGTACTCATTTCCATTCATGCTTGTTTGAGGGCTATATGCAATATTTTTATCGTTCATCATTGAACTTATAATAGCTTCGCTATAAGGACCGTAAAGGTGATATTTATACTCAATGTCAGTAAGTCTTTGGCCTGTCTTATCAAAATATTCTGACTCTAAAAGATAGCATGCTTTTACTATTTTTGTCTTAATGTCTTGCGAACCTGCAAAGTAAAGGAGAGCCTCAATGATTTCTTCAATTTTATACATTCTTAACCTCCCTTTTGAAATATTATAACAGATTGCAGGAAAACATCAAATAGCAAAATTCATTTCAAAACAATTAAGTAACATTCATATTCAAAATATTAACTTATACTTTGCCAAATTCGATATAGAATTTGCGATTTTAATTTAATATCTAAAACTGAACCAAGATATGAATCAATTATATCGCCTATTTCTTTCTTAAGAGTTTTAAGTTCTTCTGCAACTTTTGATAAATATGTTTCATCTTTTGGAATATCAATAGATTTGGCACCTATTTCAATCCATACTTTCAAATATTCTGCCTCAGCCTCAGAAGTGCATTGCAAGGTACCTCTTTCACCTTTGATTTTCCAACCATAAAGCCCTTTTTCTATCTTTAAGTTATTGCCTATCTCGGGAAGCTCTTTTGTTTCCAGGTCGTTTCTTGATAGAATTTTTTCTTCATACCACTTCTTAAGACTTTTATCGCCAATCTTTTCTATAATGAGCACTAATATTGCATCTATATCTATGCCTTTTTTTACTTTGTGAGATTTTCCAACACTTTTTGATTTTTCAATTCTTGATTTTACTAAATCCACGACCGAATGATAGACCTCTAATTGCTCGTCATCAGTTAATCCAAGGAGATCTCCCATTACAATCTTATCTAATTCTCTTCTGTCGGGCTTAACTTTGTCAAGAGAGACTTTTTCAGGGGAAGAGACACCAAGCTCATCAAAAACATCATTAATAGGTCTTTTGTAAATCTCGTTTTTAAATAATTCTTCTAACCTATTATCAAATTTTAATACTGGCATAGAAGCATATTCATAAACCTTAACGTCAAGAGCTCCTTCTCCTAAATTCACTCTCCCCCACAATTCTGTAAATAACCAAAACAAAGTAGAATTAAGCATGGTGCCTAAAATTGTTTTATATCTATTGTCTTTTATGTTAGCACCGTATAATCTTGCGTCAATAAAAAATTCATTTCTATTATCAAGCCAAATATGCCTTTTATTTACTGTCATCATGCATACAATATTACTTTTAAACTCTGTTAGTTCATACCATCTTTCCCTGCTTGCACACGTCGGCCTATTATGAAATCCATTTCGTTCACCTTCTTCAATGTATTTTAAGACATTAGTGCCCTTCAAATCTTCCTTATCTTTGTGAATCATTAGAACTAGGTACTTCAAATCTTTAGGATTAACAATGATTGATTTACACTCCCTTGGGCTTTTAATAATATAGTTTGGCACCCAGTTGCCTCTTCCCTCTTGATGCATCCAAAATTCTTTCTCAATCTTGCGGCGTTTTATTTCTTCTTCAGTTAAATAGAAAAACTCATTAGCGCCGGTTGTAAAACCTCGTCGTACATCTGCAATTTTTTTCAGTGGGACTAATTTGTCTTTTCCTTTCTCCAAAATTTTGAAAAAGATTTCTGGTGCCCTTAAATATTTTCCCCACTTTGAACCAACATATTTTTGCTCTTCAGGGTCTAACCCTTCGTCCCAGAGCTCTGATTGTTTCTTGGCAAAAATCCTGAGCTCTTCATTTTCATAAAGTTCTGAGTGTGCAAGGATAGTCTTAATTAAATTATCTATGGCCTGCTTTCTTCCAATTTGTTTTTCCCAGATTGTTTGAGCTGGAGGGATAAAATTTCGAAGAGTCTTAAGCAAATATACAAAACGAACAACATTATTGTCTCGCTCTTCTTTTTCTTTGCATTTTTCAAGAATCACAATTACAGTATTAATATCCGCATCCTTAAACCATCGCTCTACTTTGGACTCAATAATAGCAACGATTTTGTAGTTTTCAAGAAAGAATTCTTGGAGTCCAGCCCCATACTCAACGTCAAGCCAGGCATTTGAAACAATAAAACCAAAACGCCCACTATCTTTCAGAAATTTAGTTCCATGGACGAAGAAATACGCATAGATACCAGCTCTCTTTGAAATATCTGCTATTTTATTATTTCCATATCTCAGTGCTTTGTCAATTAAATTTCCCTTGTACGCTTCATCTCCAGAAATCTCGGAAATCTCCTCTTGCCTCGTGTAAGGAGGATTTCCTACAATTACATCAAACCAACGAGGGTGGACAATTTCAAATTCCTCATTGCTCATTGTTTTTAACAGAACTTTTCTCACGTCCTCTGGCAAACGAAATCCTTCATCCGGCGAAGCTAAGAGGTCAAAGAAGTCTTTCTGCATGATTCTAGGATAATTCTTCTCTACCGAAAGGTCGTTTATCGCAAGGTTAATTGTAGAAAGATGGGCTGGAAATTTGGCGATATCGTTTCCCCAAAGAGTGTTTAAGATTTCCTCGTGCTGCAACCTCTGGTTCATCAGTTTTTTATACTGATAAGCACGCACAAGGAAGGTGCCTGCACCGCAAGAAGGGTCAAAAATTTTATCTCTTTCGTTTTTTATGCAAAATTGAAGTATCAAATCAACGATATCTGGATTGGTAAAATATTGCCCTAAGTTATGTCTCTCATCCGCTGGAATTAAACGCTCAAATATTCTACCAATTACATCGAAACCTAAGCTTGAAAAGTCATATTGTTTTAGAATATTAACCAAGCTCTTGATTTCTTCAACAACTTCTTTACTATCAGGAAAAGCAATTTCATCAATAAAGTCAGTTGTATAAATTGTTTCATAATCTATATCAAGCACAGACTTAAAATATGACTGTAGGAAACCTTCTAATATCTTGCCATGAGTAAGGTCTTCAGGAATGCTTAATGGACTTAGCTTATCAGGACGCTTTAATTGCAAAGCATTGTAGAAGATAATTTTATTTGCTAAAAGATATGCTGTTTGATGAGCTATGCGATTATAACAATCTTCATCTTCTATGAAAAAACTCCAACCTTGTTCCGTAAACCACTTTGAGAGCTTTTCGGCAAAATCTTTATCCTTGTGAGTCTTATCATAAATAATTTCTCTATAATAGTACGCGAGTTTTCCAATTTTTTCCTGAAGACGATAAATGAGTAATTCATCAACAGCCAAAAGTGGCTCAACCTTGGTACCAGTAGAAAACTCGTAAAGATCAGTCAAAAACTTTTCAAGCTCTTTTTTAGTAGGAACCTTGTATCTATTGTCCTCAAGCATGTCAAGGTCGTAAATATCTGACAAATGATAGCGTGAAACGATTTGTTCTTCTTCTGGTTTGTTGGCATTAACCTTTTCAGTACTCCAAAGAATCAAATCTCGAAAGTTCGAGGTAGCGAAGTATTTTGCGTTTCTTTTGGTAGCTTTTTTCCGAGCTGGTTCTTTTGGATCATCATAGTTAAAAGGATCCCAGTGAGGGGGTTTAAACTCCATAACACATAAAACATCATGACTTATTCTTGTTTTTTTAATTATTGTATCTGGAAAGAGGCTATCCTTGCCACCTGTTTCAACATCAGGTAAACCTAAATCAATATTCTTCTCCTCTATAATATCTCTCATCCAGTGCATAATGACAGCAGCACCTGACCTTTCTGTTTTGTGAGTCGATATCTCAAAAGGATTTGGAATAGTTGTTTTTGTTTCTGATGAAATCTTTCCTAATTTTTTACTTTTGCTCATAAGTTTTAACTATTTCGTTAGCAATTCTACGCGCTATTTCAAAAGTAGCAGCGATACGTATAATTTTGACATCACCGAGTCCGTTAATTTCAAGAAGCTTAGAAAGCGGTTGATTCGCTAAGCCACGAAAGGATCCAAATTTACTAATAAGTTCATTGGCTATTGCTTCTGCCGACTTATTTTTCGTGCCTGTTGAAATAAGAATAGCCAACAGCTCTGCATCAGAAAGTTTGTCTGCCCCCAGTTCTCTTAACTTTCCTCCCGGATGTTTCCATTTTTGCACTCCTTGGCCTTGAAACTTTTTATCTTTTTTCATTTTGTTATGGACCCCTTAATGCATTTATTTTAACAGATATCTTATTTTAACTATATTCAGATAAAAACACAATATTTTCTTAAATTATAATTGGAAAGTCGATCAATTTCATTTTATAATAGCAATTATTGTTTATTATATTTATCTAAATTAAGTATCCATGCTTTCTTTGACTTGTATGTTTTTCCTGTTCCGCTTACAACAATAGCATGAAGTTTAATAATTTTAGAACATCCACTTTGGATGAGTTTTTTGGAAAGTTCCTTTATATCAACTCCAGCAATGCAATTTTGACTTTCCTCTAAAGTATAAGGAAGAGAGACCCCCTTTGGGTTAATGATATTCCATATAGGCAAGAAAGATCCTTTTGTCACTTTTATATTAATAACTTGTATTGTTACAACTTTACTACCTACATTTGCGATTACTATAAAGAGCATTGAAGAGGCAGAAGGAGGGCCAAAACGTAAGTAAGAGCCTTCTAAACTACCACTTTTTAAAACAACAGATAAATGCAGTTGTTTATCTCTAATATTTGCTATCATGTTCACAGTAGAAAGTATTGCACCATAAACTGCAACTATAGAAGTTATTATTATTGTTATTACTTGCCAGTTCCATTCTATTTTCATATTTCAATCCTTTTACTTGGTATGAAATTTCTTTGCATGTGCATAATAGTTTTATGGTTTAAGTTAGGGCTGCATATTAGGATTCTGTTGTTGAAATTGTATTGAAATTACTTCACTCCCTGCTTCAAATAATTCGGATCTAATTTCATTCACAAGTCCCCAAGCTTGAGCCTCTTCAGGATTCAATGTTGTTCGTTCAAGCATAGCATTTATCACAGCTTCCACACTCTTACCTGTATTTGCCGCAATTACCTTAGCAATATTCTCAACGTCAATCCTTAATCCTTTCAACCTCTCTTCTAATTGCTTTTCTTCTAAGCTTGTCTTCTGTTCAAAATTGGCACTAACACCATGAAGTAAGAATCTTGCCTGAGGTACTGATAGTCTTTTTGATCCACCACAATATAGAACAACACCTATTGAGTCCACGCTACCAAAATTGTGTGTAGTTATTATGGCAGGTATTCCTTTCAAATAATTGTATGCACTTAAACCGTGAAAAACCATACCACCAGGTGAAGAAATTAGAATTATAAAATTTGTTATCCCTTGTTTCATTTTCTGATCAATAGCATTCATTAGAGCATTAATCGTAACTTCAATGACAGGAGCAAAAAACTTAATTACAACTGGCTTTGTAATCATATTTACCTCCTCCTTAAACTTAATTTTATCTAACTCTTGCAAATTATTGATGGCTTATACTGTTTTAAAATATTCTGGAAATTCATCTTTAAGAGATTTTAGTACCTCGTAACTAATTTGCCGTATACTTGCTAATTCTGGTCTGGTAACAAAATCTTTTTCAACGTCATTTTTTATGTATTTCCACCCCAAAGAATTAAATCGTGAAAGTGCAAAATAAGCTTCATCTAATTTCGGATCAACATGTGCTCCTCCATCCTTGTCGCAAACTGTGAGAACTAAGTCTTTTCTTGTTAGTTTATTGCCTTTGTCATCTACGAGCACAATTTTATTCCACCATTGTGTAAATGGAATTTTTCCCTTCTGATACCTTGTCGGAGGACCATTACCTAACGGTGGAACATACTCCCCGCCATTAGGTCCCATTTTCAGCATAATGAGCCCAGGCGTAAGAAGTAGACTATTCTGATTATAATCTAATGAAGTATCATAAAATAAAATATCATTTTTTTTCAAAAGTGTTAATAAAGAAGTTAAATTTTGAGTATCATGGAGCAATACTCTAATCCCCGTAGCTAGTCTTTTTGCCTCACTTGTGAATCCTTCATCGTAAGCTTTTGAAGATTTTATCAAAAAGTCAATCTGATCTTTTAGCTGATCTTTTAATTCATCTTCAGTTTGAAAGATTTTCATGGACAAGCCTCCTTTTCCCTAAATAATAAAAAGACAACCCTCAAATCTTATATGCCTAAAACAAATTACTAACATCTATTTATCTTCAAATAGATTCATTTTAATTTTCTCCATATTCCCATCTATTTAGCCACTATTTATTATACTTTTTTTATTTTTCTACTCAAACATACTCTTTATTATTCCAATAACTTTTTTGTTTTTCTCATTTTTGTTCGCCTCCTACCAATTAATATACGAAGGCTGTCGAAAGAGAGGGAGGCAATACTGAATAAGAAATCTTTATCTAATCATGATAAGGCAAGAAGGAGTGCAAATGCTAAGAGATATCGTACTCTGCAAGAATAATTGTTCCATCTTTACCTGAATACATTCTCTTATTATCAGAGTTAAATTCATACTTTACATCCAATGACAATGATTCTACGGACAAAATCTTGTAATGTTTGCATTTGTAGATATGTTTGTCTCCTTGCTCTCCAGAAACATAAATTTCAAAAGACAAAATAAAATGAGGCGCATCATAGGTCACTTTAAATTCATCAGAGGGCGAAAAATAAAAGCTTCTTTGTGTTGTCTCTATATTTTCAATGTTGTAAGTTTTACATTCTAAATAATAGGGTGTATCACTAAACCAGAACAGCACATCAGGATAGCCCATAGCCTTTTTATTTCCACTTGGTCCTACTGGAATATCTGCTTTTAAACCTAACGAATTTAAAGCATCCTTAACGTACGTTTCTATATCATTTCCAACTTCATTTGGTCTTTGTCTTAAGATTCCAGTTTTGTTTATTTCATTTCCTGCATTTAGGGCAGCTTGTTTTAATAAATCTAACGCATCTTGAATAATTACTCTCTCCTATCTTGCGGTAGGAGAGATTTTGCTTTAGAAATCTGCTGAAAAGGTGGAAATAAATCTGCTGAGAAAGATCGCAGGTTACAGAAGAGTTAAAAAAAGTGAAAAAGCAAAGGTCATCTACAAAAATAAGCCACTTGAAATATATTGAAAATCTTATACAATATTATATACCCTAGGAGTAAATCCACTGAGAAAGAGTATGGATTACAAAGGAATAAAGAATACTTTATTTTTAGAGAGGTGATTTAATGTCTCACGAAATTACGCTCAAAGAATTTCTTTTTGAATTATCTTCTTCTTCCCCAACCCCGGGCGGTGGTACTGCTTCTGCTATTGGCAGTGCAATGGGTTTGGCCTTGATTTCAATGGCTATGGGGGTGGCGGCAAAAAAGAGCAAGGATGAAGAACTTGTAGTCAAGTTAAACGGTAATATTAAAAAACTTGAGTCTTCGATAGATAAACTTATAACATTAGCCAATGGCGACAAAATTGCTTTTGACATTGTTATGGAGGCATTTAAGCTTCCCAAATTAACTGATGAGGATAAACGTTTAAGAAAGGGAAAAATACAAGAATCACTTAAAGATGCATCACTTTCCCCTTTGCGGATGATGCACTCTATCTACGAAGTTGCAGAGATCTTAGATTTTGCATTTAAGAACACTCTTGAGTCAACTGCAAGCGATTTTGGAACAGGATTATGCTTTTTGGAGGCTGGAATTAGCGGCTCTTATTTTAACGTAAAAATCAATCTTAAGTCGATTGATGATTACGGATTTGTTAAAAGAATCGATACTGAGTCTCAAGAAATTTCTAACAATCTTTTAAATAAAATCAACATTCTTAAGGCAGAAAACCTTAAGAAGCTTTATTAAAAAACGAAACCAATGGGAGGTTCAATTTATGAATAATTTTAGCGAAATGAGCGGGCTGACTAAAGAAACGCTCGAAATAAAAACCGCGAGAGAGCTTTATAAGATAGCTCAAGCGTTGAAAGTTAAGAACTACACTCATTTTAAAAAGGATGAGTTGATTTTTGAAATTCTAAAATCAATCAGAGGGACCACAGGATTAGAAGGCACTAAAGAAGAAGTCGAAAAAGAGGTTGAAAAACAAGTGGAAGAAAAAACATATACGCATGGTGTAGTAGAACGATCTTTCGATAGACCTTCTCGTGATAGGTCATTCGAAAGAGCACCGAGCGAAATAAGAGTAAACGAGAGATCCCCAGAAGAGTCAGTATCAAGAGGCTTATTTGAATCTCATCCTGACGGTTATGGTTTTTTGAGATCCAATTACTTTCCTTCTTTTTCTGACGTGTACGTATCTCCCCCATTAATCAGAAGATATGGCCTAAAAACTGGTGATACAATTATAGGGACAGTGCGTAAACCGCAAAGAGAAGGAGAGAAATATCCATCTTTAGTAAATATCATTTCGATTAATGGGATTGAAGTGAATGGATTTTTTAAGAGGACAAACTTCGAAAGTCTTACTCCATACTACCCTACGAAGAGGATTGTTCTTGAAACACCTGGTTGCAACATAGCTCTCCGTGTTCTTGACCTTATCGCACCTCTCGGAAAAGGACAAAGGGGGCTTATTGTTTCAGCCCCTAAAGCAGGCAAGACTACTCTTATAAAAGAGATAGCGAAGAGCGTTGCCAAGAGTTCACCCGAGATTAATCTTATGGTTCTACTGATTGACGAAAGGCCTGAAGAAGTGACTGATATGAAAAACTCAGTTGCTGCTGAAGTAATAAGTTCAACATTTGATCAACCGCCAGAGAACCATATAAGAGTTGTAGAACTTGCAATTGAGAAAGCAAAGAGGCTTGTTGAAGTTGGGAAGGATGTAATGATATTGCTTGATGGAATTACAAGATTAACACGTGCTTACAACCTTTTAAGTTCTTCTACTGGTAAAACTCTTTCCGGAGGCCTTGACCCTGCTGCTATTAAGGGGCCAAAGAAGTTCCTTGGTGCAGCAAGAAGCATAATAGATGGAGGAAGTCTTACAATGCTTGCTACCGCACTGATTGATACTGGCTCGAGGCTTGACCAGGTTATCTATGAGGAGTTTAAAGGTACAGGAAATATGGAAATCATTCTTGATAGAGAGCTTGCTGAGCAGAGGATTTTCCCTGCAGTAGACATTAAAAAATCAGGCACCAGGAAGGAAGAATTACTCTATACCCCTGAAGAGTACAAAAAAATATGGGCTTTGAGAAAATTCATTGGAGACCTCGGGCCGCAAGAAGCTCTTGAGAGGATTATAGAAATGCTTTCTCAGACGAACTCTAACGACGTGCTTTTAAAAAGTATAGCGGTGCAAAATGAGAGATAGAGTTGGTAAAATTGAAGTTGTTACTGGTTGTATGTTTTCTGGCAAAAGCGAAGAGCTGATACGAAGGCTAAAAAGGGCAAAAATAGCAAAATTGAATGTTCAAGTGTTTAAACCATCTCTTGACACTAGAGTTTCTTCTATAGAGGTTGTTTCGCATACTGGGGAGATGATTCAGGCAGAGCCTGTTGCAAGTTCCTCCGAGCTATATAAGGCCATCAAAACCGATGCTGACGTTATAGGAGTTGACGAAGTCCAGTTTTTTGATGATGGAATCTTCGATGTTGCAAGACAAATTTCGAAAGATGGCAAGAGGATAATCTTTGCCGGCCTTGATATGGACTTTAGAGGTGAGCCTTTCGGGCGTATGCCTTCTCTTATGGCAATTGCTGACGAGGTTCTTAAACTCCATGCTATCTGTATGGTTTGCGGAGAGGACGCAACAATGACTCAAAGGCTTATTGATGGGCATGCAGCCAAATATTCCGATCCCATCGTTTTAATTGGAGCAGAAGAAAGGTATGAAGCACGCTGTAAATTGCATCATTACATTGAAAGAGAGGAGTGATTGTTTTGATTCACAAACTTGATAACGTAAAAAAAAGATATGCCGAGCTTTCGAGCCAACTTTCAGACCCCAAAGTAATAAAGGAGGGAGCTGTATTTAGAAAGTACTCAAAGGAGTTAAAAGACATTGAGCCCATTGTAGAAAAGTACAATGATTTAAAGAAACTCGATGAGGAAATCATTGATGCAGAAGAACTTGCTAAATCAGATGATCTTGAAATGGCTGACCTTGGAAAAAATGAAAAACAAGCTCTCGAAGAGAGGAAAAATGCTGTCATTGAAGAACTCAAATCGTTGCTTATCCCTAAAGACCAGTTTGAAGACAAAAATATTATCATTGAGATAAGGGCAGGCGTTGGAGGAGAAGAAGCAGCACTTTTTGCAAAGGACCTTTTTCGGATGTATACGATGTACGCTGAGAATAAAGGGTGGAAAACTGAGATACTCGACTCTCATCCAACAGATATTGGAGGTCTAAAGGAGATCATTTTCTCAATCACGGGTAAAAACGTATATAAGTATCTTAGATATGAAAGCGGCGTTCACAGAGTGCAAAGAGTTCCAGAAACTGAGTCGGGAGGACGGATTCATACATCAACTGCAACCGTTGCCGTGTTACCTGAAGCAGAGGATGTTGATTTAGAAATTAATCCTGATGACATAAGGATAGATATTTTTCATGCAAGCGGTCATGGAGGCCAGAATGTACAAAAAGTCGCAACTGCAATCAGAGTTTTGCACAGACCTACTGGAATGATTGTAACTTGTCAGGACGAACGTTCGCAGTTGCAAAATAAAACAAAAGCTCTCAGAATTTTGCGAGCAAGACTCTATGACCTGAAACAGCAGGAGTTAGATAAGGCAAGAGTTGATGAAAGAAGGTCTCAAATTGGCAGAGGAAACAGAAACGAGCGCATTAGGACTTATAACTTTTCTCAGGGGAGAGTAACCGATCACCGCATAAATTTGTCACTATACAACATCCAAAGCATAATGGAGGGCGACCTAAGCCAATTAATCAATACCCTCATAGAAGAACAACAAAAAGAATCGATCAATGAACTTAATGAAAAATGATGTTCAATGTTTGAGCGATGCTGTTGCGTATTGCGGGGCAGAGCTTAAACGTTTCTCTGATTCGCCATTTCTCGAGGCTCAGCTTATTGTCGCTTTTGTTTTAGGTATCTCTAAGGAGAGCTTATATATAAGCAATGATGAAAAAATAAGTGAAGATAAACTTGAAGAAATTGTAGCATTTGTTGAAAAAAGACGCAACGGGACGCCTTTTTATTACTTGGTTGGCAAAAGAGAATTTATGGGATTGGAATTTAAAGTAAATGAGTCAGTTCTTATTCCACGGCCTGAAACGGAAACTCTTGTCGAGAAGGCTATTGAGATTGCAGACGGGAGATCTCTCACTGTCCTGGATGTTGGAACCGGAAGTGGATGTATTTTACTTTCTTTCGTTAAATACAATGGATCTTCTGTAGGTACGGGAATAGATATATCAGAAAAATCAATCTCTGTTGCCGAGGAGAATGCAAGAAATTTAGCATTAAGCAATCGAGTTAAATTTATTGCAACTGACTTTAGAAATTTTTTCTCGAAATTAAAATTCGATATGATACTCTCTAACCCACCTTATGTTAAAACAAGAAACCTAATTCATTTAAAACATGAACCTTTAGTGGCTCTTGACGGAGGGATTGATGGTTTCGAATTATATGTTGACTTGATTAGAAAAGCATTCCGTTTGCTCAAGAATGGTGGTTATTTTATCGTTGAAATTGATGACTGTCTCTCAGCGAAAACTTTCGATAGTTTTAAAAAAGAAGGTTTTCTGGATATCGAAATTATTCCAGACCTTGCGGACAAAAAAAGGTTTGTTGCAGGATGGAAAAAATAGATTTTTTCAAAGAAGCAAAAAAAAACCTTGATTTGCATGGCATAATTGCTTTTAAGACTGACACGGTAATGGGAATTGGGGTTGACGGAAGAGATAGCATTGCTGTTAGCAATCTTTTTAAATTGAAAAAGAGATCGTTTGATAAGCCATTATACATGCTTGCCTACTCAATAGCACAAATATTTGAGTACGCACGTGCTATCCCTTATTACGCTTATGACCTTATGAAAAAACATTTTCCGGGCGGATTGACTCTTATTTTTTACTCAAGCCACAAATTATTTACCTCCCCCAACACCATTGGTGATACCATCGGAGTACGAATTGCCAATTCAAGGCCGCTCAATGAATTCCTTGCCTACATTGGTATTCCTCTTTTGAATACAAGCGCAAACATTTCGGGCGAGCAGCCAATGCTTACAAAGGAAGAAGTTAATAGATTTTTTGGAGATAAAGTCTTTTTCGTAGATTTTGATTTACTCCTTTGCAATCGCCGTCTTTGCGATTATAATATACAAATGAGCGGCTTGTCCTCAACGGTAGTTGATTGTACTGGAAGCAAACCAAAACTTCTAAGAGAAGGGAGCGTAAATCCATTAAGAGAAATAAAGGTCACTAAGGAGTAAAAAATATGAAAATTTATACGTATGGAAATCCTGTGCTAAGAAAAAAGTCTAAGAAAGTCAGGAATATTGACAAAGAAACTCTTCAAATCGTTAAGGATATGTTTGATACAATGGAGCAGACCACCCCTAAAGGTATTGGGCTTGCAGCAATACAGGTTGGGGTACCTATTGCGATATTTATTTACAAGCTTGAGGATGACTCTGGAGCGATAATCAACCCAGAAATCATTGAAAGAAGTGGGCAGGAGTTAGGTGAAGAGGGTTGTCTCTCTGTACCAGGTATCTATGCTCCTATCGAACGTGCTGAAAAAATATTAGTTAAAGGCATTGACTTAAAAGGACGTCGTTTTGAAACAGAATTATTGGGGATTAAGGCGAGAGTTTTCCAGCATGAAATCGACCATCTTAATGGCATCATCTTTACTGATTACATAAACGAACTTGAGGTGCTGTCCGTTGAAGAGGGATATGAAGTTCCAGAAGAGTTAATTGATAAGTTGGTCAAATGATAAGAATAGTTTTTTTTGGGTCTTCCTATTTTTCTCTGCCTTTTCTTGAGTCTTTAAAGGGTGGCGTTACTCTAGTCGTTACGACTCCTGATAAAATTCGCGGGAGAGGAAACAAAGCATCTGCAAATCCTGTCAAACAATACGCAATTGCTAATTCCATTCGAGTACTTGAATGTCTGAAATTTACCGAAAAGGAAGAGAGTTTTATTCGCTCGCTTGCTCCAGATGCCTTCGTGGTAGTTTCTTATGGGAAAATGATACCTAAAAAGATTCTTGAGATTGTTAGGTGCTCAATCAATTTGCATCCCTCAAAGTTACCCCTTTATAGAGGGGCTTCCCCAATAGAAAGACAGATAATAGATGGATTTGTTGAGTCCGCCGTGACTATAATGAAAATTAGCGAAGTTCTTGACAGCGGCGATATTATTCTACAGGAGCCTTTTAAAATATTGACCAGTGATACTAAAGGTGATGTCGAGCAGAAAATATATAGGATTGGCGTTCCGCTCCTTAAAAAGGCTCTGGAACTTATTGAAAATGAAAATTGTAAAGGAAATTCGCAGAAAGGAATTTCTAATTATGCCAAAAAGATATATAAAACTGACGAAATCATCAATTGGGAAAAGGATAATTATACTATTTACAATACGATCAGGGCATTAAATCCAAAACCCCTTGCGTATACTTTACTAAAAGGCCGTATTCTTAAAATAGTAAGTGCAGTAATTGATGAAAGAGAATTTGGGTGTTCACCTGGAATTGTCTGTTCAGTTGAAAAGAGCGGATTTTCTGTTCAGTGCGGCAAAGGCTCTTTAAAGATTACTGAAATAATTCCTGAGGGGAAACGTAAGATGTCAGCACAAGATTTCATCAACGGGTATCGACTAAAGCATGGTGAAAAATTAGGAGGTAAGCTTTGAAAATCGTTGTTTTAGTGAAGGTTGTTCCAGAGAAGATTGTTTTTGATTCGGAATCACTTCGGATAAAACGCATTGGAGAATCTCTCTTTAACCCATTAGACATCATTGCCCTGCGAGAGGCAATCAAAATAAAAAGGAGTAATCAAAACGTAAGCATTACTGTTATTTCGATGGCACCTCAAAAAGAGAGAGAAATCCTTCAAAAACTCTTCAATTATGAAGTTGACAGAGTAATCCATTTAAGTGATTTGGCGTTTGCAGGTTCAGATGTTTATGCAACAGCCTTTATACTAGCGAAGGCCATTAAAACATTTCAAGGCGATTATAATCTTATCCTCGCAGGGAATTACTCCCCAGATGGCTTGACCGGGCAGCTTGGAGGCGAACTTGCATCATTATTGAGTATTCCATTTTTAACTTCTGTTAAAGAGTTGACCGTTCAGGAGCCGTCCTTGCTTACTATTAAAAAAATCGCTTCTCAAAAAACCATAGAGACATTCACAGTAAAGTCTCCGACACTTTTGACTTTCGATGCCTCGACCAACACGGGTGTTTCGCCAAATTTGTACTCAATCTTGCATTCTAAAGAAAAAGAAGTCGAAACTCTTGACACAAAGAATCTAAAATTGCCAGAAGATTTTTCTGGTTCAAAGTTTTCTAAAACGTTTGTAAAGAGGGTTTTTAACATTGAAGCCAATAAACAAAGAGAGTCTATCAGAGAAAATTGGCTTGATGCCTTTAACGATTTTATTAAGAACTCAGGTGTTGCGATATGAAGATATTGGGAATTTTTAAAGAAGATAACGGTATCATTTCCAAGCTTCGTGGAATGTTCCCCGAAGTGTTTTCTGCAAGCTTTTCAAGTGAAGAAGGTAGTGCAGATTTTATTCCTTCCCTGGCTATAAACGACCCTCTCATTGGAACAGATTTCATCTCGAATATACCAGGGATTATGGATTTTGACGCGATAATCTTTTCAGATGAAACAGTTGTAAAAGAAACTGCATCCTATTTTGCAGGTAAGAATGCTCTCGGGCTTATTGCTCACAGCAAAGAAATCAAGTTTGAGGATGGTAAAATTATTGGACTTGTTTACGGCTGGGAAAATTTTGTTGCAGAAGTTTTCTCTCAAAAAAAGCCAGCGCTTCTAATTTTAAAGGACGACAAGAAATGCTTTCCTTATAATCGTTTGAAAAAGGGCAACAATTACAAAGAAACAAAATCAAAAATAAGTCCGCTGAAAAAGAGTGCGGATTCCAAAGGAATTTGCGAAGTCATTCAGGTGACTAAAACTCATTCACTCGATTGTATTTCAAGCGAATGCCTGGAAAATAATCCACTTATTGAATCTAAAGTTGTTGTGGGTGTTGGAAGGGGAGTCAAAGAATCGTTGATCCCCAAGATAAAAGAATTTGCATCATCTATTGGTGCTGAAATTTGCTGCACACGGCCTGTTGGCGATAGAGGACTGATCGATGCTAATCGGATAGTGGGTGACACCGGGCTATCTATTAATCCAGAACTGTACATTGCTTTTGGAATCTCTGGTGCTATCCAGCACATTGATGCAGTTCATGCAAAGCATATAATTGCTTTTAATGCAGATCCAAACGCTCCAATTTTTTCAAAGGCAGACCTTTCAATTAACCAAAAAATTGAAAACGTAATTGAGGATTTATTATCGTGGGCAAAAAATTCCTCAAGGTAGTTCAAGTTGGCGAAGTTCAAGATAAACTTTTGGATTCCTTTTCAATTGAACCCCTTTTTAAAAGTATTCCCGTCAATTATTCCTCAGGATATTTTTTAGCAGAGGACATTTCCTCAATACTTGATATCCCACCTTTCGACAAATCTCTTGTTGATGGTTTTGCCGTGAGATCCTCAGACATCAAAGGTGCAAATGCTTCTAACCCTGCAATGCTTTCAGTGCTCAAAGAAGTAAAAATAGGTACGAAACCAGATGTACTATTAGAAAAGGGGACTGCAGTATTTGTACCAACCGGCGGCTATCTGCCAGAAGGCGCAGATTGCGTCGTCATGATTGAATATACGGATTCTTTAAACAATTCGCTTTTTGTGATGAAAGACGTTGCGCCGAATAAAAATGTTTTGCGAACTGGGGTTGACGTTAAATATGGTGAATTGGTTTTGAAAAAAGGTGAAAGAATCACTCCACGCTCTATAGGAGTACTAAAAAGTGCAGGAATTAAGCTTATTAAGGTCTTTAAGCCTGTAAAGATTGGATTGTTCTCAACTGGCGATGAACTATCAGACCAGTACCCATTGCCCATAGGTAAAATATACGATTACAACAGAATTTCTCTAATGAGCCAAATGCTTAAAGACGGGTTCACCCCAACAGACTATGGCATTTTGAAAGATGACCCAGATATTTTGGAATTAAACTTGAAGCGGGCATTATCAGAAAATAACGTAGTTGTTATGAGCGGAGGAACGAGCAAAGGCAATTTTGATTTTACTGTGTCAGTGATCAATAAAATGGGTTCACCTGGCGTATTGATTCACGGCCTCAATGTTTCCCCGGGAAAGCCTTCTGTCTTTGGAGTGGTGCAAGGCAAACTCATTGCAGGATTATCTGGTAATCCGTTAGCTGCTACTTTGATATACCTTATCATTGTTAAAGATCTGATAATGAAAAAGTTGTCTTTAGTTTCTGATAGGATCTCTGTAATTGGAGAACTTACAGAAAACGTCCCGTCTAAGAAAGGACGAAGCGAAATTGTTATTGGATTCTTGTCAGTGGATAGCGATAGAAATATTATTCAACCAATTTTTTCTGAGTCAGCTTTTGTAACCACTTTGCAAAAAGGAAATGGGTTTTTCGTTATTCCTCAAAACAAAGAAGGGTTGTATAAAGGAGAAAAGGTGAAATTTGAGATATGGTAGAAAGAGAAATTTTCCTCAAAAAACGTACTTTAGACGAAGCTCTCGAAATTTGGAATAAAGTTGTTAAAGAAGCAGTAAAAGCGTATCCTCTGAGCAACGAAGAAGTTTCAACCTTTGAATCTCTTGGGAGAGTTGTTGCTGACCCTGTTGTTGCAAAACTTTGTTCCCCAGCTTACAATGCCTCTGCGGTTGATGGATTTGCAATTCACTCTTCCAAAACAGCCGATGCGAACATCAAAAACCCTAAGGAATTATTTTTGTCAAATGATGCTATTCCCGTTAATACAGGAGACCCAATTCCTAAAGGTTTTGACGGCGTTGTCATGATAGAGGATGTAGAGTTATCAATGAAGTCAATAAATCCGCTGAAGAAGAGCGCGGATTACAAAGGAATAAAAGTACCATTTCCAGTTTCAGCATACAAGAATGTACGAATGATAGGTGACGATTTTTCGGTTGGCGATATTTTAATTCATCCAAACCAAAAGATTCGGGCAGAGCATATAGCCGTAATGATAGCAAGTGGAGTTAAAAGTGTTTTTGTAAAACGAAGGCCAGTAGTTTGTATTATTCCCACGGGAGAGGAAATAAAAGCCCCCTTTGAGAAGCTTGCAGTTCCCGATATCGTTGATACCAACTCCTATATGATTAAAAATATTGTAGAGGGGGCAGGAGGAGCGGCTTACATTACGGAAATTCTTCCTAATAATGAAGAGTTAATTTCAAAAGCTATTTTATCAAATGTAAGTAATGCCGATTTTATTGTTGTTGTTGGAGGCTCGGCTAAGGGAAATAAAGACCTTGTTTCAAAAATTTTTGCAATAGTCGGTGAAGTTTTAATACATGGACTTTCTATTCAACCAGGCAAGCCATTTGTTCTCGCTGTTTCTCATAATAAGCCTCTCATTGGAATGCCTGGATTTCCAGTATCCTGCTACCTGGATACCAGAATATTTTTAGAGGAAGCAATTAGAACCTTAACTGACGATAAAGGGTCAAATGAGGAAGTTGAGGCTTTTGTTCTTCGTCCTATTCCATCTTCGATTGGAGTTGAGGAATACATAAGGGTGAGATTGGGCGATGTCGGTGGCAAATTAGTTGCAGTGCCACTTAAGAAGGGCGCAGGAGTACTAACAAGCGTAACCAATGCCGATGGTATTTTTGTTATTCCTAATCATGTTGAAGGTATCGAAAGTGGGTCTAAAGTGAAAGTAAATTTATTGGAGTCCAAACAAAATATTGAAAACCAACTGCTCTTTATCGGAAGTAATGACCCGCTGCTTGATGCGCTTGTCGATTACATTGCGAAAAGGAATACTAATTTTAGGATTGGAGTTATCAATACTGGAAGTTTTGGAGGGCTTCTTGCCTTAGAAAGAGGGGAGTGCTCTATTTCATCTGTGCACCTCTTTGATGACATGACAGGCACTTACAATAAGCCTTTTTTAGAAAAGTACGTTTCGAAAGATATTATTGTTGTTAAATTTAGTCTAAGAGACCAGGGTTTGATTTTAAAGAGAGGTAATCCTAAAAACATCTTGTCCATTTCTGATCTTATACGAAATGGAATTAAATTTGTTAACAGACAACAGGGGTCTGGTACAAGAGTATTGTTTGACTATTTACTTAAACGCAATAAAATACCTGCATCGGATATTGCAGGGTATGAGTATGAAGAGTATACCCATCTTGGAATTGCCAACGCAGTTAAGTTTGGGGGTGCTGATTGTGGCATGGGTATAAGATATGTTGCAGATATGTTTGATTTGGACTTCGTGAGCGTTAAAGACGAAGAGTACGATTTGTTGATTTTAAAAAGCGAGCTGCAAAAGAAAAGTGTGCGTTTGTTCATCGATACACTTGCTTCACCTGAATTCAGAGAATTTGCAAAAGCCTTTAAAGGGTATAAGTATATAGGAGGCTTTGACGAAAAGAAAAATTAATCTAAATGTCGTTTTGCTCGGATTGGTAAGTTTCTTCACAGATGTTTCATCTGAAATGATAACGAAGGTTTTGCCGCATTTCCTTGAGTCAATTGGGGCTGGTGGAGCATTTATCGGAGTTATTGAAGGGCTTGCAGAAACAACATCTTCGACTTTAAAGATTGTTTCTGGATATTTTTCAGATAAATTTAAAAACAGAAAATGGCTTGCTTTCTTTGGATACGCAGAGTCAACGTTTACAAAAATCTTTTTGCCTTTTACGGTAACACCTTTTGGTATCCTAATTATCCGGGTAACTGAAAGAATAGGCAAGGGAATAAGGACTGCACCAAGAGATGCACTGATTTCATCTTATACAAACGAAACGAATAGAGGGCTGTATTTTGGTTTTCATAGAGCACTTGATACTCTTTGGTGCTGCAGTTGGCCCTCTGCTTGGTATATGGGTGCTTAATAAACTTGGCAAGACAAATTACCAGGCAGTTTTTAAATATGCCTTGATACCTGCTTTTATTGCACTAATTTTGATGCTTTTTGTTCGTGAGCATGAATTTAAAGAAACAATAAAGAAGGCTAAAAGTTCATCTAAATTCGACCTTGGCAAACGTTTCTATTTTTTTATTGCCGTTGTTACTATTTTTACGCTTGGTAATAGTTCCGATGCTTTTATAACAATGTATGCAGAAAATCTAGGGCTTTTGGCCACGACTATCCTTGCTCTATGGGCTCTTCACTCCACTATTTATGGACTTCTTTCTGCACCACTTGGGGCACTTTCTGATAAGATCGGAAGGAAGAAGACAATTATCATTGGCTATACAGTGTATGGACTTTCATATCTTGGTTTTGCTCTGACAAAAATTTCCTCATTTCTTTGGATTTTCTTTATAATATACGCGATTTATTATGCGTTTACTGAAGGGGCACAAAAAGCTTTTGTCGCTGATCTTGTTGAAGACGATGATTCAAGAGGAACTGCATACGGAATTTATAACTTTGGTGTTAGTATTACGGCTTTCCCTGCATCATTTATTGCAGGAATCTTGTATCAATATATTGCACCTAAAACTCCTTTCTACTTCGGTGGAATACTTGCGGTAATTGCATCCATACTTATACTCTTTGTTTGAGTTTCACCAGGGAGAATTTAAGAAGTGGCGCTCCGATTACTTCAAAAACAATAACGCTTACCATTGTTACGATAAATAGATAGTTCCCGTAAGTTGGTAAGTATATTTTAGAGTGAATCGCAAAATTGATACTAATAGTTGATTGTGGAAGAAGCATGGTACTTAGGGCATGCTTTGGAAGCATAACTTCTTTAGATAAAAAGGCTCCCGAGATTGAGCCAATTATTTTTCCAATTCCTCACAAACATGTTTAATAAAATTAAGTACAGTTTAAATAGGATAAACGAAGAAGATTCTTCTCTTTTGAAATCCTATGCTCAAGAGATGATTACTTACGTTGAGAATTTTGAAAAGTGTCTTTAGGCGCTGAGCGGGAATGTTATTGTAACTTTGGTCCCATTTCGTCCGGGGCTTTCAATCTGAATCCTGCCATTTTGAGCATAAACGAGTTCCTTAACTATTGTTAGTCCTATGCCAAGTCCGCCTAAATTTGAAGATCTCGATTTTTCGCCTCTGTAAAATCTATCAAAGATATGCGGAAGATCCTTTTCATCAACTCCAATTCCTGAGTCCTCAATTGAAATAACTGCACATGTTTTTGTTGAGGTGGCAGCAACGCCAATGGACCCTTCTTGAGTGAATTTTATTGAGTTATTGATAAGGTTCATTAATATTTCCTTGATTTTTCCAGGGTCTCCGTTTATGTAGATTGGTGTTTTGCCTAAAGCTTCTTTTAATCCAAGCCCTTTTTTCTCTATTTCAACTTTCAAAAGCTCAAGTGTTTCTTGTACAACAGTGTTTATATCGATTTTTTTCATTTCGAGTTCGTATTTTTTGCTATCAATCGTAGAAAGGTGTGCTAGTTCGTTGACCATTTTTTCCATTCGCTCAACTTCTTTGTGAATGACGGAAAGCGAATGCTCTTTTTCTTTTTCATCGAAATCGCTATCTGAAATGAGCTCCAGGTGTCCTTTTATGCTTGAAAGAGGTGTTCTAAGATCATGCGAAACATTTTGTACAAGCGTCTTCCTCATGTTCTCTATGTCGTCTAATCTATCTGCCATGTAGTTTAGTGAATCTGCAAGCTCTCCAATTTCATCTTGTGTTTTTACACCAACTCTTGCTGAATAATCCCCGTTAGAAATCTTTCTTGCAAAATTTCTCATTTCCTTTAATGGTTTTGTTATCACTTTTGAGTTGAACAAAGCGGTAACTACGCCAATTGCCATTGAAATAAGCCCAGAAATCATAAGAGTGTTGCGGACGGTTTGAAGGAACTTTAGTCCTTTTTCTGGTATCAAAACTGAAAAACCAGGGCCAGGTCCTCCTCCTATTACAATCTGAACAAACTTATCCCTAACAATTATGCTTGTTACGATAAGCGGAAAAACAGTAGCAATTAGTACTACAAAAATATAGCTAATAATTAGTTTTGTCTTAAATGTCATTTTTTGAACCTGTATCCTGCTCCATAAACGGATTCAATATACTTAGGCGACTTTGGGTCGTCGTCCAATTTTTTGCGAATGTTTTTTATGTATGCGTCGACAGTTCTGTCAAAAACAACATCGTCGTACTCACTGTATATTTCATTCATAATGTCTTCTCGTGAAAAAATCGTGCCAGGTTTTTTGATAAGAGCAAATAAAACTCTGAACTCTTTAGCCGTTAACATCATGTCTTTTCCTTCTTTAAAAACTGTCATTTCCTTAGGGTAAATTTCAAGGTCGTTGAATTTAATAACCCCTTCCTCCGGATAGCTTCTTCTTAAAATGTTTTTGACTCTTACCACAAGCTCTCTAGGGCTAAAAGGCTTTAACACATAATCATCCGCGCCTATTTCGAGGCCAGTTATTCTGTTATTTTCTTCAGCTTTTGCAGTAAGCATTATAATCGGGACGTTTGATTTCTTTCTTATTGTTTGAGCAACATTTTCTCCATTTATATACGGAATCATAAGATCGAGTATTATTAAATGGGGCTTTTCGGATTGAAACTTTTCTATAGCCTCTCTACCATCGCGTGCTTGAATAGTCAAATAGCCAGCTTTTTTCAGGTAGATATCAACTAGTTCTCTAATGTTTTCTTCATCATCTACAATAAGTACTTTTTTCATAGTTTCACTTAATATAATTATAGTTGAGATTATGAAAAAATTATGAATTTTTTAAAAAATTTACAAAGCAAGGCTTTTTACGCATTTAACTCTTTATTTTTTAGGACACCTCCTACAAGAACCCTCTCTTCTTTACATGCGAGATAAAAGCAGGATTTTATGAATAAGTTACAATATATATGATACTCCTTTAATCCTTTGTAACCCGCTGAGAAAGAATGCAGGCACATTTGCCGAAAAGAGTGCAAATAAATCCACTGGAAAAGTGTGTGAATTTAATCTTCTGTAATCTATACTCTTTCTCAGTAGATTATTTTTCTTCTTTTTTAGACTGAAGTCTCCCGATTGCGTTTGCAAATTCAGTTGGGACAAGGATAATCAGGCTGTTTTGTTCTGCACCAATCTCCTGCCATGTTTGAAGTTGCCTTAAAAGAATTGCTCCAGGTGCTTCTGACATATTTTTGGCCGCTTTTAGAAAAGCTAAACTCGCATCTTCTTCTGCAGATGCTTTGATTTGACGAGCCCTCTTCTCCCTTGTTGCTTCAGCTTCTTTTGCCATTGCACGCTTCATATTATCAGGCAGCTCAATATTCTTAATCTCAACACTTACAATGGTTATTCCCCAATTATCTGTTGGCCCCTGCAAGGCTTCAAGGATTTCTTTTCCTATTTTATCCTTACTTGCAAGAAGAGTGTCAAGGTCGTATTTCCCCACGACATCTCTTAACTTAGACTGTGCCATAAGGGTAGATGCTGAAGCAAAATTCTCAACGGCTATAATCGATTTCATCGCGTCAAACACCCTGTAGTAAACCACCGCATCAATTTTAACTGGAACAGAATCTTTGGTCATAACTTCTTGTGGGGTAACATCCATTGTGCGAGTACGCACATCTACATACCGAACATATTCAAAAATAGGTATTATTAAGTTGAACCCGGGCTTAAGTTCCCTCTTGTACCTTCCAAGGAAAAAGACAACACCTCTTTGCCACTGCTGCACGATTCTGATACTCAGCGCAAAGATAATGATTAAAATTAAACTTATGGGTATTAAATATACTAATGACATCATATCCACCTCCTTTTTAAGTATATCATAAAAAGAAAAAATTCCAAAATAGAGCTGATTTATTTAAGCTACCAATAAGGTTTGTGAGAGACCTCTGTAAAGGCAGTTGACGAATTTTTAGTTTTTGGTATCATTATTAGTGAGATTAATTTTTAAGGAGGATTTATGATTTCCGCAAATGATTTGAGAACCGGAGTGACTTTTGAAATTGATAACGACCTTTACGCTGTTATTTCTTACCAGCATGTAAAGCCTGGCAAGGGCTCTCCGTTTGTGCGTGTGAAGATGAAGAATCTCAACTCAGGCAATATAACTGAGAAAACTTTTCGGCCAGAAGAGAAATTTAAGAAAGCTTTTCTTGACAGAAAAAATATGCAGTACCTTTATAGAGAAGGAGACAATTTTGTTTTCATGGAGCTTGAAACTTATGAACAATTTTATTTATCCATAGAAGATGCCGGAGATGCTGGCAATTTTCTTAAAGAGAATCTTGAAATACAAGTTGTGTTTTTTAAGAATAAACCTGTTTCTGTTGAACTGCCAACATTTGTAGAATTGGCAGTAGTATCCACGGAACAAGGAGTCAGGGGTGATACTGCTACAAGTAGTTTGAAACCTGCTGTTCTTGAGACCGGATACAAAGTAGGTGTTCCGCTTTTTGTTAACGAGGGCGATATTATTAGAATTGATACGAGAACAGGCGAATACCTGGAGAGGGTGAATAAATGAGTAAAATTGTTATTTCTGACGAAGCGATTGAGTCAATAATACTCAACGCAGTTGTTACAGTTGAAGGGGTTATTGACGTTTGGAAAGGAATGAAAGAGTACATTCCTCACTTAAAAAACGACAAAGAGAGTCCGCATGGAGTTGAGTTTTCTGTTGAGAATAATTCTTTAAAAGTTACAGTTTTTGTTATTGCGAGATACGGTACTAACCTTAAGCAAATTGGTGAAGATATTCAAAAACAGGTTAAATTGCAGGTCGAGAATATAACTCCTTTTAAGGTTGTTGATGTTAACGTTATTATCGAAGACATAAAAGATGAAGGTTAAATCAAAGGGAAGAGAAATAGCCTTCAAGCTTTTATTTGCAATTGATATTGGTAAAAATAAACTTCCAGATGCTCTTTTATATTTTCAGTACGAGGCACCTGTTGTCGTTGATTATGCTTTAAAACTAGTTAACGGCACCATTGAAAAACTCAATGA
Organism: Caldisericum sp.; assembly: GCA_020692945.1. GTDB lineage: Bacteria > Caldisericota > Caldisericia > Caldisericales > Caldisericaceae > JAIMJY01. The sequence continues at coordinate 15,951 of JAIMJY010000001.1, read as the reverse complement.
AATCGACTCCCAAATAGTAAGTAGATTAGAAAATTGGAGCATAGAGAGAATAAGTGTTATTGATAAAGAGCTATTAAGAATCGCTTTATACGAAATTGAAAACGTCAAAGAGGTAGATGACGGACTTGTAGTTTACGAAACGGTTGAACTTGCAAAGCGTTACGGAGATGTTGAGTCTTCTGTTTTTGTTAACGGAATACTGAGGAATTTACTTAGAGATGGCAAATCAAAAAGTGAGGCTTGAAGCTAAAGTTTTTGGGATCGTACAAGGTGTAGGATTTCGCTATTTCGTAAGAAAGAACGCTTTGGCGTTAGAAGTTTCTGGATATATAGAAAATATGCCTGATGGAAGCGTTGAGGTTGTTGCTGAAGGCGAAAAGAAAAACCTGGATAAGCTTCTTGAAGTACTTTCAAGAGGGAATTCTTACTCAGCAGTAGAGAAGATTGATTATTCATTTAAAGAAGCTCATAATGATTTTGTTGATTTTGAAAGTTTTTGAGGTGATCAAATGGATATAACTAAATATCTTGAGGAGAAGAAGAAAGTTATTGATTCTGCGCTTGAGTCTTCGCTCATTCCTTTAAAAGAGCACTCAATTCTCTATGCAGCTATGGCTTACAGTTTGCTTTTAGGAGGCAAAAGAATTAGGCCTATTCTTGCAATTACTACATATTCTGCAAGCGGTAAGAACGAAGCAGACATACTTCCTTTTGCCTGTGCGATTGAGATGATACATACTTACTCCTTGATACATGATGATCTACCAATAATGGATAACAGTGATGAGAGAAGAGGCAAATCAAGTTGCCATAAGGTTTATGGAAGCGATATGGCTCTCCTTGCAGGGGATGCCTTGCTTTCTTATTCTTTCGAGATGGCGTCAAACCCAATTCACAGAAATTTGTTTGATGAAAAATTATTGCTTGAAGTAGTAAATAATTTTGCTTTGTCCTCCGGAGTTAAGGGACTCGTGGGAGGTCAGGTAATGGACATGATTTCCAGTGTCGATGAAGAAATCAACGAAGAAACTATCACTTATATCGACCGACTGAAAACTGCTTCCCTTATTTCTCTTGCAATCAGGACAGGGGGAATACTCGCAGGAGTTAACGAAAGTGAGAAACTTGCTCTCTCAAGGTTCGGGGAAAATCTCGGTATAAGCTATCAGATTATTGACGATGTCCTCGACGAGACGTCTTCTCCAGAAATCCTTGGGAAAGAAACACAACAGGATAAGAAGAACAAAAAGGCAACTTTTGTAGCCCTTTTCGGAGTGGAGAAGTCTAAAAATATTGCGCAAGAACTCATCTTAAAAGCTGTTGATTTTTTGAAACCTTATAATAACAAATATACAACGATAATTGAGCTTGCAGAATTCACGCTTGGCAGGATGAAGTGACTACAAAGGCACGATTGCAAAAAAAAATAAACTTTAGAGAGTTAAAATTACAAAAAAGGAATCTGCTGAGAGGGATCGCAGATTACAAGAGATTAAAAAAACTGAGAAAATTAAAGGAAAAAATGGTAAAACCAAAATTTTTAGATAGGATAAACAGTCCAGGTGATCTTAGGTTGCTTTCGATTGAAGAACTCAATGTACTTTCAGGGGAAATAAGGGATTTAATTATTGAAACTGTTTCAATGAACGGGGGGCATCTTGCCTCTAACCTTGGAACTGTTGAACTTACTCTTGCCCTTCACAGCGTATTTGATTTCAGGAAGGATAAGCTGATTTTTGATGTTGGCCACCAGGCATACACGCATAAGATAATCACTGGAAGAAAGGATTCTTTTTACTCATTAAGGCAGTATGGTGGAATAAGCGGATACACTGATCCAAATGAGAGCCCTTACGATAGTTTTATTGCAGGGCATGCTTCAACGGCTCTCCCTATTGCTTTTGGCTTCATTAAAGCGAAAGAACTTAAAAAAGAAAATTATGAGGTAGTCGCAGTAATAGGCGATGGAGCTCTAACAGGTGGCGAGGCTTACGAGGGACTCAACAATCTTGGCGCTTTTGGCAAGAAGGTTCTAATTATCTTGAATGATAATGAAATGTCAATAGCACATAATGTTGGTGCTATCTCTCGTTATCTTTCTCGTATTCGCTCTTCCAGGTTTTATCAAAACCTTAGAAGGAAAACACCAGGAACAAAAATAGGCCGAAGAATAAAACTTGCAATCAAAGATTTATTTCTGCAGAATGTCCTCTTTGAAGAGTTTGGCTTCACGTATATTGGCCCTATTGATGGACACAACATCAAAGAACTCATTGATACATTTGAAAGAACAAAGAATATTTATCAACCAACGGTAGTTCATGTTGTTACAAAAAAAGGCAAAGGTTACCAAAGCTCAGAGGACAACCCTACAAAGTTTCACAGCTCATCCCCTTTTGACGTTGAAACAGGTATATTTAACGGTAAAAAAGGAGCAAAGAGTTTCTCTGATTACTTTGGCGAAGCACTTGTCGAAGAAGGGACACAAGACCCGAAGGTTGTAACTATCACGGCGGCTATGCCTGATGGAACTCGAACAGATCTATTCAAAAAAGCTTTTCCTGAACGCTTCATTGACGTCGGAATAGCCGAACAGTGTGCTGTTTCAACCGCAGCTGCCTTAGCACAGAACGGCTTTAAACCTGTTGTTGCTATTTACTCTACGTTTCTTCAAAGAGCGTATGATCAATTGATTCATGATGTCGGTATCCTTAATCTTCCAGTTGTTTTTGCTCTTGATAGGAGTGGAGTTGTTTCAGATGATGGCCCTACTCACCAGGGTATATTCGATACCTCGTTTACTCAAATTATTCCTTCTTTCGTTGTTTCAGCACCAAAGGATGGGGAGGAACTTAAACGCCTTCTCCATCTGGCACTCCAAACAAATCATCCTTTTATTATTAGATACCCAAAAGCAAGCGCTGAACCTTCTTTTGATTCTCGTTCACAATATGAGGTTGGCAAAGGGGAACTTTGGTCTCATGGAAATGATTTGCTGCTTGTTTCAGTTGGGGCAATGTTCGAAAGAACACTTAAGGCAAAAGAAATAATCGAAAGCAGGGGGTTTTCAGTCGGACTTATAAATGCACGTTTCATCAAGCCAATCGATATGGAACTAATTCTAAGTGCCGCTCAAACTTCCAAGAAAGTCATCACAATCGAAGATAATATTGTGAAAGGAAGCTTCGGCAGAGAGATTGCCTATGCTCTCTATAAAAAAAATATTAATGTAATTAACTTAGGAATAGGGGACTTTTACCCCGAACAGGGTAAAAGGAATTTTCTCCTTGATAAATATGGTCTTAGTATAGAAAATATTGTAACCATTGGTGAGAGTTTTATACGTGGAAAAAAGGATTGACGAAGCTATTGTCGAGCGAAGTTTGCTTGAAAGCAGAACATTGGCAAAAAAATTTATCATTGAAGGGAAAGTACTTTTGAATAAGGAGACTGTTTCTCGCGCAAGCACTCTCGTTAAGGACACTGACTCGATTGAAATAATTGGACCAAAGGCGTTCGTTAGCCGTGGCGGAGTAAAACTTAGTTTTGCACTTGATTATTTTAAATTTGATGCAAGTGGCTCAGTTGCTTTAGATGTTGGTGCATCTACGGGAGGCTTCACGGATTGCCTATTAAAAAGGAATGCGACGAAAGTATATGCTTTGGATGTTGGGTACGGACAGCTTGATTACACCCTGAGGACCAATCCAAGGGTAGTTATTTTAGAAAAAGTAAATGCAAGATATCTTTCTCAAGATTTAATTCCAGAAAAGATCGATCTTATAGTAATGGATGTTTCGTTCATCTCTATAACAAAAATTCTCCCGTCTTTGCGTGATTTGCTTAGAGATGACGGTGAGATTATTTCACTTGTCAAACCTCAGTTCGAGGGAGAAAGAAAATTCAACAGGAAAGGCATAATAAAAGATAAGAATTTTCATAAAATTATTCTGAATTCACTCATTGAAATTATTCCCAAATTAGGTTTCTCTGTAGTCGACGCAACTTACTCTCCCATCAAGGGAAGGAAAGGAAATATAGAGTTCTTTTTCCGAATTAAAAAAAATGGCGAGCTTGTAAATTTATCTTTAATTGATAAAATAATTAGTGAAGCATGGGAGCTATCCAAATGATGAAAATGGGGATTTTTTTTGCTGACGGTGCCTTAATTGAAGAAGTTGCGAAGGAGTTATGCTCATATCTCAAAAAGAAGGGTATAGGGGTTCTTTCTAAAGAAGAGCTTGAACAGTTGACTAAAAGTGACGGTATTACCGTAATTAGTCTTGGTGGAGACGGCACTTTTTTAAAAGCTTCTCGCCTTGCTATAAAGATTGGTGCATCTGTTTTTGGTGTCAATCTTGGCAATCTTGGCTTTTTAACAGACGTAGAAGGAGTTGATATATTTTCGGCTGTGGATGATTTTATTGCAGGGAAATACATTGTAGAGAGAAGAATGACACTAAGGTCGGAAATTTCAGGCGAGAATGTTGAAGAGAGCTTTATTGCTGTAAATGATTTCGTTTTAATGAGAGAATTATCTGATAATATAATCCAAATAGAGATAATTGCAAATGGTTTTGAGATTGGTAAATTCAGGGCAGATGGTGTAGTAGTTTCAACCCCCACCGGCTCCACTGCTTATTCTCTATCCCTTGGGGGCCCAATAATCACTCCACAATCTCAAGTCTTTTCTCTTGTATTTGCTGCTCCACATAAGCTTTCTGCTCGACCAGTCGTTTTCTCTCATCAAGACAAGCTTGTTATTAAAATATTATCGGAAGGCAATTTTACTTTCCAGCGTGACGGTGAAAATTTGTTGCGCCTCAGTAGATTCGATCGTATTATGATTTCTAAAAATGATGCTGATCTTAACATTATTCATCTTAAAAGCAAAAATTTTTTTGAAGTGCTGAACAAAAAATTCGGGTGGGGTGACTAAAGTTGCTCTTAGGACTGTATATATCAAATCTTGCAATTGCTAAAAAGACGGAACTTAACTTTAGCAATAATCTTGTCATTATTTCAGGAGAGACTGGTGCGGGCAAAACAATCATTATGAACTCATTAGGAATCGTGTGTGGCACTAATGCAAACAGCGATCTCATACGCAATGGGCAGGAATCAGCAACTGTTGAAGCAAGTTTTACTCTAAATGACTCCAAAAAGGCTCTCGAAACACTTGAAAAATTTTCTCTTTATGATGGAGAAGATATTGTTGTTATCTCAAGAACGATTGCTAAAAGTAGGGGAAAAAGTGTCGTTAATGGGCACATAACATCCGTTAAGGAGTTATCAGAAATTGGCAGGACACTTGTTGACATGCATGGTCAACATGAAATCCAGTCTTTGTTGAATCCAGATACACACCTAATGTTTATAGATGCTTTTGGAGGGAAAGAGACCTCAGAGCTTAAAGTTAAAGTAATCTCAGAGATTGCACGCTACAAAGAAATCAAAAAAATAAAAAGAGGACTTGAAGAATTCGATAGAAAATATATTGAAGAACGTGATTTTATCAATTTTGAAATTGCAGAGCTTGAGGAGACTAATTTACGCAAGAATGAAGAGGAAGAATTGCGAGAAGAAGAAAAAATATTGTCAAATTTGAAGGAAGTCGTTGAAATAGTCAATAATGCTGAAAATTTGATTTCACTTTCCGAAGATTATTCGCTACTGAAACAGATGTCAACGCTAATTGGGTTTTTAAGTAGAGGTTCTCAAATAGCTGAAAGATTGGTTCCTTTAACGACTCAGGCTGAAAATATGCAGATTGAACTTAAGGAAATCGCTCGGGACTTGTCATCTTTTTCTGGCAGTTTAGTTTGGGAGCCAGATAGACTAAACATAATTGAAGAGCGATTAAGCGTTATTTCAAAGATTAAACTTAAATATAAGAAAAAAGTTGATGAGCTAATAATTTATCTTTCTGAGTTAAAGGATAAAGTGAAGAGTTTTAACTCATTGAAAGAACAAATTGACGAGCTTCAGGAAGAAGAAGGCACGATACTCAAAGAAATAAACCGTGACGTAGAGCTTTTGTCTACCAAGCGGAAGGAAACTGCACTCATATTTAGCTCTTTGGTTATTAAGCAATTGAAAGAACTTGCAATGGAAAATGCAGATTTTGAGGTTAGATTTAAAACAATAGAAGATAACGACGGGATAGAATTTGATGGGAAACTCGTAAAATTATTTAGCGACGGGGTTGATTATGCAGAATTTCTAATAAAGACTAATCCAGGAGATGACTGCAAGCCTCTTGCGTCAATAGCTTCAGGCGGCGAGCTCTCAAGGACTATGTTAGCAATTAAATATGTCATAGCCTCTATTGACGAGATTCCAATCCTTGCGTTTGATGAAGTAGATGCTGGCATTGGTGGCAAAACGGGAGAAAAAGTAGCAGAGAAGCTTCTTGAGATTTCAAAATACAGGCAGGTAATATGCATAACACATCTTCCACAGATTGCTTCGCTTCCCGGAGAACATTTTGTTGTCGAGAAAATTATTGATGGGGGTGAAACGTTCCTTAAAGTTAATAAGCTTGGAGAGTATGAAAGAATTAATGAAATCGCACGAATGATTTCTGGAACAGGTGTTACTGACACAACAATCAAGCAGTCCAAAGAATTATTAGAAAGGTGGAAACAATAAGTAGCAATAAAATGCTGAAGGAAACTTTATAAGACATTAGTAAGAGGCTGGGCGCGATTGCGCCCTTACTTTTTAGCATGATATTATTCAAGGGTTTTTTTGTGCTTACAATTTGTTATGCAAATTTTGCTGTTACATGTATAATGTCAAGATGAAATGAAAAACTTAAGGACCTTTTATTCTTTTTATATCTATACTGGTAACGATAAAAGGTTTGAAAGTCAATAAGACTAAGGAGGATTAGATGGAACAAATTAGGAAGCTAAAAGACATTCTTGGGGCAGTAAAATCTGAACAGGAAAAGCGAATTGTGTCTGTTGCCTACGGGCAGGATTTGCACACGCTTCAAGCGGTTTCAAATGGAGTAAAGGAGGGCTTTCTTAAGGCAGTTATTTTCGCGAACAAAAGTGAGGTTAAGCGTGTTGCAGAAGCAAATGGTATCGATACATCTATGTTTGAAGTAGTTGATGTTCCAGAAGAGAAAGAAGCCGTCAGACAAGCAGTACGCATGGTAAGAGAAAAGAAGGCTGACTTTATAATGAAAGGGCTTTGCCAGAGTGCAACGTATATGAGAGGTTTGCTCGATAAGGACGAAGGCCTACTTCCTCCAGATGCCATACTTTCTCATGTCACGATAATCGAATCACCAAATTACCACAAATTGCTCATTGTTTCAGATGTTGCTGTTATTCCTCAACCAGATCTAAAAACGAAAGAAATGATGATTAACTATGATGTTAAAATCGCTCATAAATTTGGCATCGATAACCCTAAAGTCGCTATTATTGCAGCAGTTGAAACGGTTAACTTAAAAATGCAAGCGACAATTGACGGTGCTATTCTTTCAAAAATGAATGATAGACAGCAGATAAAGGGATGCATCGTCGACGGACCTCTTGCATTAGATGTTGCTGTTTCTAAAGAATCAGCAGAAATCAAGAAACTCAATTCACTTGTTGCAGGTGATGCTGATATTTTGATCTTCCCGAACATCGAATCAGGAAATGCTTTTTATAAATCCACTACTAAACTCGGTAACGCTGAAATTGCAGCTTTAGTTACGGGAACTATTGCTCCAGCTGTTCTTACTTCACGTGGAGATAGTGAAGAATCGAAACTTTATTCACTTGCTCTTGCAGCACTCATGTCAAGAGCGTAGTAAAAATGCAATTTTTGGATTAATTTTGAAATTTTGATTTTTTTGATAAAATACACAAAATAGGAGCGAGCGCGATGGAAGAGAAGAGAAGCTTTGTAAACGATGTTAGTTCTGATGATGTAGGATCTATCCTTGAGGAAGCGAGTGCTGAAAAATTACCTCGCAGGTTTATTGAGGGGATTCAAGAACCTCAGATTGAGGAAGTAAAAGAATCAATTACAGAAACAGTAGAGCGTAAAGAAGCAAAAGAGCAACCAGGTGAAAAAAAAGAGTCTCCAAAAAGCTCTAATAAGAATTTCCTACCCAAAGTATTTAAAAAAGGAGAAATCATATCAGTTACAGTAGTTAAAATTGAGCCAAATGGTGTACTTGTTAGCGCAGGGGGCAAGGAGGATATTTTTATTCCTTTACACGGGCTCTCATTAAAAGAAATTTTAACACCAGATGAGGTAGTTCAGGTTGGAGATAGAATAGATGTTTTTGTAATGAAAGAAGGGAGGTCTGGCGGCGGCGCAATTCTTTCCAAAAAGATGGCTGATTACATAAAAAAATGGAATAACCTCAAAGAAAAATTTACAAATGGAGAGTTTGTTAAAGGTACTGCTTCAAAAGCTATAAAAGGGGGACTATTGGTTGATGTAAATGGTATTACTGCTTTCCTTCCACAATCTCAAATTGGGCTCAAAAGGGGTGAAAAACCTGAAAATTTTGTTGCCCAAGAGCTTGAGTTAAACATTTTGGAGCTTGATAAATCCATAAAGCGAGTTGTGGTTTCGAGAATTAAACTCCTTGAAGAAATAAGAGAAAAAGAGAGGAAGCAGGCCCTCGTAAGCCTTAAAAAAGGTGAAATATATGAAGGTACCGTTAGATCTATCCAGGACTTTGGAGTTTTTGTTGACCTTGGTAACGGGATAGAAGGTCTTGTACGAGTTAACGAGCTTACTTGGGGTAGAAGAAAATCTCCTCACGAAATCCTAAAAGTCGGTGAGGCTATCAAAGCGAAGATAATAGGGATAAATCTTGACACCGAAAGGGTACTCCTAAGCCTGAAACAGACAAAACCCTATCCTTGGGATATAGTCAGTGAGAAGTTTCCAATAAACAGCACAGTTGAAGGTACTGTTATAAGAATTCATCCTTTTGGGGCAGTTCTCGAAATTGATGATGGTTTGACAGGACTTGTGCATATTTCCCAACTTGATAAAAAGCGCGTAAATAAAGTAGAGGAAGTTGTTAACATTGGCGATAAACTTCAGGTCAAAGTCATTGCCATTGATAAAGAGAACAAAAAAATAAAATTGAGTAGGAGGGCTTTACTTGAAGATGAACACGAATGAACTTAAGTTATCCAGGGAGGATATAAAAAAAATACTCCCTCAAAGAGAGCCGTTCCTCTTTGTCGATGAGATAACCAACGTTGTGCCCGAAGAAAGCGTGACAGGCAAGAAAACTTTCACTGGAAAGGAGGATTTTTTCAAGGGACATTTTCCAAAGATGCCAATTCTTCCAGGGGTTATTATGGTGGAGCTTGCTGCACAGGTATCAGCATTTATGATACTTACTGTTTTAAAATATAGAAGCTTATTTGGCTTTTTTGCCGGAGTGGACAAGTTCAGGTTTTTAAAGAAAGTTATTCCTGGACAAACTCTCATTGTAAAAGCAAGGCTTATTTCTTTTAGACACAACATTGCAAGAAGCGAGTGCAAGATTTATTCTGGTGATTCTCTCGTAGCAGATGGTGTTATTACTGCGGTTTTTATTGATAATAAAACTTTTTAATGTAGGAGGTATCTATTTTGAAGGTAGGAATCGTTGGTTTAGGTAGTTATGTTCCTGAGAGAGTTGTCACTAATGCCGATCTCGAGAAAGTTCTCGACACAACTGATGAATGGATAAGGACCAGATCAGGAATTATTGAAAGGCGTTTTGCGAGAGAAGATCAAGCAACAAGTGATCTCGCAAAAATTGCTGCTGAAAGGGCGCTGAAAGATGCAAATCTTTCTCCTTACGATATTGACTTGATAATTGTTGGGACAAACTCTCCTGACATGCTTTATCCTGCTACAGCTTGCCTGGTGCAGGATAAAATTGGAGCGAAGAATGCAGCTGCTTTTGACCTCCAGGCAGGTTGTCCAGGCTGGATCTATGCAGCTACTGTTGGAGCTCAATTTATTAAATCAGGCATGTACAAAAATATTCTTGTCATAGGAGCTGAGGTTATCACAAGGATGATGGATAGCACAGATAGAGGAACTTATGTTTTGTTTGGTGACGGAGCAGGCGCTACGGTACTAAGCACTGTCGAAAATGGTGGTTTTATCTCATCTGAACTATATGCTGATGGCTCTCTTGCGCAGTACCTCACTTTACCTGCCGGTGGCTCGAGAAAACCTTTTAGCGAAGAAGTATTAAAAGAACGAACTTACTTCACTAAAATGGATGGTCAGGAAGTATTTAAATTTTCTGTCCGTGAGATCTCGCGTATTTCTAAGAAAGTTCTGGATAAAGCAAATGTTCCCCTTGAGAGTGTTGATTGGTTCATACCTCACCAAGCAAACCTTAGAATCATTAAGGCTGGAGCTCAAAAACTGGGCATACCTATGGAAAAAGTCGTTGTTACTATTGATAAGTTTGGCAATTCCTCTGCTGCTTCTATCCCTGTTGCGCTTGACAAAATTTATAGAGAAGGAAAGTTAAAAAATAGCGACAAAGTGCTTATGGTTTCTTTTGGAGCTGGAATGACTTCCGGAGCAATTATTATGGAGTGGTCTAAATGAAAGCGTTTGTTTTTCCAGGACAGGGTTCTCAGTACGTAGGGATGACTCAAAAAATACCAGATTCAAGTTTGAAAAAGGAGCTGTTTGATAAGGCGTCTTCTATTGTACAGGTTGACCTTTTGGATATTTGCGAAAAAGGACCACAGGAGAAGTTGACTTCAACTGATATCGCTCAGCCAGCCTTATTTGTAGTATCTGCGATTTATTTTCAATTTTTAAAAAGTAAGAACGTTATTCCTGAAGTTGTAGCGGGACACAGTCTTGGAGAATACTCTGCCCTCTTTTCTGCGAGTGTGTTTTCGTTTGAGGATGGCGTAAGGCTTACTCATAAAAGAGGCTCTCTCATGAAAAATGTGTCTCAGAAATCTCCGGGAAAAATGCTTGCGGTTGTTGGCCTTGAAAGTGAGAAAGTAAATACTTTGATTTGTGAGGCACAAAAAGTTGGCGATATCGTTTGTGCGAACTTCAATTCTTTTGACCAGATTGTCTTATCAGGAGAAGCAAAAGCAATAGAAGTAGCTATACCTATTGCTAAAAGTTTAGGAGCACGCCTTGTAAAGTTACTTGATGTTTCTGCTGCTTTTCATTCTCCTTTAATGAAACCTGTTGTTCAAGAGATGAGCTCTTTTATTGATAATATGGACTTTAAAGATCCAAGTGTACCGATTATCCAAAATATTTCTGCTCACGTTGTAGAAAATGCATATGAAATTAAGCAGAACCTAAAACAACAACTAACTGGCCCTGTGAAATGGGTCGACACAGTACTAATGATGGAACAAATGGGCGTTGATTATTTTATTGAGGTTGGCCCTAAGAATGTTTTGAAGGCTCTTGTTGAAAAAATATTAAAGAACGCTAAAGTTGATCCAGTGGAGGCGTTGGTAAATGCTTAAAATAGATCTATCAGGTAAAAAGGCGATTGTTACTGGTGGCTCGAGAGGCATTGGCAAGTCTATAGCTTTGAGCCTTGCTGAAGCAGGAGCTGATATTGCAGTTATCTATGCTCATAATGCCGATAAAGCTATGCAAACCAAAACTGAAATCGAAAAATTAGGCAGGAAGGCCTTAGCTGTTAAATGCGATATTCGAAAAGAGAACGAAGTAGAGAACTCTGTTGCAAATATTTATATTGAGCTCGGGAAAATTGACATACTCATCAATAATGCTGGAGTTACTAAAGACGGATTAATTATGAGAATGAGCGAAGAAGACTGGGATATGGTTCTTGACGCAAATCTTAAGGGAACTTTTTTGATGACGAAACACACACTCAAGTACATGCTTAAAGATAAATCAGGAAGAATTGTTAACATAGGTTCTATAGTTGGCATTAATGGCAATGCTGGGCAAGCAAATTACGTTGCGTCTAAGGCTGGACTTATTGGCCTTACTAAGGCTATTGCCATCGAGTATGGCTCTCGTAATATAACGGCAAATCTTGTTGCCCCCGGTTTCATATCCACTGACATGACCAAAAATCTCATAGACAGAATAAAAGAAGCTTTTATTAACAGGGTGTCTATAAAGAGAGCAGGCACTCCTGATGACGTTGCAAGTATTGTATCTTTCTTAGTCTCACCTTTGGCATCTTATATAACTGGTCAAGTTATCGTTGTTGATGGTGGGCTATCTTTAGGATAAAAATCAAGGAGGTTAGAAGTGGAAGAAAAAGAAATTAGAGAGAAAGTTGTTAAGGTTGTAAAGGAGAAACTCAGCGTAGAGGACGACAAAATTGTTGACTCTGCAAAGTACGTTGAGGATCTTGGTGCGGATTCTCTATCACTTGTCGACATTGCAATGGCGCTTGAAGATGAGTTTGGAATGAAGATTCCAGACGAAGATATTGAGAAGATTTCCACCATTGGAAGTACTATCTCATATATCCAAGAACATTTAAAGTAGAATGGAAAGGGTTGTTATAACTGGCTTGGGAGTTGTATCCCCAATTGGAATCGGTAAAGACAACTTCGCTGAATCTCTAATTGCTGGTAAGTCTGGCGTATCACTGATAACTCAATTTGATGCTTCCAGGCACTCTGTACAGATAGCAGGAGAGATCAAGGATTTTAATGCTGAAAACTTCATTGAAAAAAAGGAAATTAATCGACTTGATAGAGTCCAACAATTTGCATTTGCTGCAGCAAAAGAGGCGATTGAGGATTCTTCTATCGAGTTGAACGAGGAGAACCTTGAAAGAATAGGGGTTTACGTGACTTCTGGAGTAGGCGGCCTCCACTCAATGGAAGACCAGGTATTACAGTACAAAGAAAAGGGTCCTGATAGAGTCAGCCCATTCCTAATTACGCAGATGATTATTGATGCTATTCCAGCGTATATCGCACTTAAATACGGGTTAAAAGGAGAAACTTTTGCTGCTGTTGCTGCTTGTGCTTCTTCAGCGAAGACAATCGGGGAAGCCATTTACTCCATTCAGCGAGGAGACCTTGATGTAATTGTTGCGGGTGGCGCTGATGCAGCTATTACCCCTCTAGGTGTTGCTGCGTTTGCATCAATGAGGGCACTTTCTCGGAGAAATGATGACCCAGAACATGCTTCTCGCCCTTTTGACAAAGGAAGAGACGGATTTGTAATGGGTGAAGGTGCAGGAGTACTTATTATTGAATCACTTACTCATGCAAAAGCAAGAGGTGCAAAAATTTACGCAGAACTTGCAGGATATGGTACTTCAACAGATGCTTACCATATAACAGCTCCTGACCCATCTGGAAAACAGGTAATTAGGTCAATGGTTCTTGCTCTTGAACATGCCCGCATCAACAAAGAAGATGTTAATTACATAAATGCCCATGGCACTTCAACTCCACTCAACGACAAGAACGAAACTCTTGCAATTAAAGAGCTCTTTGGCGAAGGTGCTTATAAAATACCTGTAACTTCCACTAAGTCAATGATTGGTCACCTTCTTGGTGCGGCCGCAGCAATTGAATCAGTGGCAACTGTTCTTTCAATCGAAAGAGGGATTATTTTCCCAACGATAAATTATGAGGAAAAAGATCCAGATTGCGATCTTGATTATGTTCCGAATGCTCCGCGAGAGGCCAAGATAAATGTTGCCCTGAAGAATGCATTTGGATTTGGCGGGCACAACGCCGTCCTTGTATATAAAAGATTTGAGTAGTAATCAATCCGCTGAAAAAGAGTACGGATTACAAAGGATTAATTGGTGCACAAATCAATAAAAAAAGGGGGGGCTCAAATAGCTCCCCTTGAATTATTCTTATGTAATTTCTGCAACTCTTTTGAAAAATAGGTTTTGAGAAAAAGTTCGAGTGAGCCTTTTTCTAATTGTAGCTTTTCTCCGGTTTCTCTTATTTTGATTTCAATTTTTTTGTCTTTTTTAAAAGTTTTTCCAATAATCAACTGAATTGGAATTCCAATAAGGTCTGCATCGTTGAACTTTACTCCTGCGCTTGCATCCAATCTGTCGTCAAGCAGAGTATCAAAACCTTTATTCGTTAAATCCAGGTAGAGTTCTTCGGAAAAATTGTTTATTTCGCTATCAGAAGAATTTAAAGGAAGTATTTCAACCTGGAAAGGTGCTATCGAAACTGGCCATTTTATCCCATGCACGTCATGGTGTTGCTCAACAACTGACTGTAGAGTTCTTCCAACACCAATACCGTAGCAACCCATGATGTAAAACTGCTCCTTTCCCTCACTGTCGAGGAATGTTGCGTGCATTTTTTCTGAGTATTTTGTGCCCAGTTTAAAAGCATGTCCTACCTCTATTCCTTGACGAAGCTCAATAGGAGTACCGCATTTTGGGCATGGTTCCCCACTCTTAACATTTCTTATGTCATAAATGTTTTCTTCTTTAAAATCTCTCCCCATATTTACGTTTAAGAAGTGGTATCCATTTGCGTTTGCTCCTGTAATGAAATTTTTCATTCCTATAATTCTTTTATCTAAAACAATTTTCACTTTTGTATTTACGGGTCCTATTGCTCCTACATTAGCTCCCATCGTTTTTAGGACTTCTTCACCCGTAGCTTGAGATATATTCTTTGCATTGAATAGATTCTTTAATTTTATCTCATTGAGCTCATCATCGCCTCTCATGAGAGCAAGGATAAACTCTCCGTCGAGTTTATAGAGTAAAGACTTCAAAATCTTGCTTTTTTCAACTTTCAAAAATTGAGAAACTTCTTCAATTGTTTTGAAATCAAACGTTTCAACTTTTGTTAATTCATTGGTATCTTCGGAACTTTCCTCAGCAGTTATTGAAGACTTTGCTGCTTCTATGTTCGAAGCGTAATGACACTTTGGGCAGAAAACATAATCACTTTCACTCCCAACTTCTGATTCTACGACAAATTCGTGGGAAACCTTTCCTCCGATTGCTCCCGAATCTGCTTCAATTGGAATAGTTTCTAATCCGCATCTCTTGAAAATTTCCGTATAAGCATGATAAATCTTGTTGTACGTTTCTTCAAGAGAATCATCAGAGGCATCGAACGAGTAAGCATCTTTCATAACAAATTCTCTCGCCCTTATCAATCCAAAGCGAGGTCTTATTTCATCTCGGTATTTTGTCTGTATCTGATAGAGTGTTTTAGGTAGCTCTTTGTACGAGCGCATTTCATTTCTAGCTAAGTCAACAACTGCTTCTTCATGAGTTGGTCCAAGGCAGAATTCTCTTGATTTTCTGTCTTTTAATCTGAACATTTCATCGCCATATATAAACCATCTTCCCGTTTCTTCCCATAATTCTTTTGGCATTATTGCAGGGAATAGTAATTCAACTGCTCCAATTTTGTTCATCTCATCTCGGATTATGTTCTCAACTTTTTTTAACGCAATAAGCCCTAAAGGAAGATAAGAATATATTCCTGCCGCTACTTTTCTTAGAAGAGCAGCTTTGAGCATTAGCTTGTGGCTTTCAATTTCTGCGTCCTGTGGCTCTTCTCTAAGCGTCGGTAAAAAGAAATTACTCATTCTCATTTTTTGGCTCCTTTAATCCTTTGTAATCTGCACTCTTTTTTAGCAGATTTATTCCTCTGGAATCCATTGATAATGATCGTGGATTAGAAAAGATTAAAACTGCGCTTCTTTTCAGCAGGTTTACTCCTTTGTAACCTGTACTCTTTTTCAGCAGGTTATTTTTTGTATATTATAACAGATTTGAATATTTTTGTAATATGAAAGCAGCGTTGACTCGTAATACGTGTTGCCTTACGTAAATTTCTTGCTCTTTTCTTGGTGAGGCAATTTGAAAACTTGCAATTTTTTTGAGTATGCTTTTTTTCTATTTTTCCACTTCTGAAGGGATAGTTTTTATGTGAGGCAATTCATGTGAATTTCTGAAAAATTGTATATAATAATATAATAACAATATGAATG
>JAIMJY010000116.1 GCA_020692945.1 Caldisericum sp. | reverse complement strand
CTCGTCAGCGGATTCTATGATAGGAAAAAGTTTTTTAAAAATTCTTTCAAAAAAGTGATACAAATTTCCAAAATCTCAAGTCTTATTATATGAGAGAACAAAAAAACTCTCGGAGAGGAGGTGGCGTAATATGAAAGTAGTAAACCTGCTCACGAAAATTGCAGGTTACAGAGGAGTAAGCTAAAAATTAATGTTGATGAGACAGCTTGTTGGTGAAAAATGTGGAAAGAGTTTCAGGAAGTTTGTGAAAACAGGATCTTGCGAGTCCTTATTGAAGTTTAAGAAATGAAATTAAAAACAGGGAGGTAAAGCAGAGAAAAATTGTAGAAAAGATGGTAAATGTTATTTTACAAAGATAAAAATTTTTAAGCAAAGGAGGCTTAAAATGAGCAAAAAAGTTTCAAAGATGTTATTAATAAGTATGCTACTTATTGCAATGGTGTTTACCTTTCTTGCAAAGAGTTTAACAAAAGGGCAAATTTCTTACGACAAAGTCGCTATACAGAATCAACTTGAAGAACAATTAAAGACAATGATTGTTGAAAATTATTCACAGTACTACAAAAACATCGGGGTATCTATTGAACCAAAGACTGTTACCATTGAGAATGGAGTTGCAAGTGCTGTTTTTGATGCAAAAATTGATTTAACATTAAAAGCTGAGAAAGTTGAAGACCTTCCGTTTATGAAAGGGATGCTGAATTATCTTAATTCCAAAAAATTGATTGCTTCTAAGGCTCAAGTTGAAGCAGCTAATAAGTTAATAGACGACTGGAAATTAGAGCTTCAAGACTACATCGGTAAACCAGAACCTACGGCCTATGCAGAGTTTAAGATTGCAGCAAATGTGAAAAGCGATAGCACAATAGAAGGAGATAGTGTGAATTTGTATATCAGTGAGCCATCTTCAACAAATAAAGGAGAGGACTTCTATCCTGTCCCTTCACCGATACTTGAAACTCCTGAGAAGATGGAAAGGAATGGTGAAGAAGCAATGGAAGAGACATTTAAGAAAGCGGGTATTTCTTCTGATGCGAGTAGCGTTTTAGTGATTCCAACAATGTCTCCACCAGTGCTATACTATCTTATAGGAGGAAATGATGAAGTTAAAAATTATACTCTTGGTTTTAGCTATTTTTGTAGTAAGCACATCCCTTGCTGGATGTGGAAGGGAAACAAGCATTAGAGTTCCAGACCAATCTATCCCTTTTATAATTTTAGTACCTGAGAGTGCAAACAATGAAAGCATTAAAAAAGCTTACCTTAACTTCTGGGATTTGAAGAATGGAAAAATTATCAAAACTGACAAAGTTATTTACACTGTAGCACCATCAATTGATATAAAAAGCGAGCAGGCAACCTACAAAAACTATAACGGCGATAGACCCTTGTATTGGGACGGGAAGGATTGCATTATTCTTCCTTCATTTTTCAAAAGTGTAACGAACTTATACAAACGTACCGAGACAATCAGTGAAGTGCCAAAAGTAGGCAAAGGTTTACAGAGTCTTACTCGAGTAATTTTTGGTAAAGACGTAGAGATGGTAAGAATTCCAACTGGCAACTCCCGTGATTATAAATACACAGTGAAACTATGGGATGGCGAAAAGTATATTGAAAAAGAACTTAATCTTAATTATGAATTTCAAGATACAAATTCTCAACCCTCTTATCCAGTTGCAATTGACAATGATGGCACCAATTTAAACATTCTTGTTTCTGGTGGTTATAACCCTCAAACAGGAATGGACTTGTTTCTCTGCACTGTAGATAAAAAGGATTGGACAAGTAAATGGTACAAGATTTCCGTGGAAGACGATGCAGGTATTGGTCCTAGCAATCCTCCATTTTCATCGAACTCCATTTATTTTGACGGAAGTTTTTATGTACCCAGTGGGTGCTGTAGTATAGCGAAAGTTGATATAGAAGAGCGTATTTGCAAGAAATGGAAAAAAATAACGACATCTAAACCCAGCGAAGAGGATATTTCATATGGCACTTCTATTTTAGGTAGTTTCAAAGATATGACTATTGTAGGATTTAGTGTTACTAGAGGTGGAGGTAATAGGTACTACATATGTGCCTTTAAAAATGAAGAAAATGTGGGGATGATGTATCTTGTAAACGGCAATGTGAATGTAATGGATAAAGATGGAAATATTCTTTCAAATGCAACTTTGAATGAAAACTCATCTATCATATTTCCCAGAATGAATGGAGGAATGTAAAAAGGCAAATTATTAACGCAAATCCGAAATTCAGCATCTTAGGAGGGCGAAAATCACCCTCCTATTTATTTTTGCTGATAATATACCGTAGGCTTTTAGCCTCCAATCTTTCGATTGCAAAAATGATAGAGTCCTATGTTTTTGAAAAAGATTTTATTGAATACAGCATCGCCTTACCTTATTTTTATAACCATTATTCAGCAATTTTTGAATTTCTTCTCAAAAAAGTGTTACATTTTTTGCAAATCCGAAGTCTTATATATGTAGGGAAAATTTTGGAAAGGAAGAAGGTGAGCATGTGTAAAAAAAGAGTGAAAAGCGAAGGTTATTTTTATTGTTCTGAAAAGAAAAGAATTTTAGGGGGTGAAAAAGAAAAAATCAAGAAAAGTAAATTATTTTAGCGAGTTACATCGAAAGAGACTTGGAAGCTTAGAAGTGCAAAGTTAAAATTTAAACAAGGAGGTAAAAATGAAGAAAGTTCTAATCATTCTTTTTTAGTGTTAGTCTTAATAGCTTTACTGTTTTCTACTAATAGTGTTTTTGGAACAGCAGGCTTTTACTATGTTACTGGAGCTATGCCAACTCAATTTGGAGCAAGAGGCTATGAA
>JAIMJY010000022.1 GCA_020692945.1 Caldisericum sp. | reverse complement strand
GGAAATTAATAAATAACATCTACTAAAAAAAGCGGCTCTCCCGGAAGTACCTGTCTTGTATATGGAACTTCCGAAGCTCCAAAAGGGTCTTCAAGAATTACTCTTGATATCTTTCCTTGGCCAGCCTTTAGAACATAATAAACCATGCGCCTAACCATATGATACAGAAACCTGTCCCCCTGAAAGTAAATTATTGTTGCCGGAGGCTTTTGAATAATCCCTGCAGATAAAAGCTCACAAATATTATTCCTGTTCTTTAAAGTCCTGTCGATGTTTGCAAAAATTGAAAAATCATGCTTCCCTTTAAGTCCATTAAGAGCTGCCTGCATCAGCGAAAAATCCACTGCTTCACTGTACACATAAACATAAGGCCTCATAAAAAGTGCATTTTCTCGATTTTCCGAGATTATGTATGAGTAGATTTTACCTTTAGCGCTTTTTCGAGCATGAAAAGCAAGGTCAACACTCCTAATTTCTTTTACGTAGATACCCGTTTTGAAAAGCAGTGAGTTTAGCTTACGTTGTAGAGTTACCTCGTTCAACTCTTCGTCAAAATAAAAATTAACATATTGATTAAGAGCATTTACTCCTCTATCGGTTCTCGAAGAACCAAAAACCTTAATCGATTTTCTAAGAAAAGTATTTAGAGCACCCTCCAAAGAGTTTTGCACTGTTGGAATTCCACTCTGTTTTTGAAATCCAAAAAAGCCACTGCCAATGTATTGAATTATCAACAGGTAATTCTTCATATAAACCTGCCTACAGACAATGCAACAATGCTTACGGAGATAAAAATAAAAGTAAAATAATAATCAAGTTTCCTGAATCTTCTTTCCTTATACGATGTCCTTTTTGCGCCTACTACGAAACCCCTCGCTTCCATTGCATTAGCAAGTTGGTCTGCCCTATCGAAAGAGCTGAGAAGAAGAGGAAGTAAAAGTGGTAAAAAACTTCTCGCTCTTCGTATAGGATTCCCCTTATTAAACTCAGCTCCCCTTGAGACCTGAGCTTTCATTATTCTATCGGCCTCCTCAAAAAGAATGGGAACAAACTGTAGTGAAATCGAAATCATCAACGCAATGTCATCCGAAGGGAATTTAAGGAACTTAAGCGGAGAAATTAACATCTGAAAACCCTCTGCAATTTCTACCGTAGAGGTTGTCGATGTCAAGATAAACGTAAAAGTTGACAAAAGTATAAGTCTCAACGCAATGTATAAAGATAAAGTTAAACCTTCTTTGCTAATTTTAATAAAATATAATTTAAAAACAACCTCTCCAGGAGTAAAAAACATTTGAAAGAAAATCGTGAACAAGAGCAAAAATAAGATTGGTCTAAATGCAGAAAACGAGGAAATAAGACTAACACGCGAGAGAAGAACAAGAATAAAAGCAAAAAGTAAAAGAATCAGATAACCATTGAAATCCCGGACAAAAAACAAAATGATTACAATATAAAAAATGAGAGTGATCTTTAACCGAGAATCAAGTTGGTGTACTAAAGAATTAGTTGGTTGATACTGACCAAGGATGCTACCTTTTTTCAACTTTCTTCTCCAAAACAAAATTCAAAATCTCTTCACTATTCCTACAAAATGGGAAATCATCAAAGCACCGCAAAGCTTTCTCTCTAAAGCTGACCGCGAACGGAACATCAAGTCCAGCACTTAAAATAATCTCTTTTTTCTTGAAAAACTCTTCAGGGGTTCCATCGAAAACAATCTTTCCGTCTGTAAGAGCAACTATTCTATTAGAAATCAGCAAAGCCTCATCCATATTATGAGTTACAATAACAACTGTTGTCCCTATTTGCAATTCATTATTAATATGAGACAGAATATTTTTCGTCCCCTGAAAGTCCATCCCTGCAGTTGGTTCATCGAGTACAAGAATTTCGGGCTTCATAGAAATGATACTTGCAATTGCAATTCGTCGCTTTTCCCCTCCACTAAATTCGAATGGAGAGCGAGAAATGACTTCATCAGCGTTAAATCCCATTATTTCCAGAGATTCGTAGGCATCTCTTCTAGCTTCTCCTTCAGAAAAGCCAAGATTTCTAGGACCAAAAGAAACTTCTTCAAGGACCGTTTCAGCAAAAAACTGCTCTTCGGGATATTGAAAGACAACACCAACTGTTTTCACAATCTCTTTGCTGTTAAATTCACGCTTATTTATATCTTTTCCATTTAAAAAAACAAATCCGCTATCTGGTTTAATGAGGCCATTAAAAAGTTGTACAAGGGATGACTTTCCAGATCCAACATGCCCTACAATGGATATGGCTTCCCCTTTTTGAATTTTAAGGTTTATATCAACAAGTGCTTCTTTTTTGAATTTTGTAGACGGGTCATAAGTTAATGAAACATTTTGTAATTCTAACATAATTCTCTTAAGATTTCTTCTTCACTAAAAGAAATATCGGTCCCGAACCCCCTCTCGTTCAACTCATAAGAAAGGAGAACCTGTGGAGGAACAGAAACACCAATTTTAGTAAGAGAAAGGACGTTCCTAAAAACTTCTTTTGGTGCTCCCTGAAAAGCTATGCCACCCTCCGAAATAACAATGATCTTGTTTGACTTCATTGCCTCTTCTGGTCTATGAGTAATAAATAATACTCCTATCTCTTTTTTGTCTATGAGAAACTGAACGACTCTCAATATATCTTCACGACCCTGAGGATCGAGCAGGGAAGTTATCTCGTCGAGGACTAAATATTCTGGGTATAAAACAAGTGCCCCAGCTATGGCTACTTTTTGCTTCTCGCCTCCCGACAACATAGTTGGAGGGAAGTTCAAGTACTTGTCAATTTTAAGAGTTTTAGATATATCTGCTACTCTTTGATGAGCTTCTTCTCTCCCTATGTTAAAATTTTCAAGCCCAAACGCAAGATCCTCCTCAACAGTCATTCCGATAAACTGGTTATCAGGGTTCTGAAAAACAATTCCTACCTTTCTGCGACAAATATTAATATCACTTGGTTCACTTAGATAAACTCTATCTATTGAAATTTTTCCTTGTTGAGAAACTAAAAGCCCGCTTGAAAGACGGGCTATAGTTGACTTTCCAGATCCATTACATCCAATTAACGAAACAAATTCACCTTTATTTACTGAAAAACTTAAATCCTCAACTACCCATTTTTCCTTCTCATATCCAAAATAAACATTTTCGAATTTTATCATACATACTATTCTTTCACAAACTCAAGCAAAACAAGTTGAGCACCATCTCCCCTTCTCTGTTCAGTCTTTAGTATCCGGGTATATCCTCCAGGCCTATTTTCAAAATCATTCTTTGCCAAGTCGAAAAGCTTAACTACTGCCTCTTTCTTGAATAGGTAACTATAAGCCTTTTTCCTTGAAGAAAGGTTATCTGTTTTAGCAGTAGTAATTAATTTTTCAACTACTTTTTTAACTTCTTTTGCCTTTGCTTCAGTAGTTTCAAGCCTACCGCTTAAAACAAGAGACGTGCAAAGATTCCTTAATAGACTCCTTCTATAGCCGCTCGTTATGCTAAGTTTTCTTTGTGAAATGCCATGATTCATGTAAACCTCCTTTACTCCTCTGGAATCTGCACTTTCTTCAGCAGGTTACTCTTTCAAAGTTAAATTTAATTTTCCAAGAGCATCCAAAACATTTTTCAACGAAGTCTGTCCAAACTTATCAAGTTCAAGTAATTGGCGTTGAGAATACTTCAGCAACTCACCAACTTTGTCAATTTTATTCTTCTTCAAAACATTAAAAGCCCTCTCTGGAAGATTAAGATCTTGCAAGTTTATTTTCTTAATCTCTTCGGGTGTTCCATCGCTCTTCGTTCCTAAGAGGAGATCTTTAAATGAATTAGAGTAGTTAATTAGTATTTGTACCGCTTCTTTAAGACACTCGGAGGGAGACTTACTACCTTTAGTGAGAATACCAACGGTTAATCCATCATAATCGACAGATTCTTCGAACCTCATATTATTCACATGGAAATTAACCTTCACAACAGGGGAAAAGTGTGCATCAATGGGAATAACAGTTTGTGCAAAATTCTCTTCTTTTTCTATCTCATTCTCAAGTTTATATCCTTTGCCTCTTTTAATATACACCTCTCCACTGAGAGAACCTTTCGAAGAGGAAATAGTAGCTAAGTGAAGTTCTGGATTGACTACAGTAACTTCGCTTGTATGTTTCAAATCTCCCGCGGTCAACTCCTTCTCACCTTTTGCATCAAAAATCAGTCTGGTATTATCTATCGCTTCAAGCTTTACGACAAGCTTTTTTATATTTAATATAACCTGTTCGACATCCTCTATAACTCCGTTAATAGTTGAGAATTCATAAATCACACCATCAATGTAAACCCCTATAGGAGCAACACCCTCAATAGAACTAAGCAAGACCCTCCTAAGAGCAGTTCCTAGTGTTAATCCAAATCCACTCTCAAGCGGACCAAATTCAAACTCTCCATAATTTCCTTCCTCTTTTACGATGTTAAATCTTATGGCATCAAGACTCCACATTTTTTACCACTTCCCCTATTTAGAGTAAAGCTCAACTATAAGTGTTGGGTTAACATCAAGAGATAGCTCAGGAATACTTGGAACAGCTTTAACTTCTCCTCTAAAGGATTCTTTGTTAACTTCCAACCATGTTGGAAAGGTACTTTTTTCGTCCAGAGAAGTCTTTATTGAAGGTATCTGTCTGCTTGACTCTTTTATTTCAATTACATCGCCCTTCTTTGCAGTATATGATGGGATGTTAACCTTTTTGCTGTTAACAAGAATATGGCCATGGGAAACTAACTGCCTCGCAGTTCTTCTATTCGTACTGAAACCCATTCTGAAAACAACATTATCAAGTCTTCTCTCAAGGATTTCTAGGAGCTTGTCGCCAGTTGGTATCTCTTTCTGTCTTATAGCCAAATCAAAATATCTTCTGAATTGTCTTTCGAGAACTCCATAAGTATTCTTAACTTTCTGTTTTTCCATTAAATGTATTTTATAATCAGTAGGCTTATTAAAATGCAAAGCCACCTGCTTTTGCCCAGGAATTCCTCTATTTCTCTCGAGAGAACACTTCTTAGTAAAACACCTGTCTCCCTTTAGGAAAAGTTTCTTCCCCTGGGCTCTGCAAACTCTGCACAAAGGACCATTGTAAACTGCCATCTTAACCTCCTTATACTCTTCTTAGCTTTCTGGGTCTGCACCCATTATGCGGAATAGGCGTTATATCTCTTATCTCGTCAATATCAAGTCCTGCAGTTTGCAGAGCTCTAATAGCAACTTCTCTTCCTGGGCCGCCTCCGTTAACAAGCACGGAAACTCTCTTTGCACCAATATTAATAGCTGTTTCTGCTACTTTCTGCGCAGCAATCTGGGCAGCAAACGGTGTTCCTTTTTTAGAACCTTTAAATCCGTTTGCACCAGAAGAGGACCAAGTAATAACGTTTCCATTCTCATCAGTCACAGTAACGATCGTGTTGTTAAATGTTGAATTAATGTAAACCTTCGCCTGTCCTGTAATCTTCTGTATTTTTTTCTTTGATGTTCCTTTACCTTTTTTCATCTTGCCTCCCTACTCACTTTTTCTTGCAGAACCTACAGTTCTCTTTGGCCCTTTACGAGTCCTGGAATTAGTTCTTGTCCTCTGCCCTCTGACTGGAAGGCCTCTTTTATGCCTAATTCCTCTGTAACTGTTAATTTCGATAAGCTTTTTAATGTTCGTTGCCACAATCTTCCTCAGATCGCCCTCAACTACATACTTACTCCTTATAGCTCCCTCAATTGCTTTGATTTCTTCTGGAGTAAGATCTTTCACCTTTTTCAAAGGTACCTGAGCATCCTTCAAAACATCAAGGCAATTATGCTTACCTATTCCATAAATGTAAGTAAGTGCAATGTCTACTCTCTTGTCTTTTGGTAAATCAATACCTGCTATACGAGCCAAAGTTCGCCTCCTATTTTTGTCTCTGTTTATGTTTAGGGTTTTCGCAAATTACAAAGATTTTACCCCTTCTTCTAACAATTTTACATTTCGGACAAATCTTTTTAACAGATGATCTTACTTTCATAAGTATCTCCTTTCTAAAGTCTATATACAATTCTTGCTTTTGTAAGGTCGTATGGGCTAAACTCTAGCCTAACCTTGTCCCCAGGAAGAATTTTAATGTAATGTAATCTCATCTTGCCACTTATATGCGCAAGAACAACTTTGCCGTTAACTAACTTAACTTTGAATAATGTACCAGGTAGTGTTTCTACAACTACTCCCTCAGCCCCAATAATTTGCCCTTTACTCATTTTCAGTCACCAAGCCAAGCGGTAAGAATCTCTGGACCGTTTTCAGTAATAGCGATCGTGTGCTCAAAATGAGCCGCATTTGCATGGTCAACAGTTTTTACTGTCCATCCGTTTGACTCAACAAAAAGCTCGTCGGAGCCAGCACAAACCATTGGTTCGATTGCAATACAAAGGCCAACTCTAATTTTTATACCTGTCCCATGTTTTCCAAAATTAGGTACAGATGGGTCCTCGTGTAGATGCCTGCCGATACCATGCCCAGTATAATCCTTAACAACAGAAAAGCCAAAACTTTCAACGTACTGTTGAATTGTAAATCCTATATCGCCGACTCTATTGCCAATTTTTGCTGCATCGATGCCAGCGTAAAGAGCGCGCTCAGTAACTTCAACAAGCTTACGGTCTTCTTTCTTTGCTCTCCCTCCAACTATGACAGTAAATGCAGAATCAGAGAACCAACCATCAAGCAATACACCAGAATCAATCGAAACAACATCGCCATCCTTCAAAATTCTATCACCCGGGATCCCATGAATAATTTCGTCATTCACGGAAATACAGGTTGCGTTAAGGAACCCACGATATCCCTTGAAACCAGGAACTGCACCATAATCAACAATCACTTTCTCGGCAATCTTGTCCAGGGCAAATGTAGTTTGTCCAGGCTTAATCTGCTCACGGACAGCTAAAAGTGAAGCAGATAATATTTTACCAGAATTTTTCATTTTTCCAATTTCTTGTGGAGTTTTAATTTCAATCATTTACTGCCTCTACGATTCTCTTACTAACCTCGTCAATAATTCCATTCCCGTTAATTTCACAAAGCAAAGATTTCTTCCCGTAGTACTCAATAAGAGGAAAAGTGTTTTTAATGTAGATTTTAGTTCTGTCTTTTACTATATCTTCCCTGTCATCATCACGCTGGTAAAGCTCTCCTCCGCAAAGATCACATACAGAATCAACTTTTGAACGATAGTAGTAAATGTTGTAAACTGCTCCACATTTTTTACATGTTCTGCGTCCACTCAATCTCTTTATTATCTCGTCATCACTTACTGCTATATTTAGAACGCAATCAATACATACATTATGCTCAAAGAGGTATCTATTAATAAATTCTGCTTGCGAAACAGTCCTTGGAAAGCCATTCAATATGAAACCTTTACTCAAATCATACTTAAAAAGGATTTTCTCGAAGAAAGTCTCCATAACATCATCAGACACAAGGAGTCCTTTATTAATTAGACTTTCAAAGCGGATTCCTATCTCTGTTCTGTTGGCAATTTCATCTCTTAAGACTTCTCCTGAAGAGATCAATGGGATACCTATTTTCTGGCTAAGGATTTTACCATGCGTATCCTTGCCGGAACCTGGAGGTCCAACGAGAATTAGGTGTTTCTTCATTTCAAGAATCCTTGGTATTGTCTCATTAACAGATAGGCCTCAATTTCTTGCATCGTTTCAAGCGCTACTCCAATAATAATGAGAAGGGAAGTTCCACCAAACACAAATGAAGAAATCGCCATTCTCTTGAGAATAAGGTTTGGAAGTACAGCGATGAGTCCCAAGAAGACTGAAGTGGGTAAAACAATTTTGTTAAGAACAGATGCAATATACTGGGAAGTAGATTCGCCAGGTCTTATTCCAGGGATAAATCCACCATACTTCTTAAGGTCTCCACTAAGTTTTATAGGATCGTAAGTAATTTGTGTATAAAAATAGGTGAAGCCTACAATCAATGCAAAATAAATTAAATTGTACCAGATGCCAGAAGTAGTCCCGAAGATTGGCTGTCCAATATGCTTTGTAAACCAAGAATTAGGCCAAAACTGGCCAATAGTATATGGAAAAGACATAAATGATACGGCAAATATAATTGGTAAAACACCTGCCTGAACTAGTTTCAAAGGAATATAGGTTGATTGTCCGCCGTAAACTTTTCTTCCAACGACTCTCTTTGCGTATTGCACTGGAATTCTCCTCTCAGACTGGTAAGCAAAAAGGACTGCCACAATCATTACGAAAACAGCAAGAATCTCACCTACGATTGAAGCAATGCTAATTGATTTAGTACTTAAAAGTTTTGAAACTTCAACAAAGCTTACGGGAATTCTGCTAATTATGCCAGCAAAAATAATCAGAGATACACCGTTTCCAATTCCCTTATCAGTCATTATCTCTCCCAGCCACAATACGATGTAAGAACCAGCAATAAGGCTTGCTATAATTACGACTTTTAAAAGAATGCTATTATTGACAAGGAAATTTTTAAACATTACCAAAATAGAAAAGGCTTGAAGCGCAGCAAGACCAATTGTGAGGTAACGTGTGTACTTTGAAAGCTTCTTCTGCCCTTCTTCGCCTTCTTGCATAAGTGCTTCGAGCGAAGGAATAACAGATGTTAGCAATTGTAAAATAATAGATGCATTAATATAAGGGAAAACTGATAGAGCAAATATCGAGAAGTTGCTGTAACCACCGCCAGAGAACAGATCAAGAAGAGCCAAAAACCCTCCTTTTTGAATTATTCCCTGTATTTGAGCCCTGTCAATTCCTACGACAGGAACATACGTGCCAAGCCTAAAAAGGATAAACAGAAGCAGAGTAACCCAGACCCTACTTCTCAGTTCTTTTAGTTTGAAAGCCCTCTTTATCGTTTCCCACATTTTAGATTACCTCAGTTGAGCCTTTAGCTTCTTCAATTTTCTTTAAAGCAGACTTGGAAAACTTGGAGGCTTTTATTTTCAGTGAAGAATTTATCGTTCCTCTTCCGAGAACTTTAACATTCCATGCAAATAACTCGTTGAGGTTAATTTCTTCTGAACCTGACGCAAGTTTTTCAATAGAGTCAAGATTCACTTCAATAAACTCTTCTCTTCTCAAAGATTTAAACCCTCTAAACTTTGGGAGTCTCCTATACAAAGGCGTTTGACCACCTTCAAAACCTTTTTGTTTAGTTCCACCAGATCTTGACTTTGCTCCTTTACATCCGTAAGTAGAAAAAGTTCCTTTACCTGAACCATTGCCTCTACCCACCCTAATTTTCTTGTGAGTAGAATTGGATTTTGGTTTTAAATCACTAATTCTCATCCTTACCTCCTAAAACAGCGGCTCTTCTCATTTCAGACCGTTCAATAACAGTTTGCAGCTCTTTAAACGCTTCAATAGTTGCATTCGCAATATTCAACGGGTTAGAACTTCCCATAGACTTAGAAAGCATATCCTGAATACCAGCCTTTTCTGCAATCATTCTCACAGCTCGTCCTGCAACTATACCAGTTCCCGGTACCGCAGGTGCAAGAAAGACATTCGCGGCATTCCTCTTTATAGTAATGCGCGCGGGGATGGTATTATTTTTAATACGTATAGTCACAAGATTCCTTTTTGCATCGCTCACAGCCTTTACAATAGCTGCAGGAATTCCTCTGGCTTTCCCAACCCCAATACCGACTCGTCCTTTTTTATCGCCAATAACAACAACCACTCTAAAACGAAGAATTTTCCCTCCCTTAACAACTTTAGTAACTCTGTCAATTTGTAGAATTGATTCTTCAAATTCTTTCTTTTCGACTGGTCTTCTCTGAGATCTGTTCATCAGAACCTCCTAAAATTTCAAGCCAGCACTTCTTGCCTCATCAGCAAGCGCTTTGATCCTACCATGATAGAGATATCCTCCTCTATCAAAAACAACTTCAGTAATACCTTTTTCAAGTGCTCTCTTAGCGATTAATTCTCCAACAAGTTTTGAAGAATCAGTCAGTTTGATTTTCTTTGCATTATCCCGAATCTCTTTCTCAACCGTAGAGGCACTAATAATAGTGGTACCAGCTTCATCATTTATAATCTGAGCATAAACATTGTTGAGACTAATATACACAGAAAGTCGTGGGCGCTCCGCAGTTCCAAAAACCTTTTTTCTAATCCTTACGTGTCTTATAGTTCTTGTTTCGGTAATAGCTTTTTTCTTTATCATATTCTTATCTCCTTACTTAGCGCCTGTTGCAACAGTCTTGCCTGCTTTTCTTCTAATTCTTTCACCTTCATAAATAATTCCCTTTGCTTTGTATGGGTCTACCTTTCTCAAATGTCGCAACTCTTGAGAGAACGCACCAACAAGCTCTTTATCAAAACCTGAAACCACAATTGACTGACCTTCAACTTGGACAGTTAGGCCTTCTGGTATCTCAAGAACAATAGAGTGACTATAACCAAGGGAAAGTTCAATGCTCTTCCCATTTACAGCAGCCTTATACGTTTTTTCATTTATTAAAAGCTTTTTTGTGAATCCATCACTAACTCCGACGACCATATTGCTTATCAAGGCTCTGGTTGTACCATGTATTGCCTTATAAAAAGGACTTTCGGAATTTCGCTCTACTGTTAAAACCCCTTTAACGAGGTTTATCTTGACTTCAGGATGAAACGCTTTCTTAATTATACCTTTTGGCCCTTTAACCTCTACGACATTGTTTTGTAAAAGCCGAACCGTAACATTTTCTGGAACGATGATAGGCTTTCTACCAATTCTTGACATAACTGCCTCCTACCAAATAAAGCATAATACTTCTCCGCCTACACCCATATTGCGTGCTTCTTTATCACTCATAACGCCTTTAGGGGTGGAAATAATAGCCGTACCAAAACCATCTAAAACTTTAGGGAGCTGTTCTCTGCCAACATAAACTCTGCGTCCTGGTTTGCTAATTCTCTTAATACCAAGAATGTAACCATCTTTGCTATTACTGTACCTCAAATGGATTTTTACAAACTTTTTAGCTTCAATGTCAATTTCTTCAAAGTCCTTAATAAACCCTTCGCTCTTGAGAACACTCAAGATAGAAATTGCCATCTTGGACGAAGGAACAACAAGTGATTTATGTTTTGCTTCACTTGCATTCTTTATTCTTATAAGAAGATCTGATACTGGATCGTTTACCATGCATTCCTCCTTACCAACTTGCCTTCTTAACGCCTGGAACCTCGCCCTTAAGTGCAAGCTTTCTTAGACAGAGCCTGCAAAGACCGAAACGACCAATATATCCATGCGTTCTACCACAAATTCTACACCTATTATGCTGCCTTACGGCAAATTTAGGCTCTTTCTTTGATTTTTCAATCATTGCTTTTCTTGCCATTTTTCACCTCTAATTATTTCTAAAAGGAAAACCAAGGAATTCAAGTAGAGCCTTAGCTTCTTCGTCTGTTTTAGCAGTCGTAACAAGAGTTACATTAAACCCTCTAACCTTATCTACCATATCATAGTCAATCTGCGGAAAGATAAGTTGTTCTTTAATGCCAAATGTGTAGTTTCCTCTGCCATCAAAAGAATCAGGATTAAGGCCTTTAAAGTCTCTAATTCTTGGCAATGCTTCACTAACAAGGTTTTCGAAGAACGTATACATTCGGTTTCCTCTAAGCGTGATTTTTACGCCAATAGGGGCTTGCTCTCTCACCTTAAATGATGCAATAGATTTCTTTGCTTTTGTAATCACTGGTTTCTGCCTCGCTATAAGAACAAATTCTTGCACCGATTTCTCAAGGGCTTGTGGATTCTCAATAGCTTCTCCTACGCCTCTGTTTATAAAAATGCTTACAAGCTTAGGGACTTGCATGACATTTTTATATCCGAATTTCTCCATCATCTTAGGTTTTACTTCTTTTTCATATTTTACCTTAAGCTGTGAATCGGGGAGGCTTTCGTTAATCAATTCTTCCAATTTCTTGTCAATTTTTACTGTACCTTTCTTGGACATGTTCACCTCACAAGTTATATCTTATCAATTACTTCATGGCAGTTTTGACAAACTCTAACGCTTTTACCATTTTCAAGGATCTTATGTGAAATCCTAGTCGCCTCATGGCAATGAGGGCAAACTACCATAATTTTATTTACAGCAATAGAGCCTTCTCTCTGGGTAATTTTACCTTGTGGCATTTCCTTCGTTGGTTTTAAGAAATGTGTCTGCATGTTAATGCCTTCAACAACAACTTTTCTCTCAGAAGGAATAGTCCTAATCACTTTGCCTTTTTTGCCTTTATCGTTTCCAGACAAAACAACGACCATATCGCCTTTTTTAATTTCAAGATATTTTACGTTTTCCATTTAATCTCCTAACTCCCTTTTGATTAAAGCACTTCAGGGGCAAGAGAGGCAATTTTTATATAGCCTTTCTTTCGAAGTTCTCTTGCAACCGGTCCAAAAACACGAGTTCCTTTTGGGTTTCCTTCCTCGTCAAGGATAACGGCAGCATTGTCATCAAACCTTATAACACTTCCATCTTCTCTTTTGATTGGGTAAGATGTCCTCACTATCACAGCTCTTACAACAGATCCTTTGGCTACAGGACTGTTTGGTGCAGCTTTCTTAACAGTAGCAACTATTTTGTCACCAACTGATGCAGTTTGCCTTTTGCCAACTCCAAGAACTGTAATCAAAGAGATTTCCTTTGCACCGGTGTTATCAGCTACAACCAGTCTGGAGTACTGCCTAATCATTTTGCACCTCCTGAAAGGATTTCTACAACTCTCCATCTCTTCAATTTGCTAAGAGGTCGAGTTTCAACTACTTTAACAACATCTCCAATTTGAGTATTACCTTGAATGTCTTCCGCATAAACTTTAGTGAATTCTTTTATTTGTTTCTTATACAGCGGGTGAGTAATAATCCTCGAAACTTTAACCACAACTGATTTCTTATAAGAACTCACAACTTCTCCAATAAGTTCTTTTCTCGCCATGCTACACCTCTTTCCTTAATTCTCTTTTTTTCTTAACCGTAAGCAAACGAGCGATATCTTTTCTTACAAGCATCACACGAGCTGGGTTATGCAACTGACGGGTAGCAAGTTGAAACCTCAAGTTGAAAAGCTCTTTACGAAGATTTTTTAAGTTCTCATCTATTTCTCTATCAGACATATCTCTAATTTTATCTGGTTTCATCATTATCCCTCCTCGCGCTGAAGCATAACAACTTTAACAGGCAGTTTAAATCCAACTTGTCTAGTTAGTTCCTCTGCTTCCTCTTTGTTCACTCCTGAAAACTCAAACATTATTCTGCCAGGCCTTACTACAGCAACCCAGTGGTCTACATCGCCTTTTCCACTACCCATTCGAGTTTCCTGTGGCTTCTTTGTAACAGATTTATCTGGAAAAATTGTTATCCAAAGTTTACCTGTTTTTCTAACAGCAGAGATAAGGACAAGCCTAGCAGCCTCAATTTGTCTCGAAGAAATCCACCCGGGTTCAAGAGTTTGAATCCCATATTCTCCAAAATTTACTTCAAAACCGCCTTTTGCTTTTCCCTTCATCCGGCCTCTGTGCATCTTTCTATATTTAGATCTTTCCGGCATTAACATAATTAGCCTCCTCTATCTTTATTCAGTAGTAAAGAACATAACAGGCTTTGCTTCACCTTTATAAACCCAAACCTTTACACCAATTCTTCCAAATTTTGTAAGAGCTGGCGTTTCCATGTAATCAATATCGGCAGTAAGCGTTTGAAGCGGGACTCTGCCTTCACGAAACCATTCTGTACGGGCAATTTCAGCTCCACCAAGTCTTCCTGAAACTTGTATTTTTATTCCTTTTGCTCCTGCTCGCATTGCTCTACCAATAGCTTGCTTTATGGCTCTTTTATGGGAAACGTTTTGCTCGAGTTTTTGAACAACACCTTGCGCAATTAGATTTGCATCAATTTCTGGATGTTTTACTTCCTTGACTTCAATTTTAGGTTTAGCGCTCTTATCATCTATTGCCTCTCGCACCATATCCTCGAGTTTATTGATTTCAGAGCCTTTCTTACCGATAAGCATTCCTGGCCTTGCACTGAAAACAATGACTCGAAGTTCATCCTCACCTTTCCTTAAAATTTCTATCTTGGCGATGCCTGCATTTGGCCCAAGTGATTCAAGTTTCCTTCTAATTTTGTAATCCTCAAGAAGAAACTTCGCATAATCCCTTTTATTTGCATACCATTTTCCATACCAATCTTTTGTAATTCCCAATCTAAAACCGTATGGATGCGTTTTCTGGCCCATTTTATTCACCTTCCTTGTCTTTCACAATAACCATTATTCGACTAACAGGCTTCTTCGTAATATCTGCCCTGCCAAAACCTCTCGGGAATACCCTCTTCAACGGAGCCTCAGAGTCAACAACTGCTTTTGTAATATACATTGAATCTCTATCCATTTTGAAATTGTTTTCACCGTTTGCAACCGCGGAGTCAAGTGTGTCTTCAATGAATTTACAAGCCTTATTGGGAAGGACTTTAAGTATCGCCTTTGCCTCATTAATAGGCTTTCCAACTATTAATCTTGTAACAAGTCGAGCTTTAGTAGCTGATAATCGTAAATGTTTTGTAACAGCGTAAGCTTCCATTTTCAGTCCTCCTTATGTCTTGGTAATTATTCTTGCAGACGGGGCCCTATGGCCATGGAAGGTTCTTGTGATAGCAAACTCTCCAAGTTTATGCCCTACCATATCAGGAGTAATATACACAGGGATATGAGTCTTGCCATTGTGAACAGCAATTGTATGCCCTATCATTTCCTCAGTAATCGAAGATCTTCTGCACCAAACTTTTATAACTCTCTTTTCACCTTTTTCGTTCATCTTCTTTATTTTTTCAAGCAATTTTTTATCTACGTAATCTCCAGTTCTTGGCATTATTTCCTCCTCTTCACGATGTATTTATTTGAAGGGTTCTTCTTCTTTCTTGTTTTGTATCCACGCGTTGGCTTACCCCAAGGAGTTAATGGACCAGGATGTCCGATAGGAGACTTTCCTTCTCCACCTCCGTGAGGGTGGTCGACAGGGTTCATCGCAGTACCTCTTACGGTAGGCCTAATTCCAAGATGCCTCTTAACGCCAGCTTTACCAAGTGTTACATTCTCGTGGTCAAGGTTTCCAACCTGTCCAATTGTAGCCCTGCACAAGAGGTTTATCTTTCTTATTTCTCCAGAAGTAAGTCTTACTTGCGCATAATCTTCCTCTTTAGCAATAATTTGAGCAATAGAGCCAGCGGCTCGAGCAATTTGTGCACCTTTCCCCGGACTCATTTCAATGTTATGGATAAAAGTACCTAATGGTATATTCCTAAGCGGAAGAGCATTACCAAGAGTAATTTCAACGTTATTGCCAGAGACTACTGAATCTCCGACTTTTAAGCCATAAGGAGCAATTATATACCTCTTCTCTCCGTCAACATAGAAAAGGAGAGCAATATACGATGATCTATTTGGATCATACTCAATTGCTGAAACTTTTGCAGGAATATCAATCTTGTCTCTTTTAAAATCAATAATTCTGTAGAGGCGCTTATTTCCACCTCCCTGGTGCCTAACTGTAATTTTACCAGTATTGTTTCTTCCTCCATGCTTTCTGAGGCCCACAACAAGAGATTTCTCTGGGTGATCCTTTGTTACTGTTTCTTTGTGCTTAACAACAGATCGTCCTCTTATACCAGATGAAGTCGGCTTGTAAAATTTTAATCCCATGATGTACCTCCGCTATGCCTGCTGGATAATATCAATTTTATATCCAGGGTAAAGAGTGACAATTGCCTTCCTGTATGTTGGCGTTACTGTAAACGCAGCTCTTGTCCTCTTTCTTTTACCAAAAACTTTTCCAATATTCACACTCTTAACTTTGACTGAAAAAGATTCTTCAACTGCTTTTTTAATCATAATGCTATTCGCGCCCTTGCGGACAATGAAACAGTATTTTCCTTTGCTAGCGAGATCTGTAGATTTTTCAGTTACAACGGGCCTAACAAGAACTGCGTAATTATTCATTTTTCCACCACCCTTCAAGGCCATCAACTGATTCCTTAGTCATTAGTATTAAATCAAAATTAACAAGATCATAGGCATTAAGGAATTTATAGTTTAGTGGCTTACAATTAGGTAAATTTCTTGCTGCTCTTTCTACGTCACCATTCTGCTCACCAAACACAAAAAGTACGCTTCTCACAGAGGCCTTTGCTGTATCTCTAACCTTATCTATCACATTAGTTTTGACCTTGTTAATTACTTCTAATGCTTCTTTCGTCCTACCCTGGATGTTAACTCCATCAACAACATAAACATCTCCTTCACTATATCTTGCCGACAAAGCAGAAAAGATGGCCTGTCTAATCTCTTTTTTATTCATTTTAAGGCTGTAATCTCTTGGGTGTGGTCCAAAAACGACTGCTCCACCTTTCCAAATGTTTGAAGTTCTCGAACCTTGTCTTGAACGACCACTACCCTTTTGAGGCCTCATTTTTATGGTGCTATATTTTACATCGCCTCGTTCTTTTGTATTAGCAGTGCCTCTCCTTTTATTGGCAAGGTACCTTTTAACGGCATTGTACACAAGATGCTTCTTCACATCGTGAGCAAAGTAAATGTCAGGTAGATCTATAGTTTCAATCGAGTTGTTTGCAATATTCAAAGCATTTGCCTTCATATACCCTCCCTTAGGCCCTTTATTCTTTTGTAACTTCTGTCTTTGCAGTTATAAAAAGCAAGCTCTTGTCAACACCTGGAACACTGCCTTTTACAAGAATTAGGTTTTTACCAGGGTCAACCTTAATAACTTGAAGATTTCTTATGGTAATGGTATCCCTTCCAAGGTGCCCAGCCATCTTCATGCCTTTGAAGACTCTTCCTGGAGTAGCTCTTTGCCCAATTGAACCGCGTCTTCTTACATCCCCATGACCGTGACTTGCAGGCCATCCTCTAAAGTTCCATCTTTTTACTGGGCCCGCAAAACCTTTACCTTTTGAAATTCCAGTAACCCTTACGACCTTTAAGTCTTTAAAACTATCAACAGTTATAGTATCGCCAATTTCGCCTTCCATATCACGCACTTCTTTAAGATATTTAAATCCCGGGAGGTTATTTTTTTTGAACACTCCTTGCATAGGTTTATTCAACTTTGATGCCTTGACTTCAAGAAAGCCAAGTTTAAGGGCAGAATAACCATCTCTCTCAGAAGTTTTCTTGTCAACTACAACGCAAGGTCCAGCCTTTATAACAGTAACAGGAACTGCTTCGTCACCTACATATATGGAAGTCATACCAAGTTTCAATCCTAAAATACCTTTAGTCATAATTGCCTCCATCAGATTTTAATCTCCACTTCAACGCCCTGAGGGATATCCATATCGGCAAGTTTCTGAGTAATTTCTGGGGTTGCATCAAAGATCTCTATAAGTCTTTTATGCACACAAATCTCAAAAGCTTCCTGTGAGTCTTTATCGATATTTGGTGCCCTGAGCACATTGAAAACTGTTCTTTTTGTAGGTAGCGGAATGGGACCAGCAACGCTTGCTCCACTTGCCTTTGCCACTTCTACAATTTTTGCAGACCAGAGATCAATAATCTTATTATCAAATCCTTTTAGCCTGATTCTAATTTTTTCTTTTTTCATCTTTCACCTGTTATTCAATCACT
>JAIMJY010000115.1 GCA_020692945.1 Caldisericum sp. | reverse complement strand
CTTATATATGAAGAGAGAAAATTTTGGCTAAAGTGCAAAATGGATTTTACTAAAACCAATAAATCTCATAGAAAGGAGGTAGTGCAATATGAGAGTATACGGTGTTAATTGAAGCAGGAGCAAAATCCTCGGAAGGATTGGAGAAAGGCGGAGAAAAAATAGAGAAAAGTGTTGGAAACAACTTGAAGCGAAAAGAATTTTTAAGTTTGTAAAAATTAGGTAAAATTCAAAACGAGGAGGTTAATAAATGAAGAAAATTTTAGCAATTTTATTAGTTTTAGCATTAGTTGGAATCTCTGTCATAAGTAGCGTAAAAAGTGTTACTAATCCTTTCTCAGAATGTGCAGAACTATTCATTAAATCTCACCAAGAAGCAATTACAAGTCTTGGAGGTGCAGAATTAGCTTCTCCTATGGTATATAAGGATAAAGATGGAAAAGATCGTGTAATAGTCTACGGAGTAAAAAAGGGTGAGGAAATCATCGGAAGGATAGTAGTAAATTATGATAGAGAAAATCCAATTGTTTTAGAATTTGCAGAGTTAGTTCCACCGCATTTATTAGATGTTAAAGAAGAAATTTTTAATAAAACTTCTTTAGAAAAAAATATGGCTTTCGGAAATCCGGAATTTATTTATGTTTTTCCTTTGCTTTATTATGTGCATTTCAATGTGTATGATAAAAACCAGGCAGTTGAGGACATTTACTTTTTCTGGAACGAAAAGAGAATTGTTACTCTTACAGATATTCCAGACTTTCCAATTTTAGTCAATGACAAGTTTCCTCTTATGGAACAAGCGACAAGTGAAAGCTACAAAATCCTATATGACGTACCTGATTATACTACTTCTACGAATAGTTTATGTAATAATTGTGGGCCTGTAGCTGGAGCAAATATTCTTGGGTATTGGCATAAACATGGCTATTACTATCTGCAGCATGATTGGGATGAATCGAATGGTAATGGTCTTATTACATGTCTTTGGTATGATATGAATACTAGCTGCATATATGGTACACCTGCCTCAAATTTTAGGTCTGGTATAGTGTACCATGCAAATACAGTGCATAACGATTATCTTGGTATTTATCATTTTTCTACGAGTGGTAATTCCTATCCAGAGTTCAGTGATGCTGTAAGTGAAATTAACGCTAGCAGACCCTTTGGTATTTTAATACATTGGAATATATTTAGTTGGCACTGGATAACGTGTATAGGATACGATTCTCAATACGGCAATTATATATGCGTAAGAGACGGTTGGGGAGATGGAACTGTGTACATTAACTGGTATAATCCCTACTTATCAGGGTCTATTTCTATTGAGGGGTTTAACTATGTTTACCCGAGCTATTAGAAAGAACAAAGGGCTCATATTATTCCTGCTTATTCTCTTTATCTCGCTTGTTTTATACTCTGTATTAAGAGTTCCAGTCGTGAGAGTAAATGAGTTAAAAAACAAAATTATTAATGGAGAATCAGTAGATAGAGGAAATTACGAGAGAACCGGTTATTATAATTTAAATCCAATTTTATCAGAGCCGAAATTGGAGTGGTCCTTTAAAATTTCTAATTTCTTGACCAGGAATTTTCAGTTTCCTTCTTATTCTCACATTGCCTATAAAAATTATGTTTTCCTCATCGATTCACATGGCATTTTGCATGCACTTAACGCTGACAGCGGAGAAGAAATTTGGAAGATTGAGGAAGAGGACTTTACGTTTAGCGAACCATGGCTTATTGCTGATGATGTACTGTTTTATACAGTGAAAGGATCCTTTCTTTACCCTAATGAAGCAATTTTAGGTGCGGATATTAATGATGGAAGAGAAGTTTTTAGATGCGACCTCCCAAATAATGAAGTGATTGATAAATCAGGTTTTATAATAAAGGATAACATACTTTACTTTGCAGTGATGAAACTTGGGCGGCATTTTGGAATAGGCCTTTGGCCGTATATTCCTGAGGAAAGGTTTTACGCCATTGATCTTAGTAATAATAAAATCATCTGGAGAGTAAAGGAAAAATGCAATGTAGAAAACTATAATCCTAACTCTTCGGTATTTACATTTTCCTGGTATTCTGGAAATACACTTTTTTACTATAATCACATATCAAGAACTCTTATTTCGATTGATGCAAATACAGGAAAAATAAAGAGAAGAACTGGGCTTACTTTAGTTGATGCTGTGCCTATTGTGGACGGAAAGCTTTTTCTAAAAGATTCTGTCTACGATTTAGAAACTGGAGAAACTATTTGGAGTATAAATCTAAATTATAAATATTTTACGACACCAGCAATTAAAGGTGGTGCTGTTTATTTTGCAGCTTCCAATGATAAAGAAGGTAATGTATTTGCTCTTGATATAGATTCTCATGAAGAAAAGTGGGAGACGAAAATAGGGAAAATTGTTAGCCCTAATTTTTTTTTGATTGCAAATTCCGCTATATATCTCTATGAATATGATGAGATCAAAGAAACGCAACTTGTTTGCTTAGACACTAACAGCGGAAAGATTTTATGGAAGTATGACCCTTTGAAAGCAATTCCCGACTTTGACAAAATCCGTACAATGGTAGGCGAACCAATTTATTCAGGATGGAAAGAATCCTTCACTAATCCAGTTCCCGAATTTGACCAGATTCCTTCAATAGGTAATGGAACAATTTATATATCAGGAGTTGACGGTCTTTACGAGATACATTAACCTGCTCAAAATATAAAGGTTACAGAAGATTAAATTGAATTAATAAAGGCTTGAATTAATCTTATCATGAAGCTTGCGTTGAATGGGGGGACCTTACTTGGCTCCCCCTAAACCTTTTTAAAGGAGCTAAAGATTCTCTTGAAAAACATGGAGACTTTTTGGGGAGTTTCGGGGTCTTAATCCTTTATATCCGT
>JAIMJY010000021.1:4097-18194 GCA_020692945.1 Caldisericum sp. | reverse complement strand
CCTGCTTTCCTCTTGCGCACTGAAACTGTGCCGCTATCCTTTTCTCTGTCGCCAACCACAAGGGTATAAGGAATTTTGGCAAACTCTGCATCCCTTATCTTGGCATTCATCCTTTCACTTCTCAAATCTATTTCAACACGCACACCTTTTGCAAAGAGTTTATTATAAATGGACTTTGCATAATCAAAATGCCTATCTGAAATAGGAATAACCTTCACCTGAACTGGTGCAAGCCAAATAGGAAATGCACCGGCATACTGTTCGATGAGGGCACCAAAGAACCGTTCCATAGAGCCGAGTACAACTCTGTGAATCATTATCGGCCTATGTTCCTTTCCATCTTCTCCAATATAGTTAACATCAAAACGCTCAGGAAGGTTAAAATCAACTTGAATAGTCGGCCCTTGCCACTCTCTACCAATTGCATCAACAAGTTTTATATCAATTTTTGGTCCATAGAAAACGCCTTCTCCTGGGTCAACTTTGTAGGAAGTTTTGAGTGATTCAAGAGCAGCTTTCAATGCATTAGTTGCGAGTTCCCAATTGTCAAGGCTGCCGACATATTTCTCGGGTCTTGTGGAAAGGTATATGTTGTAATTCGTGAAACCAAAAGTTTCAATCATGAACTTTGCAAACTCAACCACACCAACAATCTCTTCTTCGAGTGTATCAGGAGTAACAAACAGATGAGCGTCATCCTGAGTAAAACCCCTCACCCTGAGAAGTCCATGTAAAACTCCAGCTCTCTCATATCTGTAAACTGTGCCAAGCTCTGCGTACCTCAAAGGAAGATCTCGATAACTTCTGGTTTGTGATTTATAAATCATTATGTGGAATGGGCAATTCATAGGCTTTACCATATAAGAACCTTTATCAACTTCCATGGGAGAGAACATATTTTCACGGTAGAAATCCCAGTGGCCCGAAGTTTTCCAAACCTCAACACGAGCAATATGAGGGGAGTTCACAAAATAGTAGCCGCGCTTAATGTGCTCGTCTCTCCAGAAATCCTCAATAATCTTTCGAACCATAGCTCCCTTTGGATGCCAAAGGATCAAGCCAGGCCCAAGTTCTTCGTTGATGCTGAAGAGGTCAAGGTCTTTGCCAATTTTCCTGTGATCTCGTTTCTTGGCTTCTTCGAGAAAACTAAGATAGTCTGAAAGCCCTTTTTCAGTCGCAAATGCTGTGCCGTATATGCGCTGAAGCATTTTATTCTTCTCGTCGCCTCGCCAATATGCGCCAGCAACTGAAAGCAATTTGAAATTTTTTGAGAAGCGTGTGGAGGGAATATGAGGC
Organism: Caldisericum sp.; assembly: GCA_020692945.1. Lineage (GTDB taxonomy): Bacteria > Caldisericota > Caldisericia > Caldisericales > Caldisericaceae > JAIMJY01. The sequence goes on along the minus strand of JAIMJY010000021.1, from coordinate 16,898 downwards.
CCGCGGCATAAATCAGTAAAGTCTCCTTGTGTATAAATCGAAACTTTATCGCCTTCAATCTCGTTTATAATTTCAACCTTGTAGCTCTGATCTTTTGATTCAAAGAGTGCAATTGCTTCGCCCTTTGAAATATCTTTTCTTTCAAAAGAAAGATCTAACTCAACAATTTTTCTCATCTCTTCTTCAAGCCTTAGAATATCATCCGTTGTCCAGGCATTGTCTACATCAAAATCATAATAGAAACCCTTATCTATGGCAGGACCTATGGTGTACTTTGCATTTGGAAAAAGGTGCATTACTGCCTGTGCAAGTATGTGAGAAGTGCTGTGCCTTATTATTTCCTCGCCATCTTCTGAAGTGGCTTCTACTGGTTCGACTGTTGCATCTTCGGAAAGCACAAATGATAGATCAACAAGTCGACCGTTAACTTTTGCTGCAACAATATTGCTGAGCAGACCTGCTTTTTTTAGAAGGTCTTTTATTGAGATTTCGTCTTCAAACGAAAAGTCCTTTTCTTTGATTTTTGCTTTTTTTTCGGACATATTTACCTCCATAAAATTACATGGTGGGCGATAGTGGAATCGAACCACTGACCTCTTCGGTGTCAACGAAGCGTTCTACCTCTGAACTAACCGCCCGCGTTTACTCCTCTGTAACCTGCGATCCTCTTCAGCAGGTTCTACATTTATACAGAAATTAAACTTTTTGTCAAGAGTTTATAAGAGGGGTAATTAGCTAAAAATAAGTTTACACCTCTTTTATGATTATATTCCCGATTATGTCTGCGGCTTCTGAAATCCTGTCAGCTGAATTACTTATGTGCCTGTAAACTTCTCTCATCTTAAAAACATAATGAAAATTATCATTCTCAAAAAGGTCTGCGAGTGCTTCACGGTAAGTTTCCTCTATTTCGTTTTCAATTACCTTGGCGGCAATTACGTTTGTGTTAGAAAGATTCTTATCAACAAAAAGCTTATCTACGGCGTAATTAAGATGCGCAACACCTCTTGAAAGCTTCTCTATCATCTTCTTAAGGTAGAAATCAGGACCAAGTTTATACACGACCATTTCTTCGACCGTATTCAAAGAGTAGTCTAATATCTCGTCAATTATGTTTGAAAGGCTAAAGAGGTCCTGTCTGTCAAGGGGTGTAATAAGGCTCTTTACAAGTTCATTAATTAACTCTCTCCTCGCCCTGTCTCCTTCTTCTTCTGCTTTCTTTATTCGCATTCTCAAGTTGTGTCTAAGTACATCCTTGTCTGGCACACTGTCATCAATTCCCATGAATTCATTGAGGACGCTGACACCATCTACAGTAAACTGGGCTTGAGTCTTCAATAAATTTTGAAATGTATCCACCCTTTTAAACATCGTTTCCCAAACTTTCATAAATAATCAACTCCTTTTTACATTTTACATGATTTTTTCTAAAATAAAAGTAATTACTCCTGACAAAATAATAGACATTGGGACAGTAACGAGCCAGGTAAGCACAAGATTTTTCACGACATGCCATTTAACTGAATACGGTTTCTCTGCATAACCAATACCAACAATCCCCATATTCAGAGTTTCAGTGCTACTAATAGGAAGCCCGAATCTCGCAAAGGAAAGAACCGTAATAGAAGTAGTCAGTTGGGCAAGGAATGTCTGTTTTGGATTGCTTTTCATAATTTTAAAGCCAGAAGTAGTTAAAGAGTTTGCTCCGAATAGCATGGTCCCTACTATAAATAGCAGCGCAAGCAAAAGCACTATGAGTGGGTTGCTCGGGTTTGGATTGACTGAAGAATGAGTAATATATGATGCTATATAAATTAAACTAAGGGATTTCTCTGCATCATTCGCTCCATATCCAATCACAAGCAAAATCGAGGTAATCACCTGTAAAATTTTAAATACTGGAGAAACCTTTGGACTTGCCCATTTTAAGAAAAAATTCATCAACTTGACAAAAATAAACCCTGCAGCAAAACTTATAATTATTGACGAAATTAGTCCTACAAATACTTTGTACGCTTCCATTTTGTTTAGATGCATAGCATATTTTGATGCAAGAGAACCACCCACTAATGCTCCGACAAAAGTGTATGAAATACTCACGGGATATTTGATTCGCTGGGCAAAAACAACCCAAATGAGAGTTGCAATTAACGCTCCGTAGAGTATCGGAAGAGTCATATACTCAATGGGAAAAATTTTAGTTCCGAGTGTCTTAACGACAGCAGTTCCAAAAATAAAAGGTGCCACAAAAAGAGAAACGAAAAGGATTATAACAGCCAATACAGGGTGAATAAAATTGGATGAGATAATTGACCCCAAAAGCACTCCGCCATCGTTTGCACCCATTATCAGCTGAAAAATCAGCATAAATCCAACAAAAACCCATAAGCTCAAACTCATTCCACCTTGCATAGCTTTTAATACTATCAAAATACAAATTTTTGTCAATAAAGTATTTGAGAAATGTTAAAAATTTCCCTTTCATTCTTTGAGCAGGAATTCTTCAAAAAATAACAATAAAAGAGACATTTTTTAAAATTATCTGATATGTGTTTAGCATCATGTTTAATAATTCGCAAAAAACTGCAAATAAAAAGGATGCCCCGCAAAGATGTCAAATATAAAAAGGCAAGAAGAAAATTAAACGAATAAAAGCATAATTCCGCAAGAATTACTTCATTGATAGAACCTGCTGAAAGGGGGTGTGGATTACAGAAGAGTAAATAACTATTCGTGGAGTGTTGAAAACATTGTTGATAAAGCAGACCACATTTAGATTAGCTTGGGAAGCATTACACATAAAATTTTCATTAAAAATGATTTAATTACTTATACACAGGCAATTGTGGATGTTGTGGATAAGTGTCGCTTTCTCTAAGATTGCCCGTCTCTAAACAGCTTAGGGTTTTTGATAATGCCTCTGACTTCTGGGTTAATAAGTTTTAATAAGTTTTCTGAGATGGAATAATAAACTTTCCCTTCACTAAATAATTTCTTCACGTACCCTTTTTTTATAAGAGTGTTCAAACTCCTTGAAGAATTAACCCCTCTAAGTTTATCTATGTTTTCTTTTGTTTCGTCCTTTTTTCCAAGAATAGCTATAACTTCGAGAAGCTCTTTGGAAAGAAAGGCGTGCTTTTTACGAATAAATTTATCAAAATATCTCCTGCATTTTTCGTTAGGTACAAAGGAGTAGCCCTTATTTGTCACTAACAAATTAAAACCACAATCTTTCAAAGACTCTTCCAGTTCAACCAAAAGCAATTTCGTGGTTTCAAGATCGATACCCAGGGCTTCACTGATAGTTAGTCCCTGGATTGGTTTATTTGAAACAAATAATATTGCCTCAATTGCCGACAGATAATTTTGTCTTGTCATGCAACTCTATATAAATTATGCCAAAAGATCCTTCTTGTCGAATTCTCACAAATTTGTTCTTTGCAAGAATCAACACAGCGAGAAATGTTACTACAATTTCAATCCTTGATTTCAATTCTCTTAGTAAATCTTCAAATGAGATACTCTTTTCTCTTATAATCCTTGCCTGGAGTTTCTCAGTAATTTCCTTTATCGAAATGTCCTGCCTTTTAATAATCCTCTCCTCGAACAACTTTTCTCTTTCAAGAATCTCTTTGACAATCCTTGAGAGTTTTAGCATAGGAATGTCATCTTCCTCTTCAATAACCTCAATATATTGTGCTTTTTCAAAAGTTTTTGCAGCGAAATTCTTTTCGAGGGCAGAGAAGATGTCAACGATTTCCTGGTCTTCGCTAAATTCCTTTGTGCGCTTTTTTAGATTTTCGAGGTTAAATAATAAAAGGAGCAACTCTGACTTCAATTTCACAAGAAGGCTAAGCATAACTATCCTCTCTGCAACCTCAAAACTGCTAATTTCTTGTATTTCTTTCAGACTTCTCTCGACAATAGTTTTCAAATGAAAGGCAAGAAGGTTTCTTCTGTCTTTCTCGCCAAGTTGAATAAGTTCTTCGAGGCTTTGCTCAATCATTTTAACTTCATTAAATTGAGAGCCTTTTCAAGTGTTTGTCCTGCTATTTTCCGTGCCTTCTTGCTCCCCTCGTCGAAAATATCAATAACTTTGTCCTTTTCGTGAGAAAGCCTCTCTCTTTTTTCTCTTATGGGCCTCATCCGTTCATTCACTTTTTCTGCAAGCTGCTTTTTACAAGCAACACATCCTATCTCTCCATCTTCGCAATCACTCTTAATAGCATCCACTTCACTTCTATTAAAAATCAGATGATATTTAAAAACGGTGCAAACAGAGGGATGCCCTTTATCATGTAGGCGAACCTTCTCAGGATCAGTCACAGCACTCATAATTCTTATCTTAGTTAGTTCTTCGGAGTCCGCAATTTTTATATCGTTATCAAGACTCTTTGACATTTTTCTTCCGTCAACACCTGGCACATTTGGAAACTCTGTCAGCAGTGCATGTGGCTCCACAAAAAGCTCACCATAGAGACCATTAAACCTCCGGACAATCTCGCGAGCAATCTCAAGGTGAGGTAGTTGATCCTTTCCTACTGGTACATAATGTGCTTTGTAAATAATAATGTCAGTTGTCATAAGAATTGGGTAGCCAAGCAAGCCATACGAGGCGTTTTCTTTCAAGTCAAGGTCTCTGATCATCTCTTTAACTGTCGTGTTTCGCTCTACCCATGGGAGAGGTACAATCATCGAGAGAAGAAGGTGCAGATAGGTGTGTTCTGGAACTTCAGATTGCACAAATAGGGTGCATTTTTGTGGGTCAAGCCCTACCGAAAGCATATCAAGCATTACTTCAACCCTGTTTCCTTTTAGTATTTCTGTGTGTTCGTAATTTGTCGTGAGAGCATGCAAGTCCGCGATAAAGAAGAAAGATTGATACTCTTCTTGTAGTTTAAGGTAGTTTTGAAGAACTCCAACAAGATGTCCTATATGAAGTTGGCCTGTTGCTCTAATTCCGCTAACAACTCTTTCCACGATTGCCTCCTAAAGAAAAAAATTAAGGATGGGGTTTACGATTTTCCCAAGCACGACAGAAAAATTAAAAATAGGAAAAGAAATCAACACAATAAGAAAAATCATCCCGTACCAGTTAAGTGATTGATCGTAAAGAAACCTCTGGGGCCTTTTTGATAAGGCAAAAAGAATCTTAGAGCCATCGAGTGGAGGTATTGGAATGAGGTTGAACAATCCAAGATAGACGCTGAAAACAATAATGTATTGGACGAGCTGAATTAAATAACCAAACCCCGAAAGCATCACCGTAGATTTAATCATTAGCCTGTACAATGGTGAGAGGAGAAGTGCAGTAAGAAAATTCATAAGAGGGCCTGCAATTGAAACAACGATCATGCCCCAACGTAAGTTCTTAAGTGAAAAGAAATCTACAGGTACGGCTTTTCCCCAACCAAATCTGAAAATAATCAAACTAAGCAGGCCGATAGGATCAATGTGTTGCAACGGGTTAAGAGATAGTCTTCCTTCACTTTTTGCGGTTTCATCCCCCATTTTATATGCAGCATAAGCGTGACCAAACTCGTGAAGCGTCATAACTAAAAGCACTGAAGGTATAACGTATAAAACGAGCTCCATTAGATGTTCTGTCAAATTTACCATTATTTTCTCCTTATTTTTTTATGATATTATATGCATAAATCTAATTTTAAGAAGAAGACTTTGGTGTAGCCTTGAATTCTGAATTTTCATTAGTTGTAAAAACATCTCCTCCAAGGTGCAACAGGAGGTTTATTTTTTTTGTCTTCCAGTGCTTATCAAAATATTCGCTGTCAGCATAAGCTGAAATTACATTTCCAATGACAAGTACGTGGTCAAGTCCTTCATCAATAATTCCTCGCACAGAGCATTCTATATGTGCAATGCACTCCTTAATAATAGGCACTTTGATAAATTTAGCTTTCTCTGGAGTCAACCCTGTTTCTTTAAATTTATCACAATTTTTGCCACTTTTTGTGCCGCAATAGAACACAGCATCCTTGAGATTGCGAGTTACGATATTCACTGCAAATTCCCCGTTTTCCTTCAGCAGTTTATAGGAGTACCTTTCTTTTCTGATTGCAAAAACAAGTGCAGGGGGGGTGGTACTTACTGGCATAATCCACGCAATTGCAATAATGTTTGGCTTGCTTGCTTCTTTGTGTTCGCCATCTTTCCCGATATCGGTACCCATTGTTGTTAAAAGCGTACCCTGAAACGGATGAAGAAGCGAAGAAAAATTAATAAGGTTTACATCTTCTTTCATATTCTCTCCTTGAACACAATACTTGTAATTCACTGAAAAAGCGCGTGAATTACAAAAGAGTAAGGGTGTGCTCTCGCCCCCTTAAAAACCTATTCTAAAATTTCTCTTATTCGTGCAATTCGTTTTGCTTGATCTCGTGCAAAACGTTCAATTCCATTAAAAACATTTTTTGGGTCAAGGTGAGCCTCTTCAATAACTTCGCCAAGATTTCCACCAGTTCTCCACCTGTTATCCCAGTCAGAAGAAAGTGAATATTCTTTTACAATAGGGTTTGCTATCCAGTGATACATGAGCTTTACTGACTCGTTCGTGACAACCATCGCATCGTGCATCATCTTCCAAGAAAGTACTTTATCTTTATACTCTTGCGGTTCTCTTCTAAAGAGTTCATAGCTTGGGGCAGATACAATCCTCACGTTGATCTTTGCCTTTTTAAGCTCTTCTAATATTTTTATAACTGATAGTGTTGAGCTGGTACCCTGCACAATTACCGTACCCATTGACTCAATTCCCTCTTCAAAGTCTTTAAGAACATAGGCACCATGTGCTGCTTCAAAGAAAGATGCAAGCCCCAGCGTCTCCCTATCTTGCACAGGAATCGCAGGCCTTGTAAGGACGAGTGCAATGACAGGAATGTTAAGCTCCATGGCTCTTCCAAGGAGCACAGGCACTTCGTTTGCTTCCCAGGGCACAAGGTCAAGCACGTGCCCTTCAGGGAAGAGATCTCTTACGCCAGTAGCAAATATCCCAAAATGAGTTCTTGAGTCATCAGCAGTTTCAGGACCAGAGTGCCCCATCACCCAAATAGTCTTACCAGTTTTTACTTCACAATCTTGAGAAAGTTGAGAGAAAAGCCTCATCATTCCATATTTAAGGTATGCAAACGAGCCATAAGTTGAGCTTGCAGAGTAGAATCCATTATATTCTTTAAGAGGGTTTTTTGAGAAGTTTACAGTAGAAATTCCAACGGAGATTCCAGAGTTAGCAAATTCGGTAATCTCCTGCGGGAGAAGGACTCCGTCGTAGTTGTTCTCCTTATCGTACCAACCATATCCCTTGAAGTCACCAAATGGTTTTGCAAAACCAGAAATTTGCGTTGAGTTAGCAAGATCGGCAGACATGGCTATAAAAAGTGGCCTTCCGTATTTTTTTCCAACGTAAGCATTGATCCAAGCACCCCATTTACTAAAGGCTTCTCTATTTGCAATATTACTACCTGGCTTTGCGTATAGCTCCTCCGGGTAGTGCCGAAAATCAGCCAACACAGTGTCCTTTGTAGGATTATCGGCTGTCATAATGAAACCTTCTATCTCATCAGGCACAGAATCACCTATTTCAACAAGTCGATTTGCAACAAAATCAACAAGGTCTTTGTCGCTAAGAATCGCTTTCATGACAGAATCAATATTTTCCTTAAATTGTTTGTAAATTTCTTCCTCAACTTTTGGAGCAGGCTCACCAAAACCTGCAAATTGCACACCATACTTTTCCTGAAATTCTTTCTTCGTATCCCAGAAAAGCTCAGAGTTCATTTTATGCGGTGATCCGTGAGAGGCGTTGTCATACTTAAGATACCCTCTACCCTTTCTTGTTTTAAACCAAGCAACATTTGGTATGTTCTTTTCGATCTTATTCTCTGCGAAAAGCTCCTTTATGGTCGAGTAAACATCTTTGAACTCACTTCCGTTATTTGTGCCTACTATTCTCCAGCCGTGTCCTGCAAACCAGTCCGTAGGGGTTCCGTAGACTGTGCTTTGAATGGGGTGATCGTCAATTCCGTAGTTGTTCCAATCAATGAGGAAAAACAGATTATCAAGCCCAAGACCCCAGGCAGAGTTAGCTGTCTCATGGAATCCACCAGGGGTGAGCCCTGCATCTCCCTCAATTGCTATAACTTTCACGCCTTTTGCATTTGCACGTTTCAAAGCCATAGCCTCGCCTGCAGCAGCGGTGATGCCGTGCCCCGAAGGACCAGTGTTGAATTTTAAGAAAAGCGTTTTACCTGAAAACTCTGCATGTCCGGAGAGACCTTTATTTCTTCTGAACCCAAGAAGATCTTCTGGTAATAGAGCAAATTCTCTTCTCAATCTAAACTTCTCATCTTGAGTTTCATCGTATTTTTTTTGCATAATTCCATTTAGGACCGCGAGCGTTGAATATACAAGAGGGATAGTGTGGCCTGCTGCAAGAACAAATCTATCTCCAAACCTCTTTTCGGGATATCTAATATCGTACCTCATTTCTCCTGATAACATTAAAGTGAGGAAAATATGCATCTTTGATCTGGAACCACCTGGATGTCCGCTCTGCCTGTAGTTTAGAATAATGTCTATGAGGGCATCAACAGCATCACCAACTTTCTCATAATGTTTTAATTCATTTTCGTCTGTTTTCATATCGTGTCTCCTTTCAAAAATTTATTTACATTAATCCTCTCGTGAGATTTGCCATTTTCGACAATTTCATTTCACTTTCAAGTATTAATAACCTGCTGAAGAGGAGTGCAGATTTCAGAAGAGTAAAGCACTAATTCTAATTCATTGAAATGTTCTTAACGCACAGTACCACTCAAATTTCATTCTTCTTCTTCAACATAGTAGCGCCTGGGCAACGCTATAAGGATTATAGAAAGGCCCACAATTCCAGTAAAGAGTCCTATTAGAAACCAGCCAAAGCCGTTTCGACCTTTCTTTCCCGCAACAACTCCAGTTGTAATGGCTAAGATAAGCTCAATAAGTACAAAACCACCCCAGATTGCAAATACTATCGTAGGAATTCCATTAAGTACCATTCCTTGAAAAATTTCATTCATCTTCATCTTCCTCCTTTCTTCTTTTTATATTTTAGCAATTTTTGAAACAATTTGCAATTTGCGTTATAATTCTGTAATCTGCTGAAAAGGAGTGCAGATTACAGAGGAGCAACAGAAGAGTAAATCTGTTGAAGAAGAGCGCAGGTTACAGAGAAGCAAAGAAAGGAGTAAGAATGAAAACAGTTCTAATAGTTGGAAATGGCGGGAGAAACACTAAAGAATTTTTAAGAGCTCTTGCTTCTAAATTTGACCTTGTGGTAGGAGTTGATGGGGGAATCGAATCTCTTTACAACGCAAAAGTAACTATTAATGCAGCGATTGGCGATTTTGACTCCCTGAGAGATAAAAGCATGCTAAACAAACTTGAAGCGGCCGAAATTATTACATTACTGGAGGAAAAAGATTTTTCTGACTCAGAACTCGCCATTGAATACGCACTCAAGAAAGGCTTTGCTTCATTTACTTTTTCTCAGATGCTTGGTGGAAGAGCTGACCATCTTCTTTTCAACATTTCCCTTTTGATTAGGCTTGAAAAACTTGGAAAACAAGCAAAAATCATTGAAGAATCTCAGGAAGTTTACGTAACAAGGACATCAATTAAAATAAACGTGCAAAAAGGAGATTTGATTTCGTTGTTTCCCGCATACATCAACGTTGCTGGGGTGTCGACAAAAGGGCTTAAATATCCATTAAAAGGAAAGACACTCCGTTTTGGAAGCACGCTACCATTAAGTAACATTGCAATCAAAGAGAAAGTTGAGATATCAGTCAAGCGTGGAATTCTTCTTATTCTTGTTGAGAAGCTTTGAAATTTTGATAAATTTCTCTTTCACTTTATTCTTCACGAATTCTTCGTCAATTGTAAGCAAAATTCTGTCTTTCATCAGAATTTTCCCGTCGACAATAACAGTGTCTACGTCTTCAGGATACATTGAGTAAGCAACGAGTGAGTGAGGATTTGTTGAGGGAATCATGTTTGCCTTTGAGGCATCAATGATTATGATATCTGCTTTGTATCCTTCCTTGAGACGCCCGACATTTTCAAAGCCAAGATTGAGCGATCCCTGAAGAGTTGCTATCCTGAGCAATTCGGGGGCACTTATGTTCTCGGGATTCCTCGTAACTCCTTTTGCAATTAGTGATAAAAGCCTCATATCCTCAAGCACAGAAAGGTTATTATTCGAGCTAGCTCCATCTGTTCCAATAGAAACAGCTAAATTATGCTTGAGGAATTTATCAATCGGGGGAATCCCTGAGCCAAGTTTAAGGTTGCTCTGAGGATTTGAAGCAACACCAACATGCCTATTTTCAAGTATCCTTAAGTCATTTTCGCTTACCCACACGCAGTGAGAGGCAATGACTTTGTTATCAAAAAAGCCAACAGAGTCTAAGTATTCGATCGGAGTTTGCCCGTAGTGCTCTTTATAATCCAGTACTTCCTTCTCGGTTTCATGAAGGTGAATCTGGATTACAGCACCAAGTTTCCTTGCAAGCACTCCTGTTTCCTTGAGCAGGTTTTGCGAACAGGTATACGGGGCATGAGGAGCAAGACTTACAATAATTCTGCCATTATCCATTTCATTAAACTTATCAAAAATTTCTTGGGCTCTTTCAAGTATGAGTTTATCAGAAACAAGAGGCTTAGAAGCATACGCAACACCAATATTGCCTCTCAATCCAGACTCTCCAAGCGCCTTAGCTGAAACGTGAGGAAACATATAAAAATCAGAAACCGTTGTTGTGCCTGTTCTTATCGATTCGATAAGTGCGAGGAGCGTGCCGAAGTAAACATCCTCTTCGGTAAGTTTATCTTCGATTGGAAATATTATATCGTTAAGCCATTTTTGAAGAGGAATATCGTCAGCAATCCCCCTCATTAGAGTCATGGCAAGATGCGTGTGGGAATTCACGAATCCAGGCATTGCAATGTGGTTGGATGCATCAATTACCATATCAACATTTTCGTAAACACTTTTGGGAGGACCTGCGTACTGAATGGTTGAATCCTGTATCAGAATTTCTCCACCGTAGATAACTTCATCACCAAGAAGCGTAAGAATTGTAGCATTTTTGATTAGTATCATAAATTCTCTTTTCGTAAGATGCAAACAGGACTTTCATCGGTGATGATATCAGTTTCAAGAGAAAGCAAAGATCTTATGTCCTTAGGAATAGAAAACATCGATATGTGAGTCGTCCCATCATAGAACTTCACCTCACCCGTAATTTTATTCGCAATCAGCTCATCAATTTTCTCTTTAGTCAAGCTTAAAGGGTCACCTTTTTTCGAAGCAATTATAAAACTCCAGGTAGTGTCAAATGAAGGAATATATGTAAGGTAACTTCTTACAATTGGGAACACTTTCTGAAGCGTGTGCCTGATAGTAGAATGCATCCGATAATCAGTTACTCTCAAAAGGGAAGACTGAAGAGCTAAAACTCCATCGTCTTTTAATTTATTGTAGAGCACTTCGTAGAATTCTTTTGTGAATAGTTTGTAAGAAGGTCCACCTTCAAAGGGTTCGGTAAGATCACTTATGACTGTGTCAATAGAGTCATTCGAAACTTCTCTTTCTATAAACACTCTTGCATCAGCACTTATTAGTACAGACCTTTTATCGTCAAATGACCCTTTGTGCCATTCATTCAGGTATTCTTTTGCAATATCCGTTGCATCTTTATCAATATCAATCATTAAGGCTTTAACCAAACTTTTGTGTTTTAGGACTTCTCTCAGCGTTGCCCCCTCTCCTCCACCAAGAATAACAACTATCTCAGGGTTAGACGAGAGAAGCATTGCTGGATGAACAAGAGCCTCATGATAGATATATTCGTCTCTTAAAGTTGACTGGACGTCACCATCAATGATGAGCATTTTTTCAAAAACAGGACTCTCTACCAATTGGATGAACTGATAGTGAGTCCTCTGCTCAAGTAGAATTTTCTCTACCGGATGGACGTGTTCCTCTCCGGTTCGAAATTTGTCATGGAAATAGAGATAATTCTTTCTCATTATTTTTCTCTTCCGTTTTTTCTACCCTGTGGAGGTATTTCCCATCAAGTTCTTCTCCTCTTGCAACCATCGTAGTCTGAATATGAGTTGCGCCAAGTGCTTCAGCAACATGCTCGCATGCAGCAGCTGGATCAATATCTCCACACGTGTAAAAGTCCAGTGCTGCATAACCGTTTTCAGGCCATGTATGGATGGAGAGGTGGGATTCTGAAATCACCACCACCCCACTAACTCCCTGAGGAGTAAAGTGGTGAAATGCAACATTCAAAATAGTTGCACTTGCTCTTTCTGCAGCTTCTTTAAGAAGCCCCTTCAGATACTCAAGGTCATTCAGGAGCTCTGGTTTGCAGCCAGAAGCATCCATAATAATGTGCTTACCTTCGGTACGCATTTCAGCCACCCCCTTTCAAAGAATTACTAAACTACACCCTAAAAAGGATGCTTCCTGTTTTTTAGTGCAAGCTTGTAGATACGTGAGGAAATTCCCTCAAGGCACTGCCTCCATCTCAACAGGCATAACTTCCCTACGCTTCATAGGTAGGTTTTTTAAAGAGGTGGCCTCCTCTCTAATTTAAAAGGTCCTTCCACAGCAAAAAAACAAGGGTTTCTCTCACTTCTTTGCATCTCTTATTGAGAAGAAAAGTCCCCGGTTAGGAGTGCACGCGATAATGACAACTCCTATCTTACAATTTTACCAGAAATTACTTTCTTTTC
>JAIMJY010000021.1:0-3983 GCA_020692945.1 Caldisericum sp. | reverse complement strand
CACTCCTTTTCAGCAGATTACTTTTTGAAAACTTCAATAACTTTTGCAGGCACATCTTTTACTTCCTTTGCATCAGGGTGTACCCTTGCAACCTCAACAACTTCAACCTTTCTTGCACTCTCATCATAAAAGTATATTTTTTCACCTTTTTGAAGGTACCATACATTACCTCTTTTCCTTAACAAAAAGTACTTCTCTTCCATTTTCTAAACCTCCAGTAGTTTAAGATTTTCTATATAAATTTTAACACAAATAAGAATAAAAATCAATAAGATGTACCCATTGTATACAGTTGAAACGCTTTTTGCTTAGATTTTATTTATCTGTTTAAGTGAACCTAATGAGGAGCTTCATTCTCTCTCTTTAGTAATTGACCGTCACTTTTTCCTCCTTGTCTACCCTCTGGTGAGAGAAACTCTAAAAATACTAAGCAATGAAAAGGTTCTATATATTCTCAACTCGTGTATAATATTAAAGGGACAAACGGTGAGAAAACAAATTTAAAAGGAGATATTATGAAAGAGATAACGAAAGCAGTAATTCCTGTAGCAGGATTTGGTACCCGCCTGCTTCCAGTAACAAAATCTCAACCCAAAGAGATGCTCCCTATTGTAGATAAGCCAGCCGTACAATATGCGGTAGAGGAAGCAGTGCAATCTGGAATGAAAGATATCCTCTTTATTACAGGCCGTGGAAAAAGGGCTATCGAGGACTACTTCGACTATGCTATCGAATTAGAGCAAGAGCTTGAGCTAAAAGGCAAAACCGAGCTTTTAGAGTCTGTCAAGAAAGTAAGCGAGATGGTAAATATTTTCTACGTAAGGCAGAAAATTGCAAAAGGTCTTGGTGATGCAGTACACCATGCAAAGGGGTTTGTTAATGAAGAGCCATTTGGGGTTATCCTTGCGGACGATATTATCGATAGTCCTGAGCCATGCCTTCATCAAATGAAAGAACTCTACCAAAAATTTACTGGCCTAATGCTTGCCGTAATGAAAATTCCCCTTTCTTCGTCAAACATGTACGGAATCGTTGATGCTAAAAAAATTTCAGATAGAGTCTATGAAGTCAATAGTCTCATAGAAAAACCAGAGCCAATTGAAGCACCTTCAAACCTTGCAATAATAGGGCGATACATACTCACAAACAACATATTTGCAGCACTCGAAGGTACGAATGCTGGCAAAGGTGGAGAAGTTCAGCTAACTGATGCAATAAATAAAACACTCATTAAAGAGAAAGTCTATGCCTATGAGTTTGAAGGCATTCGATACGATGTTGGAGATAAAGTAGGCTATATAAAGGCAAACATTGCACTTGCGCTCAAAAGGAAGGACTTCGGAAAAGAAATAAAGGAATTCATTGCAAAAATTATAGAAGAGGCGTGAGAGTCTTTCCGAACAAAAATTCTGAATCTGCTTTTTCAACCAGAATATTAGCAAAACTGCCAGGAGAGGCATTCCCTTTAAATTGCACTTTTAAATAATAAGGAGTGAATCCCGTAAAGTATTCGCCAGTTTTCTCCTCAACAAGCACCTCAACAGTATTTCCTACAAACCTTTCTTTGAAATCTTTCTGTTCAAATTTAACAACTTCCTTAAGCCTTTCTGCCCTTGTTTTCTTGAGAGCCTCTGAAACAGTTTCATTTATAAAGAATGCAGGGGTAAACGGACGTTTTGAAAATCTAAAAATATGCACTTTGGAAAAGTGAACAAAACGAACGATCTCTATTGAATTGAAAAATGCGTCCTCCGTTTCGCCTGGGAATCCTACGATAATATCTGTGCTAATTGAAAAATTTGGGTCAATTGTTCTTAATTTTTGCACAATTTGAAGATAGTCCTCCCTCGTATAACCCCTGTTCATCTTTTTGAGAACTTCGTTGTCGCCAGACTGAAGAGATACGTGCAAATGAGGGACAATAGGTGGCTCGATTTCTTCTATTAATTCATCAGTTACATGCTTTGGGTGAATCGAACTTATTCTCAAGCGCTTTAAACCTTCAATCTTTTTAAGCTGCCTGATAAGAAGAGAAAGGTTGGGAACAGAATCTTCTCCATACTTTCCAATCTCAGTTCCCGTGAGAATGACCTCTCTGTAACCTCCCTGAACCAGACCTTTGACTTCCTCAACAACATTAGACACTTCTTTGCTGAGAATCTTATGCCCACGAGTATACGGAACAATGCAATACGTGCAAAAATTATTACACCCTTCTTCAATCTTCACGACTGCCCGGGTATGTTCTGAAAATTTATTGATTAGCTCTGTATTGATATCAACTGATGAAGAGTTACCTGAATAAAAAAAATCGACAATATTAGACTTATCGCCCGAATATAGTAAAACGTTCTTTTTTGAAAAATCATCATGAACACATATAAAACAACCCGTTAGGATTACTTTAGCATTTGGGTTGCTCCTGGTTGCGTCGTTTATTGCTTTTCTTGTCTCAGCCTCGGCTTTTCCAGTGACAACGCAGGAATTGATAATATAAACATCTGCAACGCTTTTGAAATCAACAAAGGAGTCCCCAATTCGCTCGAACGACTCTCTTATTAGTTCTGATTCGTATTGGTTTGTTTTACAGCCAAGGGTAAATATTGCAACTTTCATTCAATAATTTTCTCTGCAATTTCTTCAAGTTTGTCTGCAATGCGCTCGAGCACGTAAATCCCTTTTATATAGTCCATCCTAACAGGTCCAAGAAGGGCAAGCGTCCCTTCCATCTCTTTGATTGTATACTTTACTGAAATTAGGCTATAATCCCACAATTCTGGAAATTTGTTCTCTACACCAATTGATAAGCCTATGTTGCCGCTTGATGGTACACTTTCTATGATTTCGCTGAGCAGTTTCTTCTCTTCAAATATGTTAAGCAAAAATTTAACCTTTTGTTCGGCAAGAGAAATTCGTGTCGTCAAGAGATTGGAAATTCCCTTAATATAAATATCATGAGTTGCTCCTCTCACAAGTTCATTTTTCATATAGAGGTACAGTAAGCCAATAATTTGGGAGTATTTGTTTAGCTCAGCTTCATAAAATCCCTTTTTCTCAATTTTATCGGAAGCCTTCTTCATAGTTAGGGATGATAGCTCACTATTCAACAAATTCTCGATCCTAACTAAATCTTTTTTTGGAAGAGAAAAATTGCCGAGGAGTACAGCTTCCGAAGTCTGTGTATTGGTGACGAGCACCATGTACAATGAATCAGGCAAAACGATAAAAAAATGAAGGTAATTTATCCTCACTTCCTCCAAGCGAGGTGACACCACAAGCGAAATTTCATTAGTATGCAGAGAAATTAAATCTGATACTTCCGAGAGAACGTCATGCAGGTTTTGTATTTTTTCTGGCTCAGGTAATTTGATCTTACCAATATCAATAGGTTTCTTGCTTTTGAGCATCTCCTCAACAAAAAACCTGTAACCCTTGCTAGTGGGAACTCTGCCAGCAGAAGTATAAGGGTGCTGTATATAGCCAAGCTTTTCAAGCTCAGCCATCTCATTTCTAATGGTTGCGGAAGAAATATGTAAATGAAACTTTTCCACTATTTTCTCAGAGCCAACTGGTTGGCCCGAGTGAATGTATTCTGAAACAATCTTTTTTAATATTTCGTTTCTTCTTTTTTCTGCTTCCATCGATAGCATTATACCTACAAATGAATTGTTTACAAAAAAGGTAAATCGCCATTTGAGTATTACTGCTCAACCATTTATTTCATATATCTAAGGCTCTTTTAGCCTTAAATTATTATTTATGTTAACAGCATATTTTAATGCGGATTTTTCGGCACTCCCTGGAAACTATCTGAACTCTTAGTGTAGTTGTACTGGTAAGTAGTGAACGTGTGAGTGCTTGCATCGTATGTCGCTTTGGGGATGGCTGGAAGGCTAAACCCATCTGTATAAACTTTGAATATAGATTTTTCAGTGGTTCCCTCCATTCCATTATATAGGTTTGCAAAATCATCCCATATGACA
>JAIMJY010000114.1 GCA_020692945.1 Caldisericum sp. | reverse complement strand
TCACTTTCCATCACAGATTGTTGTAACCTGAACATCTTCTGCAATGAAAGAGAGATTAACAGGAACAGATATAAAAGAAGGCTCTGGTTCTACTTTGACCTCTTTCGTTATATCTGTCATTTTAACTTCAAATGGAGGAACAACCGTCTCTGGATCATAATCTTTTAAACAGTTATTATTTTTTCCTATATTTCCTCTTGGATCGAATTTGAAAACAGCCACTCCTGCGGCAATGTAACCTCCATCGTTTGTCTGCTGAATTACTTTAAAGCTATCCTCCCTATCAACCAGTTTTGCCCACTCAGTTTTTCCTTTGGAATCGAATTTTATAATGAAGTCATTAACTTTGTTGCCGATAGTCTTCCAGCCTACGGCAACATATCCTCCATCATTTGTTTGTTTAAAAGAAATAACGTGATAAACAACACTAGGACCAAGTATCTTTCTCCATTCTTCATTTCCATTTTCATCGAGCTTTAAAACAAGTGAATAAGAAGAGTTAGATCCTATGTCCATCTCAAATTCAGGAGCAACAACTATAAATCCCCCATCTTTTGTTTGTTCAACATCATCGAATTCATTTCCCCATTTGCTTACTTTATATGTTTTTGCCCATTCTATGCGACCAGTTTTTCCAAGCTTTATAAGTAGACCCAATGGATGATCTCCTATTCCGCCTGCAATAATATATCCTCCATCTTTTGTTTGCTTCATAGAATGAAATTGCAATTTATCAAATACATTTAACCATTCTTTATAGCCTTCTGGATCAAGTTTTAGAACGAAACAATTCTCACTCATCCGACTTGCAACAACAAATCCTCCGTCATCTGTTTGTTGTATTGAAAAGTCAGTTGGGAAAGAAGAAATAGTTTTATCTCCCAGCCCAAAAGCCTTTGCCCACTCTACATCATTTTTTGAATTAAACTTTACAATAATAAACCTGCCACTTCCCTTAACATAGGAGCCTGTAATCCCTGCGACGAAGTACCCTCCGTCATTTGTTAATTGGACAATAGGGACTCCATTGTAGCTACCATTTTGTCCAAAAGCCTTTGCCCACTCTTTGTCTCCATTTGAATTAACCTTTAAAACAAGAATATCGGAAATAGTACCTCCGTCCCATAAACCTGTATCGCCTACAAGGATATATCCTCTGTCAGGCATTTCCTGAACAGAATTGAAGGAGACCACCCCACTGTACTCTTTTGCCAAACTGCTACCTTTCACAGCATTGTTGTCCGAAGTTTGATTAGCTGGTTGAGAAGGGGTAGACTGTGGAGTCTCTATTGTACTATGCCTTCCGCATCCGGATAGAACAAGGATTGAAATCAATAAAACAAAGAAGATTTTTACTTTATTCATCATTTACCTCCAAGTATAATTGTACGCGTTTTTGAAGTTAACCCTCAGCATTATTAACGAAAATAGATAGCCAAGGGTTAACTCTTTTAACTAAAATCTAAATAACCGTAATACCAGATAGTGAAAAAATATGATTCATCTGATAGAGCTTACCTCGATTATATAATGGACTCCATAAAAATCATAGTAGGTTTGGTAATATGATGAATGTGAACTACCAGTACTTCCATCAGGGTTTACAGTGCTCCCGCTATACCAGTAGTGTTTTCTATCAGTCGTATGAGCACTTAATGCTCGATTAATTGTATCGTTTTGGGTAATCATAAAAACATGGTAGTATCCAGCAGTTGAGTTGGTAATAGCTACACATCCTTTATTTGCATCTTCAAAAGTTGAGCTATAAAAGTAACCATGGTTAAGCATGTAATTTTTAAATGCCGGGATATATACCCAGGGACAGTAATCATAAGAAGAAACACGTTCAGAGTTATCATACCACCAATGACTTGCATCATGAATTGAATCCATAGGTATCCCGCCTTCATAGAGTGCCTGAGAGATATAATCTGCACAATCAGAAGAGGTGGGAAATTTGTAAACAATGGTATTCCAATGAGTTTTGTCCCACCAGGCCCCTGTGCCCAGATCGTACTGATCATTCTGATCATTAGGTGGGTCATAAGGGGGATTAGAAGTATATGTATCTGCATAATCGCCGGCTTCAATTCTATCATACGCATCGTGAAATGAGGAGATTATTAATAAACCATTTTCCTTACTCTTCCCAATTATCTCCTCCATACGTTTGAACCCATATTTTTCAAGTCCATCAGAAGTCCCAGGCTGTAAAATATCAGCATCTAAAAAGGCGTCTTCATCTGGTGTCTCTACATAAAATTTAATTGAATCTGGTTTTATATTGTAATTAACATCAACAATAAAATCAACCTTAAATATAGCGTTTAATTCCTCTATTTTACTAATGTATCCTCTCAGTTCATTTAGCTGATCTTCAAGCTCTTTATTTGCATAATCTATCTGAGGTTGTTTAAGGTTCGACTTTTTAGAGTTAAGACAATTTATCATTCCTTTTATCATAGGAAGCTCTTCGGGTGACTGTGCTTTTAAGACTTGTTGCACATTCACATTAAAGACAGCATAAGAGAGCGAATCCGGCTGAACATTGCTCTTAATCAGAACAGGTTTTACCGAAGTGTTCTTATAAAAAGGTGACTCCATTTCTCGAACCCATTTCTCTAAACTTTTTGAAGCTTCATCAATTACTAAGGATTCGGATTTTGAGAATACCTCTTGATTAGGCCTCAATAGTACACCAAATCCAATAGTCATTGATAAAATTACAAGTAAAGAAATTAATACTTTAACTTTTTTCATTTCTTTTATCTCCTTATAAATTTTATATTATTCTTAA
Organism: Caldisericum sp.; assembly: GCA_020692945.1. GTDB lineage: Bacteria > Caldisericota > Caldisericia > Caldisericales > Caldisericaceae > JAIMJY01. Next base: position 130 of record JAIMJY010000114.1, on the reverse strand, counting down.
AAAACTTAAAATAAAACTAACTCTTGAAGGGATTCTATTCCTGCAAACTTCCTTAAACCATTTCCACATTTTTCCATCAAAAGCTGTCTTATTGACATTAGTTTTAGCTAACTACTCTCATATCGCACCA
>JAIMJY010000020.1 GCA_020692945.1 Caldisericum sp. | reverse complement strand
GTTTTGACGCGGCTAGTTTCATATTTTCAAAGGAATATCATTGGCCTTGGAATAGATTTCAAATTGAGGAGATAGGTGTTTATTTAACTTCAAGTAATCTGTTCAAAATTAAAGAAAACATGGGAATAACTGTGATTAATATGAGCACGATTAACAAAAATTTGTGCAATCCAAAATTTCCAAATGCAACTTCTCTTTGCATACCTGGTTTTGTGTCAACTAAGGTTTCATAAGTTATCACCTCAAGTGATGAGTTTTGCTCATCTTTCATTACAAAGAAAGCATGCAAGCAACGATAAGCACCGTATTAACGAAATAAAAATAAATATTCTCTGGCAGTAAGCCAATAATTAGTTACATAATTCCTCATTATTTAGGAATTTTAGAATCAAAAGCAGGGCAGCCCAGCTCCAAGTTAATTCCACAGCCAACACATACATCTTGTCTACAATCCTGAGTAAAGGATGCTTGTACAGCCTTTTTGTACTCACGTTTCAGGTAAGACTTAGATACACCTGTTGAAATATGGTCCCATGGAAGATGTGAGTCCAGTGGAATTTCACGGGTGTAGAAATTCATATCAACTCCAGATTCATTAAAGGATGCAACCCAACGTTCGTATGAGAAGTGTTCTCTCCAACCATCCATCTTTGCTCCGTTTCGCCAGGCAGTTTCAATCACTTTTGAAAGATTTCTATCGCCTCTTCCTAAGACAGTTTCAATAAAGTTCATTTTAAAATCCCCAAAGTCAATGTCGTACTGCTTCCCAGGAAGTTTCGAATAAAGATATTTTCTCTTTTCTTCGAGGTATTCAATGCCAGCAAACGGTTCCCACTGAAAAGGTGTGTTAGGTTGTGGCATAAATGGATTTATGCTTAAATGCATTGAAATGGGCTTTTTGGAAGTTTTATTCCTTGACGCAATTTCATAAACATTTTTCGTGAGACTAATTATAGCGTCAATATCCTCATCAGTTTCCGTTGGAAGGCCTATGATGTAATAAAATTTCAAAACGTGAAAACCAAGCCTCGCAGAAGTAACAGCTGCCTCAATAACTTGCTCGTCCGAAATTGTTTTATTAATAACCTTTCTTAGCCGCTCTGTTGCAGCTTCTATGGCAAATGTCACACTGTGAACTCGCTGTTCAGTTTCAAGCCGCAATATATCAACTGGTAATTTATCAATTCTCAACGAAGGTAAAGAGATTGAAATTTTGTATTTTTCAACAAGTTTCCTTGCCAAATCTGTAAGTTCAGTAAGATATGAATAATCGCTTGAGCTCAGAGAAAGGAGCGTAAGTTCTTCATAGCCAGTGCTTTCAAGAATAGATTCTGCTTCTTCCTTGATTTTCTCAATACTTTTTTCTCTTACTGGCCGATATATCGTTCCCGCCTGGCAGAACCTACAACCTCTCGTGCATCCTCTAAAAAGTTCCACGTATGCCTTATCGCTAATTATTTTTCCAAAAGGAAGGATAGGTTTGATAGGAAAATATGAGCTGTTCAAATCAGCTACAACATCTTTTAATACAACATGCTTCCTCTCTTTTGGTTTAGCGAATGTGAGTTTTGTTCCTTTATCCATAACTATTTGAAAATCTCCTGGAACGTAAATGCCTCTAAGCTCGCTAATTGAATCTAGAAAGTCCTTTTTGCAAACTCTGTTCCACTTTCTGAATATATCAACGATCATCGGAAAAATGTTCTCACCTTCACCAACAGCAAAGAAATCAAAAAAGTCAGCAAGAGGCTCTGGATTGTAAGAGGCAGTGCCTCCCATAAAAACAATTGGATACTCTCTTTCGTCTGATTTGAGTTTAACATGAGATAGATCGAGTAAATTAAGGATGTTTGTATAATCCAACACAGTTTGGACGCTGAAAGCAATTAGGTCAAAATCTTTAACGTGAGTATGAGATTCAAGGCTAAAAAGCGGGGAATTGTTCTTCCTTAAAAAAGCTTCGAGGTCATCAAGAGGTGCAAAGACCCTCTCCATCACGACATCAGGAATTTCATTCATTAGATGGTAAAGAATTTTATAACCTAACGATGACATTCCTATATCGTATGTGTCAGGATAAACAAAAGCAATTTTAATTCTACCTTCGTGAGCTTTATGTACACTATTAAGCTCGTTCCCAAATAATGAATATGGCTTTTGAAATCTAAACAGCTCGAAGTCATTCATATTACAAGATTAATTTCATCCTTATATATGAAAACATTTATCATGAGCCCTATTGCAATAAAATTGGTTATAGTAGAGCTTCCTCCGTAGCTCACAAAAGGAAGGGGAATCCCGGTAACGGGCATTACTCCAATGCACATTCCTACGTTAACCATTACTTGAAAAAATAACATGGCAAAGACCCCAATTGCTAATCCCCTACCAAAAACATTATTAGTAGACCTGTAAGAATTGATGGCAGAAAAAAGAAGCGTACCAAAAAGAACAATGAGTAATAATGATCCGACAAAACCAAATATTTCTCCTATTGCAGAAAAGATGAAGTCAGAGTACTGGACTGGCACAAAATTGAGACGTGTCATTGTGCTTCCAGCGATACCTTTACCGTATAATCGACCAGAGCCCACAGCAATTATTGATTGAATAACATTATAACCGCTTCCTAAAGGATCTCTCTGCGGGTTCAGAAACACCAGAAACCTCTCCAGTTGGTATGGCTTAAGTAATTTCACTAAAAAAGGGAGCATTGCTACTACAGAAGAAAGCACTAAAACAGTATATTTCAAAGGTAGTGAAAAAACAACGAAAACAAGATAAATAAAACCAATAACTAACGCTGAACCAAGGTCTGGTTGAATGAAAATAAGTCCAGCGATTATCACTGTAAGCAATGTGGCAAGTGCAAATTTTTTAAGATTGTTACTATGATCTTCAGAGAATACAAACGCTAAAACAATTATTAAAGCAATTTTTGCAAACTCCGATGGCTGCAATGAAAACATATCCCAGATGTTTATCCACCTTTTTGAGCTATATACAGTGATGCCAAGGACTATAACAGCTATAAGCGATATGACAGTGAGTCCATAAATAAAAAAAGCAAAATTTTTTAAAATCCGAAAATCATAATGTGCAATGAAATAGGTAATAAAAAAACCTATTAAGATGTATGTCAGTTCTTTCGAAGCATAAATAATCCTCCCCGAAAGCACATAAAGGGAAACTAAAGAGTATATGGAAAGTGTGGTTAAAATAAAAATCGCAGAGAGTGGTACTCTTCTCACTTGTCTCTTTTTACTGAAAGAACAGGAACGATAGCCTCAAGAATCGTTTTGCGATTCTCTCTTTCTATCGTTAAATTTATCTCGCTCTTATTTATTTCGAAATAATTACTTAAAATGTTAATTATATCCTCTTTCAGTCGCTCAAATTGTGCAGGAGGTAAAAGAGACCTATCTTGCACTAAAATCAGTTTAAGCCTCTCTTCTGCAACAGAACTTGCAGCTTTTCTACCAAAAAAACTCATCGCTCTCTCCTTAAAAACCAAAACATGCCCCTCGCTTGAGTAAAATCAGACAGAGGAACATTTTCGCCCTCTATACGTTTGGCGACATTTTCAAAAGCTTTTGCTGCTGGTGAACCACTGGCATTGCTAACGAGTATCTCACCTCGGTTTGTAGAATCAATTATAGCCTTATCTTCAGGAATTATTCCAATCAAATCAACTCCTAGAATCTCAACAATACTATTATAATCAAGCATTTTCTTCTTTTCAACGAGATTCAAATCATACCTATTTACGATTAGCGAGATAGCGCTCACCCCTTTACTTTCAAGCAGACCAATTACTCTGTCTGCATCGCGAACTGAAGAAACATCAGGAGTTACAACAATCAAAGCTTCTTTTGCAGGTGCAGCAGCTGATTCAAAACCCTTTTCAATGCCTGCAGGCGAGTCAAGAACGACATAGTCAACGCTTGATTCAATAGTGGAAATAATTTCAACTATCTTATCAACGTCAATGTCATCTTTCGTATGCACCTGCGACGCAGGAAGCAAAAACAAGCTCGTTAGATGCTTATCTCTAACTAAGGCTTGGTTAATTTTACATTTTTCTTCAGAAATATCCATGATATTATAAACAACCCTATTCTCAAGCCCCATCACTACGTCCAGATTACGCAACCCAATATCCATATCGACAACAACGACGCTTTTACCCATCTTTGCAAGAGAAGCACCTATATTGGCAGTAACCGTTGTTTTACCAACTCCGCCTTTACCAGCAGTAACTACAATGGTTCTACCCATCATTTCCTCCCTCTAAGCGACTTTTTCTCACCTATCATTTTAAAAACGATTTCCCCATTTTCCAACTCTGCAATTCTCGGTTTTCTGTATGATTTATCAGTAACAGTGCCATCAAATGTTTTTTTACTTATAGTCATTCTCAAAGGTTGAAAACCCAAAGAAACAATTTTTTCTTTAGCACTCACAATGCCTCTAAGGATGCCAAAAACATAGACATCACCTCCAGCCTGCACCTCTGCCCCTTCATTAATATCGCCCATGATGACTACATCCCCTTCAAATTTAACCAACTGCCCCGACCTCAATGTCGTTGGGATAATCATCACTCTATCAGCGTCAATATTAGCAGTAATCTCCTCTTTGGCATATACTTTTTCTTCTCCCTTAATCCTAAAACCAACTCCAAACTTTTTAAACAGTTCCTCAATTTGAGACAGCTCTTCTCCTGAAAAGTTCTTTCCATTTATATCAATCAAGAGTGAAGCTCCCGAAAAAAATAACTTCTGCTCCTCAAGTGTAATCTTAAGGTAATCCATTACGTCCTGAAAAGTTGACTCAGGATTTATTAAAAGGATAATCCCTTCCTTTGACCCTTTAAAAATAGCTGGTTTTTCCATTAGCATCCTCCATTTCTATTTTTACTCAAAAAAAGTTTTCAAGCAAATCCCTCATAAGTGGAGCGAGGGAGTGGCTCGAAGAAAAATTAGAATTTTCAAAAAATAGCAATCCAACAACCTTCGTATTTTCGCGAGGGGCAAAAGAAATCAACCAGTGATGAACTTCTTTGTCGTACACCTCTGCCGACCCCGTTTTCGAGCAAACTACAACATCATTCACTCTTATTACTTTCATATCAGGTTTATTCGTCAAAGCCTCCATCCCATCTAATACAGTTTTCAGAGTTTCATTGCTTATATTATACTGCAACCTGATTTTTTTTTCATAATTGTAAATGACATTACCTTCAGGAGAAACTACTTTTTGGAGAAAATGAGGAACATATTCAATGCCATTGTTTGAAATGCTTGCATAAAACGAAGCCATAGAAATAGGAGAGACCAGAAGATACCCTTGGCCAACTGATAAGTTAGCAGTATCCCCAACATACCAGCTTTCTCCAATTACTTGTTCTTTCCAGGACGGGTCTGGAATAAGCCCGCTTGTTTCAAATGGCAAATCAACATCTGTTTTTTTATCAAGCTGAAAGAGTTTTGCATACTTACTTATCTCTTCAATACCCGTTCTAATGCCTATCGTATAGAAGAAAACATCGCTTGAATTCGCAAGCGCAATGCTTGCAGTTTGTGGACCAAAAGCCGAAGGGTAAATCCAATCTTTGAATATTCTTCCACCAAGAGTGATTGAATTACCACAGTTAATAACGGTGTTCGGGGTTATTGATTTGGTTTCAAGAGCAGAAATAAGAGTTACCGGTTTAAATGTTGAACCTGTTGGATATGTTGCCTGAATTGCCCTATTCAAGAATGCATCTTTACTTTCAAGATTTTTATATTCTTTATCGGTTATTCCTTTAATGAAAAGATTGGGATCAAACGAAGGGTGCGATACCATTGCAAAGATTTCTCCAGATTGAGGGTCCATCGCGATGGCAACACCAGTTCTGTCATTGATCTCTTTTTCGAGATTTTCCTGAACTTTTATGTCTACAGATAAGTAGATATCTGCACCTGGTTCTGCATCCTCTACATAAAGAACTTGTTGCACTCTTCCGACCGAATCCACAAGAACTTCACGCTTGCCTTTCTTTCCTCTGAGATAATTTTCGTATTGAAATTCAAGCCCTTGCTTTCCTATCGTATCTTCATAACTATAAAAAGAATCGCTCTTTATGTCGTCCTCTGTAACAGGTCCAACAAAGCCAAGAAAATTTGCCCCAATTTCTCCAAATGGGTAATACCTGCGGCTTGATACTTCAATTCCAAAACCAGGAAATTCATAAGAGTGTTCCTCTATTTTAGCAATTTCTTCAGTAGATAAATTAGCTTTTATTAAAACCTTATAGTACGATGGCATATTTGCCTTCTGAATGTAATTTTTGATTTCGCTTTTGCTCGATTTAATAATTTTGGCAACATTTTCAAATTCAGTTTCATCTCGAACATCTTCGACGACGACAACGAGGTTATAAGAGGGAATGCTTTCTGCAAGTACTACCCCGTTTCTATCAAGAATTCTCCCACGGATAGACTGCTCCTCCAAAATTCTCAGACTTCTATAATCAGAAAGCTCTCTATAATAATAACCTTTCAAGATTTGAAGGTAAAATAGCCTCGTTAAAAGGGAAAGGGCGAGTAGTACAGTAATAAAATATAAGATTTTAACTTTAATATCATTACTCTTTTTCATATAGAGCTAACCTATTCCAAAAATTAGACAAAGGGAACCAAACAGGAGTCAAGATAGCAGTAAAAATAAAATAGAAATAAATTGTGTGGGCATTCCTTGAAAAGGTGTACGTCATACCAAAAAAAAGAGTAAGAAAAAGCAATGCAAGTGCTTCTCTTTTTATTGCATAGAAAGTTTTTATGGTTTGCAGTAACATCGTAATGAGAAATATAAAAAATGAAAACTGCCCAATAAACGAGGCGAAAAAAATGTCAAATGTGATTCCCGAAGCAAAAGCAAAGAAGAGCGAATAAGGATATCCTAATTCGGCAACGAAAACGGAAAGAAAGCTTAATGAAACGAAAACTTTGAGAAAGCCAGAAATGGAAACATCCAAAAGCACTAACATTACGAAAAACAGAAAATAAATAAACACTTTCCTACTATTCATTTCCAGTCACCACAATTACCCTAAGTAGGGTAGCATAATTAACGATTGGTTCAAGTTTTATTTCCCTTTTTATGCCTTTTTGGTTGTTTGCTGAAATAACCCTGCCTACAACGATTCCTTCTGGAAAAATGTCCCCAAAGCCGGAAGAAACATACAAGTCCCCCGTGTCTACCTCAAGGGAAATCTGATAAGAAGTTATCAGAAGTGAGTTTCCGCTGCCTTGAGCAACGTCAAAGCCTCCCCTGATTATATTTTTAACTCCAATCTTAAAATACGGGCTCGTTCCCAACAAAACCGTTGAACTGTTGTAGCTTGTTTCCGAGATAAGCCCCACCAAATTCGTCGTCTTTCCATCAAGAGAAATAACGACTGGCATGTTTTTCTTGATGCCCTGCTTGAACCCTCCTGATATTACCATTGTGTTGGAGGCATAATTGTACCAGAGAACATTCACTTCACTTAACTTATAATTACCCTGGTTTTGTATTCCAAGTGATGCTTTTAAATCGACGTTCTCATTGTAATAACTCTGTAAAATTTTTAACCTTTCTTGAAGAGAACTGTTCTCAATTTTTAAGCGATCATTCTCTTCGGTAAGCAGCTGTTTGCTACTCATGTAATTAGAAAAATCTACTAAAGAGCTTCCTACTTTTCTTATGTTAAGCGCAGACCATTGCAATGGTCTAACTATCAAAAAATCAGTAATTACCCTTGGAGTGATACCTCTTCCTATAAGGCCAGTAAAAAAAACAACGAACAAGAAAACCAAAAGAATCGTCAAAACTTTTGATTGCTGATTGTTTTTCACTTGCTAAAAAGATATAGTCTCCCTATAAAAATCAAGATCCTCAAGCACTTTTCCTGCACCCAAGGCAACGCAGGAGAGAGGGTCTTCGGCTACATTTACCAGAATGCCGGTTCGTTGAGTAAGAAATTTATCAAAATTTCTAAGCAAAGCCCCACCGCCAGTAAGCATTATTCCCCTGTCCATGATGTCAGATGATAGTTCGGGAGGAGTAATTTCAAGCGCTGATTTTATGGCATCGAGAATCTCTTCTATAACCTGCTGGAGAGCCTTTCGCGCTTCCTCAGAACTTACTGAAATAGATTTTGGCAATCCGTCAACAAGATCTCTTCCCCTAATTTCCATTTTTTCTTCCTTATCTAATGGATAAGCATTTCCAATCTTCATCTTAATCTGTTCTGCAGTTGTTTCCCCTACAAGTAAACTGTACTGTCTCCTCAAATATGTTATTATTGCTTCACTCATCTCATCTCCTGCAATTCGAATCGATTTGGCCACGACAAGCCCCTTCAAAGAAATAACGGCAACTTCGCTCGTACCACCGCCGATGTCAACAATCATAGAGCCCCGAGCTTCTTCAATTGGAAGAGAAGCCCCGATAGCAGCAGCCACAGGCTCATCTATAACAAGTGCTTGTTTTGCTCCAGCATGAATAGCCGCATCAACAACAGCTTTTTTTTCAACTTGAGTAATGCCGCAAGGAACTCCGATTAGAACAACAGGTCTGAAAATTCCTCTCTTACCTCCAGCCTTTGTTATAAAATAATCAAGCATTTGCTGAGTGGTATCAAAATCGGCAATAACTCCGTCTTTTATTGGTCTGATAACGTTTATCTCAAAAGGCGTTCTTCCTGCCATAATTTTAGCTTCCTTTCCTACTGCTATTACCTTTTTATTTGACTTTGTTGCAATAACCGTTGGCTCACGTAGCACTATGCCCTTCCCCTTCATATAAACGACCGTGTTTGCGGTTCCCAGGTCGATCGCCAGTTCCTTGGTTAAAAATCCCATATTTTCACCTCTTTCAAATATTTTTATTCAACTTATTAATTTTATCAAGTAATTCCCTAATTGCAAAGACTGGAATACCTATAACATTATCAAGCGGCCCTCGAATGAGCGTTACAAAAGACGATGCCAGTCCCTGTACTGCATAGCCCCCAGCCTTATCTAAACCTTCTCCGGTTAAAGCATATTCGTTAATTTCTTCCTTACGAATCTTCCTGAATAGAACTTCGGTTTTTACGTAATTTACAATAAAAGTGTTGCTAAAAACAGCTGCGATACCAGTTATAACAAAGTGTTTTTCCCCAGAAAGCATTTCAATCATTTTAATATTAGATTTGATGTCATGAGGTTTGCCTAAAACAGTACCATTTATCGCAACAACAGTATCCATGCCTATTATTGTTGAGTACTTGTGTATCAAGCAGAGCTTGTTAGCTTTGACTAAAGCATTGTAAATGCAAGTTTGTAGAGGTTTATCCTTAAAAACAATTTCTTCTACGAAAGCATTCTCAAAATCTGAGTCAAATCCCCATTTTCTTAAGAAATCGATCCTTCTTGGGGAGCTTGAAGCAATAATTACTTTCATATCACAATAAACAGGTAAAGGAAAACAAGTATGCCAATAATGGTACCAATGTTCAAGTAGAACTGAAAGCCAAAAGTCAAATCCATAAAAATAATATTAAGGGTGATTGACTTGACACCGAAATTCACCGATAAATCAAGTATCGGAAAAGCTTTTCCTAAGACGATTCCAAGTAAAGTTCCAAGAACCAGTCCAAGAAAAACAAAAAGCAGAAGAACACCAAATCTATTTCTGTCTCTCATCTTATTTCAACTCTTCCAAGCTTATTATACGATAATTTAGCTATAATACCAATTATCCATCCACTCAGCCCTCCAAGAACTAATAGCACTGGAAAATAAGCCCAGAAGGCAGGGTTGCGGGTGACTAACAAAACAAAAAAGAATTGAGTTATATTGTTAGAAAGACCACCCAAAGTGCTAATTCCGTCAATACTAAATTGTTTCTTAAAAAATTTGAAAAAAAGAGCCATAACAATGGCGGCAAAGACTCCTCCTAAAACGCTAGTTCCAAGTGGGATTGGGTTCAGGTTGCCCTTCAGGACAGATCCCAGAAACGTCCTAAAAATTGCAACTACGACACCATCAGATGGACCGAACATTAGAATAGCAAGGATGGTTGAGAGGTTTGCGAGCCCGAGTTTCGCTCCAGGAATCATTGTTAGAAGCGGGGGCTCGATAAAGTTTAGAACAATACCTAAAGCAACGAGGATTGATAGGTGAGTCAGCCTTTTTAAATTAGTAGGTTGTTGTATCAACGGCATTTTTACCTCCTATTATTGAAACAGATACTCTATTCGGGAGACACACAACAGTTTCTCCAACTTTGTATATCCAGCCTTGCTTCATACAGAGCTTGTCTCTACAAGACGAGTCAAGTACTCTCACCTTTTTATTCTGAATCTGAACGATTAGGTGACCCTCACTGCTCTGCACTTGAACCTCCTGTTCTATTGAATCTAATGATATATCTCTGAAAATTTTACCATCAACCCTTATCTCCACAAAAGGTTGGAAAGTCTTTACTGGAAACAATTTTATGTACGCAGAAACTAAAAGTGCAATTCCAATAATTATGAATAAAAATTTATCACCGTTTTTCAAGCTGTAACAACTCCGTTAATCCGTCAGAATAAAATGGAACGATACTTTCATCAAAGCCTATGATGCTAACTCCTAACTTTGCTGCAATTTCAAATGCCTGCGTCTTACCTGCAACAAAAAAGGCAGTAGAGAGTACATCGCTGACATACCCTTTATCAGAAATAACAGTGATTGAAACAATCTTATTTGCAGGCTTTCCAGTCAATGGATCAAAAATGTGACAATATCTCACTCCGTTGTCTATAAAAAATCGCTCATAATCGCCTGAGGTCGCTATAAACTTGTTGCCTGATATTGAGAGAGTTCCAATAACACCACCGCCTCGAGGATCTTTTATACCAACTTTCCAGATTTTCTGAGAATCAGTACTATACGTTAATATATTGCCTCCCATGTTAATAAGAGCATCGTTAACGTCTTGTTGTTTGATTATTGCCATTATTTTGTCTAGAGCGTAGCCCTTCGCAATACCTCCAAGGTCAACTGCCTCTCCTTTTTTTCCAAGATACACATTATTCCCAGCAATTTTTAAATCATTTATATCTGTTAATTTAAGAGTGTTCTGTATTTCAACAGCCGTTGGAACCCTGTAATTTCCACCCTTGAATCCCCATAAATTTGAGATTGGAGCAATGCACACATTAAAATTACTGTTAGTCATTTTGTACATTTGCTGGGCTTCTTTCAATACGGAAATTGTATCAGAAGAAACTTGTACTTCTTTTACCCCTGCATTGACGTTGATCTTTCCAACATCTGACTGAGCAGAAAAATCATCAAAAAGCGCATTCAGATGATTAATTTCATCTGTTATTTCCTTTACAGCAGCATTTCTTTCTTTCCCCCAAACCTTGATATCAATAATTGTGTTCATGCTGTATATCCGTGAATAAGAGTAAGGTGAACTGTTAAATGACCTCAAGGATGCAAAGACTACTAATCCTAAGGCAAAAAGAATAGGCAAAACAATAAGAATTTTTCTACTCAACGATTTCAAGTTCTTCTCCGCAGAAATCACACTTTCCACTGAGACCATGGTTCTCAATAATTTCAAACCCATTTCTCTTTATTATCCTTCGCTTACATTTTGGGCAGTATGTATCCTCGTAGGGGTGCCCAAGAACATTCCCAATGTAAACAAAACTCAGCCCTTCCTCAACACCTATATCTCTTATTCTCTCAAGAGTTTCAACGGGTGTTGGAGGAAGATTTGCTAAACCAAGGTATGGGTAAAATCTCGTTATGTGCCATGGAGTGTTCTTGCCGATATTGTTTCTCATCCAATTTGCAAGCTCTCTCATCTCGTTCAGATTGTCATTAATGGTTGGAATAACATTCGTGACAATTTCTACATGCATGTTCCACCTTGTTTTTGCGTAGATGGTCGTTTCAAGAATCTTCTTCCAGTCGAAAATTGTAGTAATTTTTTTATAACTTTCTTCAGAAAAGGCTTTGATGTCAACCCTAAAAGCATCGAGGTAAGGACCTATCACATCAAGCCCCTCCGTTGTCATTGAACCATTAGTAACATAAACCGTGTATAGGTGAGCGGCCTTTGCAAGTTTTGCAGTTGCGAGAGTGTATTCAAACCATATGGTTGGCTCATTGTAAGTCCATGCTATGCCTCTTGCCCCATAGCTCAGTGCCATTTTTACAGCCATTTCAGGCGTAATATTTTGGCTCGAAGAAGCTATTTTATCCTCATTCGGAATGAATCTTGAGATATTATAATTCTGACAACCTCTACACCTGAAATTACACCCCCAGGTTCCTAAAGAAAGGGCCATGCTTCCTGGATAGAAATGGAAAAGAGGTTTCTTCTCTATAGGATCAAGCGCTACTGACGAAACATATGAATTCAGGAGAGTATAAAGAATACCACCTTTATTGAACCTTACTTTGCAAAAACCAGTTTTGCTTTCAGGAATTACACAGTGAAAATTACAAAGATTGCATCTAACCTTGTTTTCTTGTAATTTCTCGTAAAGTAAGGCTTCTTCCACCTATGTGAGCTCCCCTTTAATATATCTTTCAATTGATTTTGCTGCATTTCTTCCCGCTCCCATGGCCGTTATTACTGTAGCAGCGCCAGTAACAATATCTCCACCAGCAAAAACTCCAGGAACAGAAGTCTGTCCATTTTCATCAGCCCAAATCTCACCGTGACGTCCTGTTTTAAGCCCTTTTGTCGTCAAAGCAATGATTGGATTTGGATTAGTTCCAACCGCAACTATTGCTTGGTCAATATCAATCTTAAATTCCGAACCTTCGATTGGTATCGGTCGCCTCCTACCAGAAACATCGCCTTCACCTAATTTCATTTTTAAACATTCAACCTGTTGTACTAAACCATTTTCATTGCCAATGTACCTTACAGGATTTGTGAGAAGCAGAAACTCTATTCCTTCCTCTTCCGCATGAATAACTTCCTCTAATCTTGCAGGCATCTCTTCTCTTGATCTCCTGTAAATCAGGTAAACATGCTCTGCTCCAAGTCTCAGGGCAGTCCTAGCGGAATCCATTGCCACGTTTCCTCCACCAATGACAGCAACTCTTTTTCCATGCTTAATTGGAGTATCATAATCAGGAAACTTGTAAGCCTTCATCAAATTTACTCTTGTAAGAAACTCGTTTGCGGAATAAATGCCTCCGAGATTTTCACCTGGAATGTGCATAAATTGTGGAAGTCCTGCACCACTTCCAATAAATATTGCACTAAAGCCACTTTTGAAAAGCTCTTCTATCGTAGATGTCCTGCCAACAAGATAATCAAAAATTCTTTTCACGCCGAGTTTATCAAGAAAAGCAATTTCCTCATTCACAATTGCTTTTGGGAGCCTAAACTCAGGGATTCCATATGTGAGAACGCCTCCTGAGGTATGGAAAGCCTCAAACATTGTCACCTCATATCCCATCTTAATAAGGTCGACTGCGCAAGACAAGCCGGCAGGGCCTGACCCGATCACTGCAATTTTCTTTCCTCTTGGTTCTGCTTTTTTGGGAAGTCTTACTTCACCTTTTTTTCTCCTTTCGAGATCCCAATCAGCAATGAACCTCTCCAGTCTGCCAATTCCAACAGGTTCACCTGCTTTTCCCATTATACAAACTACTTGGCACTGCTCCTCTTGGGGGCAAACTCTTCCAGTAACTGCAGGAAGCAAGTCTGACTCATGGATTATTTCAATTGCAATTTCAAAATTTTCTTCTTTGATGGCTTTTATAAATCCTGGTATATTTATTTGTACAGGACAACCATTAATGCATGGGCGTGTCAGGCATTGAAGACATCTTGAGGCTTCAATCAACGCTTCTTCTTTAGTGTATCCCAGTGGAACTTCGCTAAAATTTTTCCGCCTTTCCTCCGGCAATTGCTCCTTCATCCGCGTCTGTATTTTATTTATACTCATACCTTTTCACTCTCCTTCCAATTATCAAATGAAACCTTCTCTTCTTCTTTATATACGGCAAGCCTTTTTGCTAAACTATCAAAATCAACTACGTGAGCATCAAAATCAGGACCATCCGCACAAGTAAACTTTGTTTCACCTCCTACCATAACCCTGCAAGCACCGCACATACCCATTCCACAAACCATGAGTGAATTAAGACTTGCTATAGTTTTAATCTTTCGATCCCTTGTCAAGTCACTGACTGCTTTCATCATTACTACAGGTCCAATTGTAAAAACCCTTCTGATATCTGAGTTAGAAGATAAAACTTTCTTCAGGATATCGGTAACAAAGCCTTTTTCTCCATATGTCCCATCATTTGTGGCAATCAAAAGGTTTGAGGATTCTCTTTTCATTTTTTCTTCCCAAAACACATAACTCTTTGATCTATAACCAACTATACTTATAACTTCGTTGCCTTTGCTTTTTAGCTTTCTCACAATAGGAAAAATTGGAGCAACTCCAATTCCCCCGCCAATGCAAACTACCTTTCCAAAAGATTCAATTTCTGTTTTATTTCCAAGAGGACCAACAACATCAACAATCGATTCACCTTCCTTTTTAGAGTTCAAAAGATGTGTCGTCTTGCCAATTTCCTGAAAAACAATTGTTATTTTTCCAAACTCCCTGTCAAAATCTGCTATCGTGAGAGGTATTCTCTCACCTTTCTCATCAACTCGCACAATGACAAATTGTCCTGGCTCTACAGATTTTGCAACATAAGGAGCTTCAATCTCCATAAGGATCATTCCAGGGCCAAGCTCTTCCTTTTTCAAAATTTTAAACATTTTTCCACCTTGCCTTTCTTTCTTATTTTGCCTTTTTAAAAAATCTACTGAAATTAAACAAAACGGCCTCTTCTAAAACACTCAGTTCAAAGCCTGAAATTTGAGCAAATTGCTCATAGACAAACTCAACATTCAGCGGTTGGTTCCTTTTACCACGATTTGGAACAGGTGCAAGAAAAGGCGAATCAGTTTCAAAAAACAACATATTAAGAGGGACATTTTTCGAAGCTTCTCTTAAGTCATCCCTTGCTCTGAATGTCAGCATGCCAGAAAATGAAACATAGCATCCCAAGTCTAATATTTTTATAATCTCTTCTTTGCCGTAATCAAAAGAGTGAAAAACACAATTAAGATAACCAGATTGTTGAATTACAGAGATTGTGTCCTCAAAAGCTTTCCTTGAGTGCACAATATATGGATAATTGAATTTCCTTGCAATCTTAATTTGCTTAGCAAAGAACTCCATTTGCATCTCTTTTGGGGAAGAAGTGTGATAATAATCCAAGCCTATCTCCCCTAAAGCAATAACCTTTTCATCACTTAGAAGTGTCTCAATTTGCTTTAGGT
Source organism: Caldisericum sp. (assembly GCA_020692945.1). Lineage (GTDB taxonomy): Bacteria > Caldisericota > Caldisericia > Caldisericales > Caldisericaceae > JAIMJY01. Next base: position 3,271 of record JAIMJY010000020.1, on the reverse strand, counting down.
TATTTGCCTTACTCGCACTTACATCATTAGGATGGAGACCAACTGATGCGTAATAATTTGCATATCTATGTGCATTTCTCACTGCCTCAAAAGAGCTTTCCAGATTAAAGCCAACAATATTTACCTTTATAGCAGAATTGTTAGCGAGTACTTCCTCTAAATCGTTCTGGTAAAACTTTTCAACCAGGTGAGCATGAGTATCAACCAACATTAATGTATCGAAGACCCTTCCTGAATATCTTTGTCAACAGTTAGTACCGAAAGCTCCTGCTCGTTTGAAGCTGCAAGGAGCATGCCGTTAGATTCAACTCCCATTAATTTCCTAGGTTCGAGATTAGCAATGATTATTATTTTTTTGCCAATAAGAGCTTCGGGGGAATATTGTTTCCCAATTCCAGCGATAATTACCCTTTCTTCGCCTTCCAGAGAAAGAGTGAGTTTTATGAGTTTATCCGACTGGTCAATCTTTTCTGCTTTTACAACCTTCGCAACTCTTAAATCAATCTTATCGAAATCTTCATAAGTAATTTTTGCTTTGAGTTGCCCTTCTTGCTCTGCACCGTTTTTTAATCCCGCCAAATTCCGACCTTCAACTTTGTCTTTATCGAGTCTTGGAAAAATCGGAGAAAATTTTTCTATGCCTATTCCTGATTTTATAACCCCCCACTTTAACCCATCAAATGTAGAAGATTCGCAATGCAAGTATTCTAAAACTCTACGCGTGGTAGTCGGCATAAAAGGATTCATCATCAAAGCTAAAATCCTTATCCCTTCAATGAGATTATAAAGAACTTCATCAAGCTTTTCTTTGTTTTCTCCAAGCTTCCATGGTTCTTTCACTTGAATGTAGTTGTTGAAATAGTGAACGATATCCCAAGCACAATCAAGTCCTCCGGAAAGGTTGTATTCATCCATTTGAACGAAGTAAGAGTTCTTTTTACTTTCAACAAAATCAACTACTTCTTCGTCTTTCCCGAGCGTTTCGGGAACAATGCCACCCCTGTACTTATGAAGCATTGAAATGGTCCTATTTATAAGATTCCCGAAATCGTTAGCCAGGTCAGAATTGTACCGTCCGAAGAAGGTCTCTATTTTAAAATCCCCATCAAAGCCAAAATTAATTTCTCTTGATAAATAATAACGCAATACATCGATGGAAACGTCGTAATCAATTGAAGAAATCTCAGAGAAACGACTAACGAAATCCTCAGGATTTACAACATTCCCGGTTGATTTCGACATTCTCGCTCCCTCAAGGTTCCAAAATCCGTGTGCAAAAATCTCTATAGGGAGGAGTAAGCCATAACTCATCAGCATTGCAGGCCAGATAATTCCGTGGAAACGTGTTATGTCTTTGCCAATAACGTGAAGATCTGCGGGCCAATAATGCCCAAACTTTTCTTTGTCTCTAAGGAAACCAATGGAAGTAATGTAATTAAGAAGTGCATCAAACCATACATATACGACATGTTCTTCATCAAGAGGAACGTTAATGCCGAATTTAAACGACTTTCTAGAAACAGAAATATCTTGAAGCCCTGATTTTATAACATTAATAACCTCGTTGTATCTTGACTCTGGACGCAAAAAATCTCTGTGCTCTTCGTAATATCGAAGGAGAGGCTCCTCGTATTTGCTAAGTCTAAAAAAATAGTTGTCTTCACTTATTCTCTGAACATCTCCGCCACAATATGGACACTTCCCATTAACGAGATCAGAGTCCTTAAGGAATGTTTCATCTCTTACACAATACCAACCCTCATATTTCCCAAGATAGATGTCTCCCTTCTCATACATTTTAGAAAAGAAATCTCTAACAACCTCAGTATGATCATTGTCGCTAGTACGAATAAACCTATCGTAAGTGATGTGAAACTTATCGAAAATTTTTCTCCATTTTAAGCTTTCCCTATCAACAAAAACTTTAGGATTAATTCCTTCATTAGAAGCCCTATTCTCAATTTTCTGAGAGTGCTCGTCGGTACCGGTAGAGAAAAATACATCGAAATTTTGAAGTCTTTTGTACCTAGCGATAACGTCCGCTGATATGGCTTCTGAAATGGAGCCAATATGTGGATTGTCGTTGACATAATAAATAGCAGTAGTGATATAGAATTTTTTCATTAAATAAACTCCTTATTTTAATTAGATTAATTTATTCAAGTCCTCAATAGAGTTGCTTATTGCAAATTTTACGAGCCCTAAATTACCACTATTCGTAAGATAAACAGAGAGGATGTCGCCATTTTTTAGGGCTGAAAGAACAATGCGCCCGATGCTTCCGTCAACTATCACATCAGAAAATTCTCCCATTTTCACGGTAGAAAGCATCTCAGATATGTAGCCTTTAAAGGAAGCAACAATTCCAGCAAGAGCGATGGGAGAGGCATCAAGACTTGAACTTCCAAAGATCAAATTTCCATCTACTCCAACAAGGTAAACACCTAATACTCCCTGGGTTTCCTTCAATTTTGTCAGAATGTTTTCCATTTATTTTATCATCTCCTCTAATCTAGGCAAAAATTTTCGTACTTCAAGCCTTGCTCTTCCAATATTTGCAGGCATTTGCATCACAATAACCAAAAAATAATCTTCACTTATAGGATTGATCAAAACGCTAAGTGACTGAGTATTAAAAATAAGTTCTGTTGGAAGACCAATATTAAGCGCTTTTGTGCTTTTTACAACGACATTAAATATTGAGGCAAGTTCAGCGCTTGCTTCGGCTTTATCCATATCACTTTTTGCACTAAGAGAAACAGGTAAGCCATCCCTTCCTATAACACCAGCAAGGGAAACGCCTTCAATTGCTTCCGTCACATATTTCACCACTTCCTCAAATTCTTCCATTGAATCCTCCTATCTTTTAATATTATAATGAATTTTACTAATTTAAATAATATGATATAATTTAAAAAATGAATGGGAAAAATTTAGCAGAATTTATCGCAAAAGTTATTGAAGAAAAGAAGGGAGAAGACGTTGACATAGTGGATGTTAAGAAATTCACTACCTTCACAGACTTCATCGTTATTTGCACATCAGACGTCCCCGAGCATGGAGAAACAATTGCAGATGAGATAAAAGAAAGATTGAAAGAAAAAGGAAATGACGTTTACGCTGTAGATAAAGGGTCTCCGTCAGACTGGGTAGCATTGGATTGTGGAAGCGTTATTGTCAACATAATGACTCAAGAAAAGAGAGAATTTTATAATCTCGAGGCTCTATTCAAAAATCTTAATTTAATTAGAAAAACGGAAAATAAAACTCT
>JAIMJY010000113.1 GCA_020692945.1 Caldisericum sp. | reverse complement strand
GAATAACTTGGGTTTCTATACTACATAGTGCGATTTAAACCCGCTTCACTTATTTTATTATTATCCATTTTTTAATCGTTTCCATACTACATAGTGCGATTTAAACGTTATAAACGGGGTTAATCTTGTTCTTCAAATAGCTTGTTTCCATACTACATAGTGCGATTTAAACCGAATTTCGTGCCAGCGAAGCTGGCGCGCTGCATTAAATTACGTTCCGTTTTTAATTCCGTTATGTCGTTTGCACAACATCTGACAATTTTCGGGAATTGTTTTTCCGTTCTTACTCCACGGAACGATATGATCGCCTTCCATTTCTTCAAATTTCCATTTCTTGTTCTTGTTCTCTTTGTTCTCTCTTTTACAATCCGGACAAATTCCTTTTTGTTTTTCGTAAGTTCGGCGTTTGGTTTTTTCGTCAAAAGTTCGCAAATTTAAGCTTCGTTCGTTTCTCGTCAAAACATAATCATAAATTCCTTTTTGGTTGCCAATCTCTTCATCTTCCATTAGTTTGACAATTTCTTTTTCCAATTTATAGGCATCAAGCTTCGCGTTCTTAAATTGATTATACAACTCACCCCAATTCACACCCTTCATTTCTCTACGATAGGTAGTAAAATATTTCTTGATCCATTCAATTACATTAGCAAAATACTCTTTCAATTCTTTCGCGTCCGGGTCATTTCTATGAAGCGCCATATAGCCCTGCACATCTCCACCATTTATCCATTTCAAAGCGGTTTCTAAAAATTCTTGTCGTTCCACGCTGGCGTTGATGTAATCTTCTCCTAAACCTTTGGCGGCACAATTTGGCTTGCTAAAGTATCTTTTTGCGTCGGTAAGCCAAGTACCTGTGTGAGTGGCGTTTAATAATTCTTGAGGGTTTAATTCTTTACCTTTAATATTTATGGTTTTAAACCACTCTAAAATTTCTTTTTCTGTTCCTTCGCAAATATAAATATCTAATTCGTAATTTTTTATTTTATCCAAATCTTCCTTCAATAATGTATCGCAATATCTTTTTTCGCCGTTAATTTCAATGTGATATTTGTGGTCAAGAAAACGGCAAAATGACAGAATGCGTTGTTGTCCGTCCAGTACTTCAAAATTATCACCATTTTTTACCCAATACATCAAATTGAGCGGATGTTCTTTCATAATTGTGTTTATAACCGCTCGCTCATTTTCCGGGTTGTAAATAAACTCGCGTTGGTAAATTGGGCGAATATCCAATTTACCGCCATAGCCAACAACGCCGTCCCAATTTTTGTCTTGGTAGCCATTAAAAACATCTTTTACTTTTATTCTTTGGTGTATTGTTTTCATATTTTTTCTATTTAACTTACATCAGGCAAATCTCTTAATTTTTTACCTTTATACTTAAAGTAATCCGCACCTGCATAAGCCCCACTCGAGTTCAGCTCGCCTCGTTGTTCATAAAGTTTGTACGCAAGCGGCGATAACTTCCAAATCTGGCCACCGTATTCCACTTCGCGTTCGCCAACAATTTTTGCGGTTATTGTTTCATCATCCTTAAAAACAATCACATCACCATTTTTCAAACCCTTTTTATAAAAACTGAACAGCCTACTTTGTTTTCTCACTTTTGACACCTTGTCAAACTCTTTTTCTTGGTCAATATTTTCAGGATAAATAATCTTACCCTTAAAAGAAAGTAAAAGCTGACGTATTAATTCTTGATCAAGTGCGAATAATTCACTTTCGCCGACTCGGTGTTTGTTGAAAATATCATGCAACAAAGTTTCTTTTTCGGCATAATCTTCAAGCTCAATAGCAAAAAATCTTTTCAATCCGGCAACATTATAATAGCCATTTGCTTCAAGGTTTCGCATTCGCTCTTGGTAGTTATTCGTGCTGGTTTGTCCTATTTTTATTAAACCAGAAACAGCCGTTGTCATTATATAAATAATTCCTTTTATATTATTTTATAGATTTTTTACGCTTAATAACAATCCGAACATAAGTAGGTTTGCTTTTTACCTGTGCTAGATATTTACCTTTGGTTTTTCCTGTCGGTCCAGATAAAATGCTGTAACGATTAAGCCCGTCAATAATATCAAATTGTTCAGGGTTATGTTTATCTAAAAAAGTGATTGACACGCCCATCGCACCTTTATAATCCGCTGGAATATCTTTTGTCCTATCTACATTTATTGCATCGTAATGGTCGTATTTTGGATAATTACTTTCATTACCCTTATATGTTTTATAAAGAATCATATCCTCATGTCTTTTCTTTACATCAAGATTTGTGAACCAACCGACATTGCCAAATTTCTTAAATGTACCGTCGGGTTGCCCAAATTCCTTAACCCGGCTATAGCCAAGCCAAATCTTATTCTCTTTTATCAATTTAAAAATTGGCTTGTATGTAATTGCATTGTCATTTCCAATTATCAAAAATTTCTTATCGTATTGAATCAGTTGGGCCACATATTCGCGAAATAGCGAAAATGGCAGGTTGGTAATGACAATGTCCGCCTCTTTTAAAAGTTCAATACATTCGGGCGAACGAAAATCGCCGTCCCCTTTCAAATTTATTTTAACGGGCTTTTTGTCGTTTTTATTCTTTGCTGTTATTTCTAATCTATAACCACTTCGCCTTACTGGGTCGGCATAAGTAAATAGATTAGATTTTTGATAACGGGTGCAAATCAACTTTTTAATGCCAAAATAGTCAAAATTCAATTTAAAAAAATCGGTAAAAGCGCTTTCGGCTGGGTCGTCACAATTGCAATAAATCACCTTGTCTTTTAACTGGTCTTTGTAAAAATTCAATTCTGCCTGAATATCATCAAAACGAGTATAAAATTCGTCATTTTTGACATCTTTTGCCTTCCCCAAGCTTTTATTTGACGATTTTTTTTTCATAATTATTTTTTTGCTTCTCTCAAATTCTTAATTTTTTCGTATTGCGTTTGCATTTTATTATCCATCAGATAGACAAAAAGGTAAGTTGTTTCCACTAAACTATAATAGACATGTTGCGAAATAACTTAAACTCATAAATCGTCTGTTTTTTATTT
>JAIMJY010000019.1 GCA_020692945.1 Caldisericum sp. | reverse complement strand
TGATTCAATTCGCCTAAAATATATGGAACGTGAACATTATGTTGACTTTAATTTAACTTTCTGGTAGAATCTAGAGTATTTTTCTATGGGAGGCAGCCGTGCAAAAAAGCATTGCTTTAAAAAGCAAGTTGATTGAATGGAGAGACAGTCGCACTGTCTTAGAGAAGTTTTTGTTGTCATTTGCGTTTGCTCTGATTACTGGAATCGCAGCACAGATAAGGATTTATTTACCCTGGACACCAGTACCAATCACTGGACAAACATTTGCAGTAATCCTCTCGGGCATTGTAATGGGTGTTTGGGGAGGATTTTCACAAATTTTGTATGTTATGCTTGGCGTAATGGGGATGCCATGGTTTTCTGGAGGAAGCTTTGGTTATTTAATATTATTTGGTCCAACGGGAGGATATCTATTAGGATTCATTTTTGCAGCAACACTTACAGGCTATCTAACGGAAAAAAACAGAAAAAATCTTCTTGCAATTGCCATTTCTATCTTTTTTGCAAATTTCATTGTGATTTATGCTTTCGGGCTTGCTCAACTTGCTTGCTGGAGTTTCCTCATAAAGGGGATTCCTGTTAGTTTTTCTAACCTTCTTTTGATGGGTTTTACGCCTTTTATTGTTGGTGATGCGATTAAAGTTTTGCTTGCGGTAGTCATTGCAAAATTTATCCACAAAATTTAAGTTTCTCTTCTTTTATTAAAAACAAAGAGGCCTCTTAATGAGGCCTCAATATATTAAATGAGCGAGAGCTTATGGATTATGTGGTGCAGGACAGTTTCCAAAATTTCTTCTGCCTCCGAAACCAGGCTTTCCCGTTTCTGTTCTTTCTACCATTTCTTTTATTCGTGTTGCCATGTATTTCACTGCATTGTCGTACTGAGCTTGAGTAACCTTTCCATCTTTGAGGAGAGTATCAAGATTTGCAGTTTCTTTTGAAATGATGAACTGGATGAGTGCATCTTCGGTCTTGCCGTGCTCTGTTGCAATAGTTGCAAGGCTCTTGCCGCTTTCTCGAGCAATCCTTAAATCATCAACCGTTACACCGATAAAGTTTGTAATGTCGGTATCAAGAGACGAATTTACTCCAATTCTAAGTCCACGATCAAATACCTTTCTAATTAAACTTCCAAAGCCCTTCGCTGTTCCATTTGCACCGTTGCCAGCATTAGCAACACTAATTCCGCCAAGCACAAGTCCAGCAACTAAAATTCCAATCAGTAACCAACTAAATTTTTTCATCTTTACCTCCTAAGGTATTTTTTACTACACATAGATTTTAAAACTAAAATGTGATTAAATTATGAAAAACTATTGACTTCTCAAAAATTATTGATAAAATACTTCTCAAAGAATACAAATGAAGATTGGCATAACTTATAATTTAAGAAGAAGCGCAAGTGACAAAGAGGCCGAATTCGACTGGCCTGAGACGATAGATGCCGTCAAAAAATCTCTCGAGAGCAGAGGGCACAAGGTGTCGCTATATGAAGCGACATCTCCTCTTCTTTTTTACTCGCTTGCTCTTGATAGACCTCAGTTCATTTTTAACATTGGAGAAGGAAGAAACGGTCCTTACAGGGAAGCATTTGTGCCGGCATTGCTTGATGAGTTAAAGATACCTTATTCTGGCTCTTCAGCGCTTTCCCTTGCAATCTCAATGGACAAAGTGATGACAAAAGAATTGCTTCTCTTCGCGGGAGTGCCGACTCCAAAATTCAAAGTAATAAAAACGACAGACCAAATAACAACTGAGGCTTTTAAATTTCCCGTTATCGTTAAGCCTATTTTCGAGGGTTCAAGTATAGGAATAACATCAAAATCAGTTTGCTATACAGATGAAGAAGTTAGAAATGATACTGTAAAAGCGTTTCAAAGATTCAGAAGGCCAGTAATGCTTGAGGAATTCATTGATGGAATCGAGGTCACGGTAGGAATCATTGGAAACTTTCCTCCACGGATTCTCCCGCCTATGGAAATAGACTTCTCTACCCTCTCAAAAAGAGAACTCAAAGCTTCCGCAGGAGGTATACAAACGTACAAATTCAAGACAGATTACTCAACAAAGGCAAATTACTATGTCCCAGCACGACTATCTGAAGAAGTCATGATTAATATTAAAGATATTTGTTATAAGGCGTTTGTCGCACTTAGGAACAGGGATATTGCACGCTTTGATTTGAGAGTCGATAAAAATAGCAATCCTTACATTCTTGAGGTAAACCCTCTTCCAGGACTTGACCCTGAGCATTCGGACTTTCCGCGCATTTATAAACTGCTGGGTAAAACATACGGAGAACTTATTAACGATATTCTTGAGGTAGCAATAGAAAGACACAAAACAGAAAACTCCGAAGCAATGTAATTTTAGGGGAAAATTTCTCCCCTAAAATTAATATTCTACAACTACTGCGGTGCCTGATACTGAAACCATAAGCATACTACCATTTGACCCAACGGTTTCGTAGTCAAGGTCAATTCCAACGATGGCATTTGCGCCAAGCCGCATAGCTCTTTGCTCCATTTCCGCAAGTGCCATATCTTTTGCTTTAACGAGTTCTTCCTCATAAAGCGAGGCTCTGCCTCCAAAGAAATCGGTGAAACCAGCTGCAATATCCTTTAAAAAATTTGCTCCCACAATAACCTCTCCGGTTACTACTCCAAGATAATTCGTTATCTTTTTACCTTCGAAATTAGGAGTTGTAGTAATCAGCATAGTTAACCTTCCTTCTTGTATGGAACGCCGTCAGCTGCAGGACCAACAGCTTTTCCCACCACACCAATAAGGGCACCTATTGTTAAAAAATAAGGCAGTGAAAGATAGAAACCAACAGGAATCTTTGACGCAATTCCTTTTGCAGTGGCTTGAAGGATGAACTGCAGCACCTGGGCCGAAGCAAACAGAAAAGACGCCCACATTGCACCAAAAGGTGTCCACCTGCCAAATATCATAGCTGCGAGCGCAATGAATCCCTTACCTGCAGGCATCGAATTTGTAAAGGATGAGAGGCTTCCAATTGAAAGAGCCATTCCACCAAGAGCTGCAAGCACTGCACCTGCAATTGTTGAAAACCATTTAACCTTAAAAACGTTGATTCCAAGAGTTTCTGCAGCTATAGGGTTTTCTCCTACCGAGCGTATTCTAAGACCAAGTACTGTACGGTAAAGGAGAAAATTAAGCCCGAATACGAGAAACAGCGATAGCCAAACGAAGATTGTGAGGTTTGAAAATGCACCAAGTATGGGAATATTAGAAATAAATGGAATACTTATCCTGTTTACCGCAGAACCAAAATATGGAACCGTTGGAGAGTACCCTGTGGTTTTGAAAATCAACTCGAGAAAATACGTTATAATTCCAACTGCCACTACATTAATTGCAACACCAGAAACAATTTGATTGCCCGCCCATTTAACGGTAATATAGGCATGGAAAGCACCCACGAGTATACCTATGCCAATACCCCACAAAAGACCAACCCATGGACTTTTGCTAACCGAAGCACCCCACACGCCAAAGAATGCCGCAAATCGCATTATTCCATCAAGCGCAATATTTACAACTCCGCCATTTTCAGTTATGACTCCTCCAAGAGCTGCAAACAAAATCGGTGCTGCAAAATCAAGCATCTGAGCAAGTGATTGGTTAAGAATGTTCATTGCGTTAAACCTCCTTCAGTTTGGGCAGTTCTCTTAGTTTTGACAAGTTTAAATAAAAGATATCTAATTAGTTCCTGAAGCGCAATGAAAGCAACAATGAGTCCTTCAATGATCGACGGGAATGTTTTAGGAATGTGTGCTATTTGTACGGCCGTTGCACCTGTCCTCAAAGCTCCAATTAGAATGCCTGAAAAAAGAATCCCGAACGGTTCGTTTTGGCCAATGAGAGCAACTGCAATACCATCAAAACCATACCCGCTATCAGCAACTGGAGGATAGTGAAAATTAATTCCCAGGGTAATAAAAGAGCCACCTAACGCTGCAATTGCACCTGATATAAGCATCACCTGCATAATTCGTTTGTTAATGTTGATACCTTGAACCCTCGAAGCTTCCATTCCCCATACTGCCGTGTGCCCCATTGCACGGATCTCAAAGCCAAATGTCGTCTTGTAAAGAAGGAACCAAATAATTATTATCACTGCAATCATTATTAATATGCCTATATTTAGACGTGTGTTATGAAGTATTATTGGAAGTCTGGCAGTAGGAGAAACACTCGGAGTGCCAGATATTACACCTGTTGAAACATCTGCTGCCATTGGGCCTGTAACAAGCCACCCCTCAATCAGGTGAAATGCAATCCAGTTGAGCATTATGGTGACGATGACTTCATTAATTCCTTTCTTTGCCCTGAGGTACCCGGCAACAAATCCCCAAAGACCTCCTGCAAGCATTACCATTAAAAGTATAATTGTTAAGTGAATAATTGTCGGTAGTGCTGCGAATGGCTTGGCATATCCAAAATAAGCAGCAGTGATTGCACCAACAGTGAATTGACCTTCGGCTCCTATGCTGAAAAGCCCTGATCTTGCAGCAATTGCAAAAGCCAGGCCTGTTGCTATAAACAATGAGGAAGAAAGAAGCATCTCTGTAAAACTGCTCTTCCAGTAGGGACCGGGTACCAATCCTGATGCATTGAAAAGCAGTTTATACGCAAGGAATGGGTCTCTGCCTGTCGACCAGATGAAGATTGCTCCAACAATTAGGGCAATGACAATTGAAGTAACAGGAACGAGTAAATTCATCCACCAGTATTTTTCTTTTCGTTCAACAAACAACCTGTAAAATAACTCTTTCACTGTTCGACCCTCTCTTTCCTCTTAAGTCCAAGCATCATTAAGCCTATCTCTTCCTCAGTAGTTTCGCTTGGCATCACTTCGCCAACAATTTCTCCGCCGTAAAGTACGAGGATCCTATCAGATAATCCCATAATCTCTGAAAGCTCAAGAGAAATCAAAAGAACTCCCTTGCTTTTCTTTTTTTCCTCAACAAGTATCTTGTATACAAACTCGGTTGCACCTACATCAAGACCTCTCGTCGGTTGGGAGGCGAGTAAAAAGCTATGCTTCATTGACATCTCTCTTGCGAGGATAATCTTTTGCTGATTTCCTCCGGAAAAGCTTTCTGCTTTAATATAACCATTAGGAGGCCTCACGTCAAACTCTTCAAGTTTTTTCGTTACAAACTCATCAATTGCCTGGTTGTTCAAAATGCCTTTATTGGAAAACGGGTATAGCGAGTGCTGACCCATAATAACATTCTCTCTTGCTTTAAATGGAAGAACGAGGCCTCTTCTTTTTCTATCTTCTGTAATATAGGACATCCCTCTGGTTCTCATGTTGTAAGGCGTTATAAACTTCATTTCTTCCATACCCATATAAATTTTTCCGTTAATAGGCTTCAAGAAACCAAGTATAGCGTTTACAAGCTCTGCCTGTCCGTTGCCCTCAACGCCTGCAATTCCTACAATTTCTCCGGAGTATACTTCAAAAGAAACATTTTTTAAGCCGATAATTCCCCTTGTATTCTTAACAGTAAGCCCGGAAACTGAAAAAACAACTTTGCCTTTCTCCACTTTGACCTGGGGAACTTCAAGCACAACATCCCGCCCGACCATCATTTTTGCAAGTTCTTTTTCGCTTGTGTCTGGTTTGTTGACAACGCCTTGGACCTTTCCTCTCCTCATAACAGCAACTCTATCTGCAATTTCCATTACTTCGCCGAGTTTATGTGAAATAAAAATAATCGTTTTACCGTTTTGTTTGAGCGCATTGAGAGTTTTAAAAAGTTCTTCCGTTTCCTGCGGGGTCAATACTGCCGTAGGCTCGTCAAGAATAAGGATCTCTGCGCCTCTTCTCAGTATTTTAAGAATCTCAACTCTCTGCTGAATTCCTACGGAGAGATTTTCGACTTTTTCTGTAGGGTTTATCTTAAGTCCAAACTTTTCTGAAAGCTCTTTAACTTCTAAAACTGCTCGCTTATAATCAAACACAACACCTTTTTTTGGCTCATCACCAAGCACAATGTTTTCAGTAACAGTAAAACGAGGTATGAGCATAAACTCCTGGTGGACCATTCCTATCTTTAGTTTGATCGCATCATGAGAATTTTTTATATCTTCCTTATTGCCAAAGACAAAAATTTCACCTGAGTTTGGAGTGTAAAGTCCGTAAACGATCTTCATCAAAGTTGACTTGCCAGCACCGTTCTCTCCAACTATAGCGAAAATCTCACCTTTCTCGATCGAGAGTGATACATTATCATTCGCAAGAACGTTTGGAAATTTCTTAACTATGTTTTTAACAGCAAGTGCTTCCACAATTACCTCCAATACAAAAAAAGGGTGGGGTACTCCCCCACCCAAAAGTAACTATTTTATTAGAATGTTGTAGGAGTAGCCCAAGTGTCAACTGCTTTTGGATCCTCTGGAACCGTGATTGTTCCATCAATGATCATTTTCTTTAAGTTTTCAATCTTTGAAATTTGGTCGGCAGAAAGAACATCCTTTACATGGTCTGGAGCATAGCCAACACCGCCGTCTTTAAGGGAAAGAGTGGTAACTCCACCCTTGAATGTGCCATCAACAACTGATTTGATTGCATCAAACGTTGCAAGGTCAACATGCTTTAATGCGGAAGTTACAGTTCTGTCCGGGCAGAGCTTTGGATCAAGTCCCATGTCCACGTCAACGCCAATTCCCCAATATGGTGCACCTTTCTCGCAGATTGCCTGGAACATGCCGTTACCGGTTGCTCCGGCTGCGTGGAATATAACATCTGCTCCAAGAGTTATCTGCGCATCAGTGGCGATCTTTCCAAGAGCTGGATCATCGAATTTGTTCGCGTACTGTCCAAAAATTTGTGCCTTTGAGTTTGTGGTCTTTACACCAGCCTTGTATCCTGCTTCATAACGAAGGACTGGAGGAATTTCCATTCCACCTACATAACCAACTTTATTCGTCTCGGTTGCATAGCCTGCAATTGCTCCAACAAGGTAGCCGCATTCGTTCTCTTTGAATAGGTACGATGACACGTTTGCAAGGTCAACAGAATTACCGCTTGCATCGGCAGGCGTTGAATCGATAAGCATAAACTTTGTATCTGGATACTTAACTGCAGATTCGCCAATTGCGCTTGCAAGCATGAATCCTACACCAATTACGAGGTCACACTTCTGCTGTTCAACAAGGTTCTGAATGTTAGGAATGTAGTCTTCCTGTACTTTTGATTCAAGAACAACCGGCTCTACATTAAGTGCAGCGATACCCTTATCTTTTAAATCATCTGGTATGCTTGCTGTGAAATCACTGTCAGAGAGTGCTTCATAGCCACCACCTTGAACATACTTAACCTTTGCTGCCCAGGTTTCAAGTCCACGAAGCGCAGAATCATTGAATGACCTGTCGCCTCTTCCACCAACGTCGGTCACAAGACCGATTTTAATCTTAGTAACCGTTACCTGCTTCTTTGTACAGCCTGCGAAAACTGACACGCTCAGTCCTACTACTAGTAAAAGGACCAATAATTTCTTCATTTAATGCCTCCTTTCAAATTTTTCCCTATCTTTAGGGAATTTAAGTAATAATATTATATCTGAAAAAACGAATAAATCAATCAAAAGTATCTCCTTGCATAATAATCAAGTTGAGAAGAGTAATTAGAACATTCTTAACGCTTTCTCTGCCTGTAGCATCGCAATCAATCACGAGAATTTTTTGCGGGATGTTCATAAACGTACGCAGTTCCTCTTCTGTTGTGTGACTTTTTTCTTTAAAGTGGTTAAGCACAACTACAATTGGAACATCGGTTTTCACCCTAAAAAAATTTAGCATATCCTTTGCGTCTTCAAATTGATCCCTTTCACCAGAATCAACAATTAAAATAATGCCAATTGCATCCTTTGAGAGAATGCTCCACATATAGTTAAACCTGAACTGTCCGGGCGTACCAAAGATATGTAGGACATTTTCTTCATCGATTGCAATTCTACCGAAATCCATAGCAACAGTTGTAGAGTCTTTTATTTGAGACTCTTCGTTGTTGGTAGTTTTTGCCTCAGTTTGAATTGGGGCAATCTCGGTCACCGTTTTAATGAATGTGGTCTTGCCTGCCGCAAATGGGCCTGTTACTACAACTTTATAGTGCTTCATATCCTTCTGAGCCTCTCTATTAATCTAAGAATGAAATTCTTAGGCGCACTTTTCCTGCGAAGGAATTTATCGCTATCAGGGTCTTTAACGCCGACTTCTCTTAGTATTTTAAGAGCAACGAGACCATATGTAACTCTCGCTATATCAAACACTGTCATATTGAGTTTGAGAGCAACATCACGAATTGTTTCACCCTTGCCAAGCTCTGTCATTACTTTCCAATCAACAGGGGACAAATGAATCTCGTCTGGAATTCCTTCAGTTGAAAGCTTAAAAACAACATCAACTGATGATACTCTCGCTTTCACTTTGTTCCACTCGTCAAGCTTAGAAGTTGAAAGAAGCACAAGGTCAGGGATAGAACGCTGGACAGATCGCTTAATGGTAGATACGTCAGAGGGGGCAAACCTAAATGTCCCCTCTTTGATATTCAGTAATTCAACTATAGCAACTTCACCGCGTGATTCTTCCGTCTCAGCGTCCTTCACTTCACCTTTTTCAAAATAAATCTTTCCACTCTTTCTTCCAAAAGGCGTTTCGCCAAATAAAACAAGCTCCCCGGTTTTTTCACCAAGGGAAACCATCTGCAAAAGGTCGTCAAGAGTGAAATCTTTCAGGCTTCCTTCAAGCATTGTTAGAAGAAAATTTTTGCAAGAGCAAGGTAATCATTAGATGCAGTATGGATTTTTCCAGCCGACTCTTCAAGAGGCGTGAAAACTACATCAGATCCCTTAATCCCAACTACCCCGTTAAAAAGACCCTTTGAAGCATATTCAACGGCTGCAATTCCAAGTCTAATTGCAAGCAAACGGTCAGTCGTCGTGGGGACTCCTCCTCTCTGGGTATATCCAAGAACAGTTGTGCGTGCTTTAATATTTGTGAGTTTCTCGAGCTCAGTAGCAAAGTAGTAACCAACCATTCTCTTTCCACTAATAGGGTGGCCAAATTCGTCCTTCTCAATATTTTTTTCAAGGTCTTCGGAAAGTTTAGTTCCTTCAGCAACGATAATAATGCTGAAATTTTTGCCTTCTTTCTTTCTCTTCTCAATATGAGAAGCAATTTCTTTAATGCTATAAGGAATTTCTGGGATTACTATGTAGTCAGCGCCACCTGCAAGCCCGCCAAAGAGAGCAAGCCAACCAGTTTCTCTTCCCATCGTTTCAACGATCATAAGTCTATGGTGAGTAGAAGCAGTTGCATGAAGGCTGTCTAACGCTCCACTTATTGTGCTAACTGCTGTATCAAAACCGATTGTAAAATCTGTACCGTAAACGTCGTTATCAATTGTTTTTGGAATGACAATCGAAGGAACTCCCTCATCGGAAAGTTTCTTAGCGATTGCTACGGTATCCCTGTCTCCAATAAGAATAAGCAATGTCAAAGAGTTTCGTTTGAAGTTCTCTTTTATCATCTCAAGGTGCTTAGGGTCATTAAATGGATTCAGCCGTGAAATACCTATTATAGAGCCTCCTTCCTGAAGAATGCCAGAAACAGTTTGTTTTGTGACAATTTTTACGTCATTTCTGATAAGCCCTTCAAATCCGTCAATAAAGCCAAAAACTTCATGCCCTCTCTCGAAAGCAGATCTTGAAATAGCTCTTATCACTGCATTAATACCAGGAGCATCTCCTCCATCACATAAAATACCTAATCTTTTCATTTTACCTCCTAAAATTCCGTCCCACTTGTGAATGTAAAATCTTTAATCCTCGCATATGGAACAGTCATTGAAGACATCTCATACATTGTCTTATATTCTTTGCTTAATTCCAAACAATTGTTTAGAGCAGTAATAATACTCTCAGTAAATCTCATATTCTTTACTGGCTTCACGATTTTTCCATTCTCAATAAGGAAAAGTCCATCTCGAGTCATACCCGTTATAAGAAGGTGTTTAGGGTCCATAGGGTTCGTGTACCAGAATCTTTGTACGTATAAGCCACGCTCAACATGATTAATCATTTCGTCTTTTGACGAGTTTTCCCCCTCCATCACAATATTCATCGGGTAAGGACTGAAAGAACTTGGTTGCGGAAGTGAATGCCCGGTGGACGCTCTTCCGTTCTTGTAGGCATATAGAGTATCATACACGACATCCTTTGCAACACCCTTCTCAAAGAAAACAACTCTTTTCTTAGGCACACCTTCGAAATCAAAAGGAAGCGGTATCGTTTTTGGGGAAAATCCGTCATCATATAGATTTATGTTATCCCCCAAGACTTTCTTTCCAAAGCTTTCTGCAACAAAACTCGTACCATCCTCAACTGCCCTTTCGTTCAATGAAAGATAAGACATGTGACCAATGAATTCTGCAAGAGCATATGGAGTGAGAATAACTTCATATTTCCCTGGCTCAATACTCTCGGGATTTCTGCCTCTATCTGCCACACCAATGCTTTCTTCAATTATCTTATCAACATTTATGTCTTTGACATCGAATGCAGTCTGGACAGAATAGCCGCTTGAATTATTTCCCATCACTACGCTTTTGAGGGTAGCGGTTGCAAATTCAAAGAACCTGCTAACTCCGAGAGAGTTCTTTACAGCAATTTGAGTAGTATCGGTCTGAAACATGCCACTTGCAATTAAGCCAAACTTTTTCGCTTCATCAATAATCCTCTTTGCGTACTCTGCCCTTAAGTTCGGAGAAACTTTTTTTCCGCCGGTTTCTGGAATCTCACGGGTTTCTTCTTCGGGTTTAGCAAAGGATTCGAAATTTCGATTTTCCTTCTGAAACTTCACAATTTGCTCTGCATGCTCGACTACTGCCTTTATGGCATCTGGAGAAAACTCGCTTACTGAAGCAGAGCCAATCTTTTTCCCTACTGCAACCCTGACGCTTAAAGCATAGTTTGACTCCCCGACATTCCTATGAATATAGTTGTTTGCAAAACCAGTGAGGTACGAGTCTCCCCCTAAAATAACTGCCTCAACCTGGTCTGCTTTCGTGCTATTAACAACTTTGTTCAAAATATCGTTAATGATTTCTTTTGTCATCATTTTTCCACCCCCACTTGCACATTTCTGAATCTTCCATAAGATGCACCGTGACTCACCTGCATCACCTGCCGCGGTTCTCCTTTTCCGCAGTTGGGTAAACCCCAGACATGATAATAAGATTCGTTTCCCACTCCATCAAGGCTTCTCCAGAACTCGTAAGCAATACCGGAGTAAGAAGGATTCTTAACCATATCTTGAAGTTTGCCGTTTACAATTTCCCATCCTATTTCTGTGCCAAATTGGAAGTTCAGCCTCTTTTGGTCAATGCTCCAGCTTTTGTTAGTTGCCATTAGAATTCCATGCTCAACACTTCCTATAAGCTCTTCGAGTGTTTTATTACCAGGCTCAAGGTTTATGCTTGTCATTCGTATAATTGGAATTCTATTCCACCCGTCAGCCCTCATAGCCCCCATTGGCATAAAGTTAAGCATTTTGGAAGTTTCACGGGAATTTAGATACCCAATAAACTGACCTTCTTTTACAAGGTAAATTTTGTGAGCCTTTACCCCTTCGTCGTCGTAGGCAAAACCCCCAAGAGCATAAGGAACAGTTGCATCAGCAACTATATTTACGTCTTTTGACCCAAATTGAAAATTATTCAGCTTTTCGGGAGTAAGGAAAGATGTCCCTGCAAAAGAAGCTTCTTCGCCAAGCACTCTGTCAAGCTCAGTAGGGTGGCCTACTGACTCATGAATTTGGAGGGCGAGTTGAGATCCCTCAAGAATAATATCCATTTTTCCAATTGGGCAGGGCTTTGCTTTGAGTAAAGCAAGCGCTTCTGACGAAATTCGATCGGCATTTTCGGGAAGATTTATTTCATCGACAAGCTCATATCCTTTTCTCGCATAATCTCCACCAAAAGAGGACGGATAACTCCTCGTTTGTATATCAGTACCATCAGAAGAAATAACTGATATGCCTGCACCTGCCACAACGCGTTCCTGGTCAATATATGCTCCCTCAGAAGAAGCAAATGTTTTCCACTCTTTTGAGAAGTGCATTGACCCTCTTCTTACAACAATCCCTTGTTTACTCATCAATTTATCAGCTTCAAGCAGTGTTTCTATTTTCTTTGAAAGAGTCACGGAAAACGGGTTAATCTTGACTGGTTGTGGAACTTTATCCTGAAAGACTTCGATATTAGCAATTGTTGCATCGTGAATTTTTGTTTTACTCGAAGCCATTGCAATCTCGACTGATTCTCCAGCAACTCGTTCCGCCTCATCTTCAGTAAAAACAAACGAGGAAGAGAAACCCCAACCTCCATCTTTAATGACTCGCACACCGAATCCCTTAGTAGATGTACTCTTGATTCCTTCTACTGCGCCATTCTTTACCGAAATATCTTCTTCTTCCCTCTCAATGACTCTCACGTCGGCATAAGAGGCTCCTTCTCTCTTTGCCTTTAGTAAGGCACTTTCAATAATTTTTTGCATCAGTCCTCCTTTACACTACTGTTGTTTTCACCCAAAAGCACAATCTTTGGTTTATAATTTTCAAGCTCTGCATCTTCAAAAACTCCATACGAAGCAATTATGATTTTATCACCCACTTCATTTCTCCGTGCGGCTGCACCGTTAATCTCGATTTTACAACTATTTTCTTCACCAAAAATGACATAAGTTGTAAAACGTTCTCCGTTGTAAATATTATAGATGTCTACCTTTTCGAACTCCCTGATGTCAGCAATTGCACATAACTTCTTGTCAATAGTAACGCTCCCTTCATAAGCAATATTTTTTCCAGTAATGGTTGCTCTGTGTATTTTGGATTTAAGCATTTCTCTTTTCATCTTTATTCCTCTGTTACTCCTTTGTAATCCGAGATCATTTTCATCGGATTTATCTGCACTCTTTTTCAGCAAATTTACCTGCACTATTCGTGAGCAGGTTTATTCCTCTGTAACCTGCGCTATTCGTGAGCAGGTTTATCCACCTCTATATTATCAATAAGCCGTGCATTACCAAAATAAGCAGCAATGAGGATCACCACATTGTCTTCAATCGTATCTACATCTTGAAGAGTGTAAGGGTTTACAACGGAAACATAGTCAATTTTTTTTAAAGATTCCGCTGTTCTAAGCAAGCTTTCTATATGATTAGTCACTTTTGAAGAATATTTTTCCCCGTTGAGCACATCATTTTTTCCATCCAAAAGCGCCTTGTGTATAACTGCTGCATCTCCATTCTCTTTATCGGAAAGGTAGACATTTCTTGAGCTCATGGCAAGGCCGGATTGTTCTCGTATAATCTCACATGGGATAATTTCAACACTTAGATTCAAGTCCCTCACCATTCTCTCAATCACTCTGAATTGCTGATAGTCCTTCTTTCCAAAATAAGCCATATCAGGGTTAACTATATTTAATAGCTTTAAAACAACCGTTGCGACTCCTCGGAAATGTCCAGGCCTGAATCTTCCGCACAGACTATTTGTAAGTTCACCGACTTCAACAAAGGTAACAAAACCCTCGGGGTACATTTCTGATGCATCAGGGACAAAAACTGCTGAGACAAAAGGCTCAATCATTTTTAGGTCGCGCTTCTCGTCACGAGGATAACACGCGAGGTCTTCTCCCTTGCCAAACTGAATCGGATTTACAAATATGCTTACGACAGTTGCATCGTTTTCTTGATGAGATCTTTTAACAAGTGACAAATGCCCCTCGTGAAGATAGCCCATCGTTGGGACGAAACCTATTTTCCTACCGTCAACATGAAGTTTTTTTGAGTATGTTTTCATTTCATCAATACTTCTAAGTATTTCCATTCTTTTTTACTCCCTTCTTATTCCTCTGGAATCCACTGATAATGATCGTGGATAAATCCGATGAAAATGATCTCGAATTGCAGGTTTATTCCTCTGTAACCTGCACTCTTTTTCAGCAGGTTATCCTCCTTTTTTTATGTGGAATACATTAGACTCTTCTGGAAAGTTCCCACTTGTTACATCGCTAATATATTCCGTAACTACTTCTTTAACTTCTGCGTATAAGTCTTTATACTTTTTAACAAATTTAGGAGTGAATGTTGGGTCAAGCCCAAGAAGGTCTGTTATAACAAGAATCTGTCCGTCGCAATATCCCCCTGCTCCAATGCCTATTGTTGGCACAGAAATAGTTTCTGTAATCTCGCGCGCTACCTCTTCTGGCATCCCTTCAAGCACAATGCTAAATACGCCTGCTTCAACAAGAGCTTTTGCATCATTTATGATACGTTTAACACTGCTTTCGTTCCTACCCTGAATCTTATATCCACCAAAAAGGTTAACGGACTGTGGGGTTAAACCGATATGTCCCATAACTGGAATACCCGATAAAACCATTTTTTCGACAATCAGCGAAACTGCAACACCACCTTCAAGCTTTACTGCACCAGCTCCTTCTTTAAGAAAAAGCCCTGCGTTGAAAATAGCATCATCCATTGAGGCTTGATACGACATAAACGGCATATCTCCAACGACAAGTGCCCTACTCACGCCCCTTTTAACAATACGAGTGTGGTAAAGCATTTCTTCCATCTTTACTGGTATTGTTGAAGATAATCCCTGATATGTAGTACCTACAGAGTCTCCGACAAGTATAAAGTCAACTCCAGCGTTATCAACAATTCGCGCAAAAAGGTAATCATAAGCGGTTAATGCAACAATCTTCCTCTTTCCTTTTAGCTTCATTAACTCTGGCACTGTGATTTTTTCGCTATTTTCCATTAATTTCCTTCTTCAATAATCTATTAATTTTATCATACTTTGATTCTTTACAATAATTTCTGCTATTATTATCTACTAAAATGCTCTTTTTTGCAACGTCAACCAACATAAGCGATCCGTTTATGTAAAATTCTTTAAACACTTTGTTTTGAATGGCACCAATATGCATTGCAATCGTTTGAATATCTCCTCTCTCAATTGGCCCGGTTAGTGCTTTGATCAAGCCAAATTGCTCAACATTTGAAAGCGTTTCTTTTACGAGGCATAAAGCTAATGACTGAGCCTCTACTTCTCCGAATCCAACAGAAGAAAGAATTTCAACAGATTTATTAAGAATGAGCACGCTGAAATTTGAAGCAAGAGATAAAGCAAGATGATATATTGCCTTATCCTCACTTTTTATCTGCATGAATTTCCCTCCTATCTCTTCAGTGAGTATCTTCGCTCTTGAAATAGCATCTTCCTCCCCTTCACAAACAAATATCGTGCCTGGAAGCGAGTTTGCGCTGGCCACGGATTCTGCAAAAGACTTAATTGGATGTAGAGAAGCAACGCTCCCCTTTAGAAAACTGATGATTGAGGAATCAAGCGCACCGCTCAGATGCACAATTACCTGAGATTCTTTTACTAACGGCTCCAAAGAGCGGGAAACATTAACGATTTCGGAATCAGTCACCGCAAGAAAAATAAAAGTAGCCCTTTTTGCAATTTCATCGATTCCAAGCGGAACAGCATTTGAAATCTCGACAGAGTATTTAAGAGAATCGCTTGTTCTGCCTGCAATATAGGTTTTAAAATTTTTCCTTACGAAAGCAATAGAAAGTGCTGTTCCGACCTTTCCTGTACCGATTATTCCAATTATTTCGCTCATTTTCCTATGCAAAACCTAGAAAAAATATTTCTCAAAATATCTTCAGAAATATTGTCCCCGGAGAGTTCTCCAATATCTTCAACGACTGATTTTAGCTCTTCTACGATGAGCTCGTCTTCATTTCTATTTTTAGCAATAGCTGTAGCATCCGTAAGATGTGAAAGAATGCGCGTAAAGATAGCTTTTTCTCTCTCGGTTGCAATAAGAGGAGTGTCAAAATCATTTGGGATAATTTTCTTGTAGATTTTTTCTTCAAGCTCAAAGAGCCCCTGCTTCAACAATGCAGAAATTTCGACAATTTCTTCTCCTTTAAAGAGCCCTTGAAGTTTTTCCCTCGTGGTTATTTGGGGAACATCGCTTTTATTAAGGACTATGATTCTGTTTTTGCCTTCCGTAAGGTCTATAACCTGCTGAAAAGGATCGCAGGTTGCAGAAGAGTAAACCTGCTGAAAAGGATCGCAGGTTGCAGAAGAGTAAACCTGCTCACGAAAAGTGCAGGTCGCAAAGGATTTAAGAGCATGTTCTTCCTCATAAAAACTTTCTCCTGCATCGAAAACAAAAAGTACAAGGTCTGCTCCCTCAAGAGCTTTTTTTGTTCTTTCTATTCCAAGATTTTCAATGTCATCAGAAGTAGAATGTAATCCAGCTGTATCCACAAGGCGAACTGGCAAGCCATAAAAATCTATTACTTCTTCAACCGTATCGCGAGTCGTCCCTGGAATTTCGCTTACAATTACTCTGTCAAATTTGAGTAGAGCGTTCATAAGTGTTGATTTGCCGACATTCGGTTTACCGGCAATAACAACCTTTACCCCTTCACTAAAAGCTCTTCCGGCATTGTACGTGGAAAGAAATTTCAAAATCGTCCCTTTAAGTTCATCTATGTTGGCAATTATTTCTTCTCTGGGCTCTCTATCGGCATCGAAAGGAAAATCAATTGGAGCTTCAATGAGAGCAATGAGCCTAATCACTGACTCTCTAAAATCTCTTACCATGTCGCTAAGCTCTCCAAACAGCCTCTTAGATGCAATCTTCAGAGCCTTGTCAGTTTTAGCCTCAATAAGTTCAATAACGGAACCAGCCTCAAGAAGATTCATTTTGCCGTTCATGAATGCTCTTTTGGTGAACTCGCCGCGCTCTGCCACGCGAGCACCGCAAGAAATACATAAACCAACAACTACATCGAGATTTTTAATTCCACCGTGCATTTGCAACTCAACTACATCTTCTCCGGTATAAGAGTGCGGTTCCTTAAAGTAAATAAGAAGGCATGTATCTATTTTTTCGTTCGATTCAGGATCAAAAACAAAACCTACATTCACATAATTTGGCTTCTCTAACTCCTTAGTATTCGCAATCTTTGAGAATCTATCCGCAGAAAAAATCTTCTTAGCTATAAAAAGGGCGTTCGGACCAGAGATCCTAACAATCCCTATCCCGCCAACGCCCTTTGGTGTCGAAACTGCAACAATTGTATCGTTCACTTCTTTATATCTACTACAACTCTCCTTCGTGGTTCTTTCCCAATACTGTGTGTCCAGATATCAGGGTAGTTTTTAAGCGTCATGTGAATTATTCGCCTTGCAGAAGCCGACATAGGCTTAAGTTCGACAGGCTCACTCAATCTCTTTGCCCTCAGGGCTGCATTTATTGCAACAGTCTTAAGCATTTCATACTGCTTCATTTTATAGCCGTTAACGTCGAGAATAATTGTAGGAAATTCTTCATCCAGCTTGTGTGCATAGATGTTAATTAAATACTGTATCGACCGAAGAACTGTCCCCTCTTTGCCAATATAAATTTCTGGCTCTGAGAGATTTGCCATATTTATGTAGTATCCGCCAAATTTTCTCCCATCTTCAAAAGAAATGTTCTCATTAAGAGAAGAAAATATGTCTCTTAATAAATCTCTCAACTTTTCTTCAACCATATCTACTCCTTCGTATTCGCGATTTAGTCATTTAGAACCTGCTCACAAAGATTGCAGGTTTATTCCTTTGTTACTCCTTTGTAAGCTGTGCTCCTTTTCAACAGATTCCAGAAGAATAAATTATACATTTGCGATTTACTCCTTTGTAATCGCCGCTTTTGCGATTACTTTGTTCCTTTATCTTCTTTCTGAATGGACTTTGGTTTTTCGAAAGTCTTCTTAATGCCTCTCAGTATAATGTACTGCTCACCAATTGTGACAAGAGATAAAGTGATCCAGTAAATAAGAATTGAAGGAGCCCATCTTATAGCCCAAACGGCAAAAATCACCGGGAGGAAATACATAATCATCTTTGTGTTTTGGTCCATCGTCTGCCCCGGGAGCTGAGAAGTTTTGCTCTGCAGGAACATCGATGCGAAAACAAGAATGGGAAGTATATAGTACGGGTCAGGGGTGTTGAGGTTATTGAGCCATAAGAACTTTGAAGTGTTAAATGGTGCATAATTGTTAAGCGCGCCAAACAAAATAAAAAGCAAAGGCAACTGTACAAGTGATGGAAGGCATCCTCCAAACATGTTTACGTTGTGTTCTTTGTATAGTCTCATAACCTCTTGATTTGCTTTTTGTGGATTACCTTTGTACGTTTCCTGAATCTTCTTAATTTCTGGAGAAATCTCCTGCATTCCTGCCGTTGATTTGAACTGGACTTTCGTTAGTGGATGCGTAAGTAATTTTATAATGAATGTAAGTACAATTATAGCAAGCGCATAGTTAAATGTTATCTTTTTAAGAAAATCAATGACGTCGCGCATGACCTTGTAAAAGCCATTAGGAGCAACAAGATCAAGAACGCTATTTTTTTGGATGGTGTTAATCTTGCCATTGCTGTCCTTATAGGTCACCTCTGCGGCAAGTGGATAAGCTTTTGAATCAAGGTAGCTGTAAGAAGTTAAGTAAAATGCGAATGTAACATCTTTGCCTGACTCAATGGTGCTTGTTTTAGAAACGTCTTTTAGGGATAGTTCCCTGTTAGATTTCCAAATCGTAAACGGAGAAAGGTCTGCATTGCCATCAACCGAAACAAGCTTCACCGTTACATCAGCAATAAAATCCGACGTGTTGTTTACTACTCTGACTCCAACTGGAACGTTCTCCATTGGACGGCCTCTCGCGATAATCTGCACTACAACGCCAGTTTCTGTAGTCTTAGGGAAAGGAGATGTTGCACATCCAGTAAGAAAAACACCTAAAAACAAAATCAAACCAAATAAAATTACCACTTTCTTTTTCATCGATATTCCTCCTCAAGGAACAGGGTCATTTCCGCCAGGGAAATATGGATTGCACCTTAAGACCCTTTTAATTGCGAGCCAGCTACCTTTTTTGGCCCCGTATTTACTGACCGCCTCAAGAGCATACTCGGAACACGTAGGGGTAAACCTGCATGTAGCCTGTTTCAGAGGCGAAATAAATTTCCTGTAAAATTTAATAAGGGTAATGAGAACTTTCTTCATAACTTGATTCCGTCCTGCTTTAATAGAAACTTTAATTCGTTAAAAACATCTTGCATTTTTTTCCCTACTATTTCTCTCCTTGCAACAATAATAAAGCTCCTGTCGTAAGGCAAAAATGGTTCAGTCATCAAAAAAGCTTCTCTCATAAGCCTCTTGGCTCTGTTGCGTTCAATTGCTCCGCCAATTTTTTTAGATGCAACAAAGCCAACACGGTCAGAAATGGAGTCAGATACAAAAATCACTACATACCTCCCGAAGTATTTCCTCGACTTATCAAATACCTGCTTGAATTCACTTTCCTTAAGCCTTTCACGGAGTTTCACTCTAATCCTTTGTAACCTTCGCTTTTTCAGCAGGTTTAATCTCCTGAAACCTGCAATCTTTTTCAGCAGGTTTAATCTCCTGAAACCT
>JAIMJY010000112.1 GCA_020692945.1 Caldisericum sp. | reverse complement strand
AAGGATCGTGGATTACAAAGGATTAAGACTCCCAAACTCCCAAAAAGTTCCATAATTTTTCAAAGAATTTCTAACACCATCCACTCACATTTTTTCGTATGCTTAACAATAATCTGCTGAAAAGAAGTACAAATTACAAAGAATTAAGGTTGATCAATTGTTTTTAGTAATGACGGTTTTGCAAATCTTCAATACCCTCTGAAAATTTTCTCATATTTTTAAAGAAATTTTTAAAATTTTCTTTCTCATGCATAAGACTTTAAAACTTAAAAAGTTTCAAAAATTGTGATGTTTTTTCTTTTTAATGAATTTTTGCCGATAATTATTTATTGTGTGCAATTAACTCTAATTATGCATTTTCGAGGGATTAGATAAAATATAATCGTAAAAAAGACTATGATTATAAAGAAGCGGAATTAAAATTCCCATGATAAAATAATTTCCTACTGTGCAAAGCACTGTGGGAACTGTGCAAAAGAAAAAGGTATAAAGATCCCGATGATTAAGTAAAATGCGGGCTTTAGCCCCCATTTTGTTAATTTCAAAATCGTATTTTCATCTCCATAGTTCAGCGACAGGAGGATTTTGAGGAGTATCGTAACCAATTCGGATATCCTGGTAGCGCACAATTAAACCATTCTCTATTGGCATAATGTTAATAAAGAGATTGCTTTTTTCGACAACTTTACGCCATAACAATTTTCCGCTCTCCGGATCGATAGCATAAATTGCGTTAGCTACATCAAAGTAAACAACATCCTTTGTAACAACGACATCATGCTCTAAAAAACAATCCTCATACCCATTCCATTTGTTCCACCATTCGCTCTGCCAATCTTTATCTTTGAAGCTCCAAACTTCTTTACCAGTTTTCATATCAAAACACACAAATCTTTTATCAAAAAGAATAGTATAGAGTTTATCTTCATGAATTGCAAACATACCTATTGAGAGAACGGCATTCAACTTTTTTACTGTCTTCGAAATGTTTTGCCATAATGGTCTATGTGAAGTTTTATCAAAAACTTTAATGAAAAATTGAGGTTCCTTACCCATCCATTGATCTCCAACCATACAAACTGCAACAAAATTTTCATTTACTGCAATTCGTATTATCTGCCCTGGATAATCAACGTCTCCTTCTTCTATAGGTGCAAACCATGTAAACTTCTTTCTTGAAGTATCATAACAGAATATGTATGTTCTATAGGTGCTGTCATTTGTAAATCTTGTAGCCCCGTAGATGTTTAGTCCGTCTACTGCAAGTGATGCATATGCAGGCCACATTGAGCGATACTTCCCAACAAGTGATTCTGCAATTGGTTCTAGAGATATTCTATCAAGAACTTTACCAGTATTTATGTCCCAAACATAAATACCTGCTTGTGGATCTTTATTTGTTTCATAACTTTTCACATTAGTTGCTGCAAGATAAATGCGTCCACCGATTATTAAGGGGTGTTGTGAAGACGATCCTGTTGAATCACTTCCAATAACTTCACTCTTCCAAATAGGTTCTCCTGTATTCTTGTCTATTACAAGAAGAAATTCTCTTGAAAATCCTCCCAATATGACAATTTTATCTCCATAAATAACAGGGGAATTAAAGAAAGCCGAACTGAAATCAAATTTATAATCAGGTGGCACACCCAAGGGAGATGGTCCTGTGTAATAATCTCTCCTCCAAATCTCCTTTCCAGTCTCTAAGTCCACTACGGTAATTACACCGCCAGACACTAAATAAGCTCTGTTTCCTTCAATAGTAGGTGCATTTGTCACAAGAAGCAAGGCTTCGTAAGCCTCCGAAAGGTGGTCATGCTTCCATACTACTTTACCTGGAGTTTCTTTTAGCCCATTAATATCTCTATAAGAAGTTCTCTGGGCATCGCAAAATTCACCGTAGAATGCAGGGATATTTGCAGTTCTGTTGCAACCTGATAGCAATATGAAGAGTACTACAAACAATATGGATAAAAGTTTCTTCATCTCGTTTTATTGTGGATAGGCAGTCCTGAATATATCTGAATCCGCAAAAGTATATTGAGCCCGTTGTAATGTTGAATAGTAATAGTCATTAAATCCTGCAATATTATCGTATGGTGCATAGTACATACGTTCCGGGGCATAGTAGCTGCTCGTATAATGAATATTGTCATACGTGTTCACAATGTAGTTCGTTGCTATATTTTTCTCCCCATTGGTTTTCACTAACACAGAAATGAAGACCAGGGTGGTGTACTGCTATGATGGGAACTATATGATAATAGATTGCAATTGCAGCATCACTACAACTCTCAAAATAACCAACACTACTTATGCCAGGGAAGTCTGCTATAGCACCAAAAATAAGTCCATCATCCCAATCAAAACCATTATGGTTTCCTAACCATGTGTTTAAGTTTAATGGGTCTACTATAGACCCATTTATAGTAAGATTGTATGTTGCAAGCATCATTGCACTGGATGTAAGGAAACAACCTTTGTCTCCAATTGTGTATCGTTCATGTGTTCCCAACCACTCGTTTACCCATCTCCAGTATTTTTGTTTGTAACTATAAATAGCTGGCAGGGTTACATAAGAATATGAATTTATAAAAAAATTCTTTGAAGCATAGTATTTCTTCAGAATTTCTTCAGGTAGTGCACTTTCCCCTTTTGACTCTTTTGCATCTCTTTCCAGAAGTGCTTCAAGAGGTGCAAGTTCGTATTCATTGAGCTTTACCTCCTTTTTACCATCAATAACAACGATAGGAAATAGGTTTCCGTGTGTATCCTTATACATTTCGCCTTTTTCAGTAGTAACTACTCCATATCCTTCATCTGCCCTAACTAATTTCTTAAAAGGAACAAAGCTCATTAAAAGCACAAAAACAATTAATAAAATGGTCGTTTTTTTAGTTCTCATTTTATCCTCCTTATCATTTTATATTTTTATATTCTTTTCACAAGCTTAAACTTTGTAGCACTTTTCCACAATTTGTTTCTCTTTCTCACCTCCCGCTTCAACTTCACAAAGCCTTGCCCTCTTTCAACATCCATAACCTCCCTCTCAAGGGATAAATTTGTTCCTCTTCTAATAATAGCTTAATCG
>JAIMJY010000111.1 GCA_020692945.1 Caldisericum sp. | reverse complement strand
AATGCCAAAAATCATAACTGAATCACAAGTTGAAGAAGCATGTTTGGAGATGCTGGAAGAGTTAGGATATGAAAAACTCAGCGGTCCTGATATTTCCGAAGGTGGGATTGCTGAGGAACGAAAATATTCTGAAGTTGTTTTGGTGCGGAGATTAAGAAATGCTTTAGCGCGAATAAACAAAAATATGCCCAGAGATGCGATAGATGAGGCAGTAAAGAAGATCATTGGGCAGGAGCAAAACCAGATTGCAAATAATCAGCATTTCCATAAGTTCATAACCGACGGAGTGCCTGTTGAATACACGACAAAAGATGGAATAAAAAACGATACTGTTTGGCTTTTTGATTTTGGGAATATAAAAAATAATGAGTTTTTGGCGGTAAACCAATTCACAATAATTGAGGAAAGAAACAACCGGAGACCGGATATAATATTATTTGTAAACGGCTTGCCGCTGGTTCTTATTGAATTAAAAAATCCTGCCGATGAAAAAGCGACAATCTGGACTGGATTTGACCAATTCCAGACCTACAAAGAACTAATTCCCTCAATATTCAGGTTTAATGAGTTGTTAATAATAAGTGACGGAACATATGCAAGAGCAGGAACATTAACCTCAGGCAAGGAAAGATTCACGCCTTGGAAGGCAATTGACGGCAAGAAAGTAACAAAGCCGCAGCTTGAAGTTCTCATAAAAGGTATGCTCAACAAAGAAGTTTTATTAGACCTGATAAGGCATTTCATCGTTTTTGAGACCGATAAAGACAAGAAAGACGGAGGAATAAAAATCTCAAAAAAAGTTGCAGCATACCACCAATATTATGCGGTAAACAAAGCAGTTCAATCAACATTAAAAGCAACAAAAGATGATAAAAGAGCAGGTATTGTCTGGCATACCCAGGGATCAGGAAAAAGTTTAATCATGGTTTTCTATGCCGGAAAACTGGTTTTACAGCCGGAACTGGAAAACCCGACAGTTATTGTTTTAACAGACAGGAATGATTTAGACGACCAGTTATTCGGAACATTCTCAAGATGTCATGAATTATTGCGTCAGGAGCCGAAGCAGGCAGGATCAAGAGATGAAATAAAAGAGCTTTTAAAAGTATCCTCTGGAGGAATAATTTTTACAACAATCCAAAAATTCCTGCCTGAAGAGAAGGGAAAACAATATCCTCTACTGTCAGACAGGAAAAATATTATTGTTATTGCTGATGAAGCCCACAGAAGCCAGTATGATTTTATTGACGGTTTTGCAAGAAATATAAGAGATGCTCTACCTAATGCCTCATTTATCGGGTTTACCGGAACTCCAATAGAAACAGAGGATAGAAGCACTACTGCGGTTTTTGGAAAATATGTTGATGTTTATGATGTTCTTCAGGCAGTTGAAGATGAAGTAACAGTAAGAATTTATTATGAAAGCCGATTAGCCAAACTTGAACTAAAGCCTGAAGAAATACCTCACATAGATAAAGACTTTGAGGAAGTTACAGAAGGAGAGGAAACAGAGAACAAAGAAAAGCTTAAAAGCCAGTGGGCAAGGGTTGAAAAAGTTGTTGGAAGCCCTGAGAGAATAAAAAGAATAGCGGCAGACATTGTTAAACACTGGGAAGAAAGGTTAAGCGCTCTTGATGGAAAAGCAATGATTGTTTGCATGAGTCGGAGAATCTGTGTTGAACTGCATAATGAAATCATAAAACTAAGGCCTGAATGGTACCATAAAGACGACGATAAAGGAATCATCAAGGTTATTATGACTGGCTCTTCTTCTGACCCTATTGATTGGCAGGAGCACATAAGAACCAAGCAGAGAAGAAAAGATATTAGCGAAAGAATGAAAAACCCTTCAGACTCCATTAAAATGGTTATTGTCAGGGATATGTGGCTTACAGGATTTGATGCCCCATGTCTTCATACAATGTACATTGACAAGCCAATGAGAGGGCATGGCTTGATGCAGGCAATTGCCAGAGTAAACAGAGTTTTCAAAGACAAGCCGGGTGGTTTAATTGTTGATTATATAGGTATATCTTATGATTTAAAGAAAGCACTCGCATATTACACCCAAAGCGGTGGAAAAGGCAAACCAATATTTGATCAGGAAGAAGCGGTTTTTATAATGCTGAAAGATTACGAAATTGTCTGTGATCTTTTCCATGGCTTTAATTATAAAAAATTTTTTTCAGCGAAGACAAAAGATAAGATGCAAATTATTGCAGAAGCAATGGAACATGTGCTTAAACAAGAAGACGGAAAAAACAGATGCTTAAAAAATGTGTCTGCATTGTCAAAAGGTTTTGCACTCGCTGTTCCTCATGAAGAAGCAATAAAAATAAGAGACGATGTTGGATTTTTCCAGGCAGTAAGGTCGGCAATTGCTAAAAATACAGAGACAAAAGATGGATGTGAACCTAAAGAATACGAGTCTGCAATAAGGCAAATAATATCTAAAGCAATTATTTCTGATAGAGTAATTGATATTTTTGCAGCAGCAGGTCTAAAAAAGCTGGATATTTCTATTCTTTCAGATGAGTTTTTAGCGGAGGTTAAGGAAATGCCTTATAAAAATCTCGCGTTTGAAATGCTTAAAAAACTTTTGAATGATGAGATAAAAATCTGGCAGGGGAAAAATCTTGTTAAGTCAAAATCATTTGCTGAGATGTTGGATAAAGCAATCAAAGCATACACGAATAAAAGAATAGAAGCAGCGGAAGTTATTGAACACTTAATTGAACTTGCAAGAAAAATGAGAGAAGAACAAAAAAGAGGTGAGAAGTTAGGTTTGAATGAAGATGAAGTTGCATTTTATGATGCGTTAGC
The DNA here is from genome assembly GCA_020692945.1 of Caldisericum sp. Taxonomy (GTDB): domain Bacteria; phylum Caldisericota; class Caldisericia; order Caldisericales; family Caldisericaceae; genus JAIMJY01. The sequence goes on along the minus strand of JAIMJY010000111.1, from coordinate 326 downwards.
CGACCATGAAGGAGTTAGAGAAATAATGGGTGATAAAACATTGATGATTATAGCAAGAGAACTTGCTGAAAATATAAGAAAAAGTGTAAAAATTGATTGGACGATAAGGGAAAGTGTTCAGGCACAGATGAAAGTGGACGTTAAGAGAATTTTAAGAAAATATCATTATCCTCCTGACAAACAGCAAAAAGCAACAGAGACAGTTTTAGAGCAGGCAAAATTATTGTGTAAGGACTTAACGGCATAGAATAAAATAGTAAATAAAATTTACATAAAAATATGCACAAAATAGAATTACCTCGCAAGGTAATTGTAGGAGAAGGAGC
>JAIMJY010000110.1 GCA_020692945.1 Caldisericum sp. | reverse complement strand
TTTAGAAAAACATATATTTTGAATGTTGCTTCCCAACGACCTATATAAAAATAATTTCGTATATGATTTTAATGAGGCAACCAAATAATATTTCGTAGAATCGCAAAAACAGCGATAAATTGCAAAGGCAGCAATTACAAAGGAATAAGAAAGGAGGAACCTGCTAAAAAGGAATGCAGATTACAAAAGAGTAAAGAAAATTACGTGAGGCAACACGTATACCCCCCATGCATATTTATATATGAGGAGTGGAGTTGGCGCTGTAATCCAGAAATTGTCTCTGCTGCTCAAAATTTTGCTCAAGGAGGCAAAATACGATGAAGAAAAGGAATTTAGAAAAGACTGAGAGAAGGAGTTTTTATGAGTTTATTTATATCAAATAGAAAGTGTTCCAGGAAGTTTCGCAAACAATCTTGCCTCTGAAACACTTTCAAGATTACAAATAAATCTTATCAATCGCTCAATACCTATTCCACATCCTGCGGAAGGTGGAATACCTTTCTTTACTTCGTCGAGATACCATTTAAGAGAATTTTCATCGTTTTCTTTGAATTTCATTCGGGAGATTATTTTATCGTACTCATATTCCCTTTCCCCTCCAGAAAGAGCCTCGCCAAACCCATATGGATAGATCAAATCCATATCTATCAGGGTTCTTCCGTTACCGCTAAGTTTATCATAAAATTCTCTCTCCTCAATTGGAATATCAATTAGCCAGAAAGGCTGAGTTGCTTTTCTCGACAGAATACTATCGAAATCACTACCATACATTCGATATGCATCCAGGTATTTCACGCGCTTAAAAGGAGTTTCTGGAATAGAGAATTTCGAATTCATGGCTCTTAAAACCTTACCAAATTTTTCATCCAAGTTTCCAAAAGCATCAACAATCATCTTCTCTATGAGTTCTAAAATATCCTCACGCTTTGCATCCATGACCTCAAGATCAAGTTGCGTGAACTCTATAAGATGCTTGCCAGTGGAAGCTCTGCTTTGCTCTTCAAACCTTATGTTAGGTGAAAAGATGAAAATTCTCGGATATACACTAAGGGCAAGCTGTTTATGAAAAATCATTGACTTTGTTAAAGAATACTTCCCACCGTAATATTCGATCGATGCATCAAATACTGAATGATCAAGAGGATCAGTAATCGATGAGATAACAACAGGTAAGAGCTCAATAAAACCCTCTCTTCTCAAGAATTGGCCCATTGAGAAGATCAATTCACTTGAAATCGCAAGAACTTCTTTTTTTACCTTTCCTTTTCCTTCTACATCTATCATTTTTAACACCTCCAAAAATTTTAAAGGCCAGTGCTTCTGCACCGGCCTTTTGGGATTTATTAAATATAAATCTAACCCAATCGACCGATGCCGATTGAGTTATTATTATTTCTGTTTACTTCATAACTAAAAAGATATCTGCACATATTTTTTTCCTATAAATTGAAGGAATTATAACAAAAAGTTTTTTTCTGTCAATAGCCTGTATAGGTTACATAGATATGAGTATCTCATATGTATCGTAACTTATTCAGAGTATAAACAGAGAATTTTCAGATTATATAGTTGTAAAAAAAGGGGATTTTAGGATTTTTATGAGCAACCAGAAAATCAGGAGTTTTAAAAAACTTATCTGAGGAATGCCTACGCAAGTACATTTATTAAAAAATCATTTAAACTATCAAATAAAAAGCGAGTCCGAAGAGCCCCGCTGAAAAGACCAAATTACTTCACATTCAAGGTTTAGGGTATGTTATCGTTATTGTTTTTGTCGTTCCATCCCACTGCACATTACAGCCAAGGCTTTCTGCAAAAACGCATTATCAATTGATCCAAAATAAAACTGTCATTTCAAGACCTGCCCCTTTTTCTAAATGGATGCACGAGTTCAAGGCTCAGCCTTTGTATTCTGAACGTAGTATTGGTAGTTGTTTCGACCATACTCCTTAGCCTTATACATAGCGATATCAGCCTTCTTCAGCAGTGTGTCAGCGTCTTTGCCATCCTCAGGGTAAATGACGACACCAATGCTCACAGTAATATGAGGTTTGTGATCTTTAAATATGAATGGTTCTTGGAATGCCTCGATGATCTTTTTAGCCACTTTATCCACATCTTCCATATGAGTAATTCCTGGCAATAATATTACAAATTCATCTCCTCCCGTACGTGCAACGATATCACTCTTACGCAGGAGTTGTAATAACCGAATGGCAACACTTTTCAACAACTGATCTCCTGTATAATGTCCTAACGTATCATTGACATCTTTGAATTGATCAAGATCGAGGAACATCAAAGCTATCTTTTGCTGATTACGATGTGCTTGAGTCATTAACAGAGTGAAGTGATCGTTGAACATCACTCTGTTAGGCAAGCCAGTTAGAGAATCGTGGGTAGCTATACGTTTGATCATCTCTTCCGTTTTCTTACGTTCGGTGATATCTCTACCAATACAAATTATACCCTGCGGTTCGCCATCTTCATCCCTCATTACAGAGCTGGATAAAGAGATAGGAATGCGCTTACCATCTTTTGTCTTAAAAACCGTTTCAACCTCACTGATAGTACCCGTTTTCATAACCTCTTCGAGTATTCTCTCAAATGGAAGTGCTTTATCCTCTTTTTCTGAAAAGATGATTTGCATCGGTTTACCGATCAATTCGTTTTCTTCGTATCCGAGGAGTTTCGATGCCCCATGATTGATAGAGGTTATTCTTTCATCGGCATCGACTAAAAACAGGGAATCCGACATAGTAGATATGATATTTTCCGCTGCAGTTACTGGGGTCAGGATGAATAGCTTATACCTCCAGATAGCGTATGCCACTAAAATAGTCGTAAAAGTAAAAGCAGTTGTGGTTAAATTTGGAATCCCGATTCGGAATAAAGGAAGCAAATATTCAGTGATAAAATTGGTTGCCATGACGATGAAAAAACCAATTGATACGTACTTAGCCTGCTGTTTTTTCCTGCGGTTATTCACCTTTAAGTAATAAATAAAGCATAGATATATAGATAAAAACAGTGCACCGTAAGCCCAGATTTTTTCGGCTGGATAGAATATCTCATTGTATCTCTCCAGTGGCTCTATCAACCAATGGAAAAAGATGAAAAACAACGTGGGAATGT
>JAIMJY010000018.1:6306-20230 GCA_020692945.1 Caldisericum sp. | reverse complement strand
CCGAGTGCTTCTGCAACAAAACGGATTGGCACAAAAGTGCGTGAGTCTAAAATAAACGGTGCAACGTCCATATCTTTTTTCTCTCCATTGACAGTGTACTGCTTCTCTCCAATAATGAGTGAAATTGCTGAGTAATCGTAAAAAGGGGACAGGATTATCCACTTTTGGGTGTCAGGAATGAATGAATTCTCCTTAAAATCAAAATTAACCTTTCTACTTCCACCATCAGAACTTATGATATTTACCTCAATTATCTTTCCTAATTCAGGAGAAATCTCTGCAGGCTCAATTCGAGCCATTTGAAACAGGGGATACCTGAAAAGAATTACTCCATCAGCGTTTTTGTACGAGTAGTAAAGTTCCTTTTCTGTATCTTGAACAGAAATACTGTCTGGGTTCACGGCAACGTAAACTTTAAAGTCTTCTCCAAGGAGCAGCTTAATTTCTTTTGAAACAACCTCTGCATAATCAGGCTTTTCCTTTAAGTTTGAGAGATACACCATTGGGGCAATGAAGTCAAGTATTCCTTTAAATACAGTAGGATACTGTGCAAAATTAACAAGTTGGTATGGAAGTGCATCAGCTATGTTCGGTGCACCTTCTATCTTTTCGAACCTGTAACCGCGTGAAACAGTGAAAGCCCCGATAGCTAAGTTGGGTTTTATAGATTTTGCATATTCAGTTAACACTTCACTTACATTTCTCACTACGCTTTCACGCAAATTCACCCATTTAACTACATCGCTATCTCCCTGCTCGTAAGAGACAAAAAGCGTTTTCCAATCGGCAGGCTTCACAAAAGTTTTGTACGTGAGGTCTTTAACTTTTGGCATATTTATTCCGTTCGATTCGCCTAATTTAATAAAAATGTCTGAAAAATCGTAACTTCCATTTGGGAAACGTATGTAGTCAAAAAGGATGCCATCAACGTCGTATTGCAATAACTCGCTAATAAACCCTTTCAAGTATTTAATGTAATTTTCGCTTAGCAAAGAAACGTAGTAATCATTGCTGCTATTGCCTATATTGACCATCTTTTCTTTTGAGTACTTCGTTGCATAGTTTTTGTCCATAATCACAGGGAAGTATACATACACTTTGATATTGAGTTTATGGGCTTCTTTCACGACATCGCCAAATACGTCTACATAAAGAGGAAGGTCTTTGCTTTTGTAATAGACCTTGCCATCAGGTGTTTTTGCAATAAAAAATATGGAATTGTAACCAAAACTTGAAATTTTAGTTAATGATTTTTCTATTCCTTCGCTTACAAGGTCTTCTCCGTGAACGCATATACCTTTTAGCTTCGTTTGGTAAAATGCATACGCTTCTCGTGGCAGAAGAGCGGCGAATAACAAAAAAATAAGTAAAACAACAATTTGCTTTTTCATCTCGATTTGAACAACTTTCCCCATTTTACTTTTGCAGTAAGTATTTTATCAGACGAGAAAATCTTTGTTGCAATCATAACGCAAACAATTGAGAAAATCGACTCGTAGAGTATACCATAGATCACGAAACTAACTCTTCCAAAGAGAAGATTCTGTGAAGCAAGAAATGGATGCGAGAAAGGAATTGCATAAATAAAAATTTTCAGAGGCAAGGAAAGAGTGTTTGGATCAGTAAATAGAGTAATGAAGTAAGGTATCATCAGAAGAACCATGAGAGGAGTTAACATTGCCTGGGCCCCTTTTACGTCCTCAACATAAACTGCAAGGATTGTAGTTACTGCAAGCGCGGCAAGAATGGCAAGAAAGGTTGAAATGCCAAGGAGTATAAAGGATTGCGAAGTGAATGTTAAACCAAGTTTTTGAAGGACACCTGAATATTGCGTACTTCCAATCTCCCCACCTGAGATTCCACCCATGTAATTTTTCATCCCGAATAGGTATAATACCGAAATTATTAAAGTAACTATTCCTGAGCTGAGCATTTTCGAAACAACAATTAAAGGCCTTTGAATTGGCACGGTTAAGAGCGTCTCGAGGGTCTTGTTCTGTTTCTCAAGAGCGATTAGAGATGCAAGCATCTGTGATGAATATAGTATAACAAAAACTAGAATCATAGGAATGAAAATGTTTTGCGACATAAATGCCTGGGAGACTATTTCCGGAGAAACTTCTGCAACTGTTTTATTCAAGATTACAAAATCTTTTGTTTTTATTGGGTTTTTGACGATTTCTGGAGATACATTCGCAAATTTCTGTTTGATAAACTCTGATGAAATTGAATCATTGAGCAATTGAAAAACATTTCTCACCATCGAAGGTTGAGACAAACTTGTTATAGAAAGTCCGTTCATTACTGAATAGATGTTGACTTCAGGCTGTTTTAGGTTAAAAATTGAGTCTTCGAAACCCTTGGGAATTTCTATTACGACTTTTATGCCTTTTTCTTTTGCATAGTCTATGGCTGATTGCATATTCTTGACGCTCGGCGTTTCTGGGATTAGGTTTCCTTGTTTGAGTTCGTTCATTAAATTGGTTGATAGGTTGCTATTGTCGTAATCCAAAACAACTATATTTTGAGGAGCCATTGCTTTTTTAGTTTCAGAGCTTACAAGGTTCCCAATGAAACTAAACAGCACAACCATTATTAAAAGAGGAACAATGAGTTCAAGCGTTACAAGCTCTTTTATGTCTTTTTTGAGAATGTTTGTAAACTTGCTCATTTGACCACCTCCATGAAAACTTCTTCAAGATTGCGTGCGTTGTATTTTTCTTTGAGTTTAGAGGGTGTTCCTGTGTCAAAAATTTTTCCTTTATCGATAAGCGCGACTCTATCGGAGAGGAATTCTACTTCAAGCATATTATGAGACGAAAGGAGCACCGTGACGCCATTTTTCGCAAAGCCTTTTATGATTTCTCTTATCTCAATAGAATTTACCACGTCAAGTCCGCTCGTAGGTTCATCAAGAATTGCAAGCTTAGGCATTATCATAAGCGCCCTTGCGACAAGAAGTTTCCTTGTCATGCCTTTGCTGTATGTTGAAACTTTGCTTTTGAGACGGCCACCAAGGTCTGCAATCTCAACTCCTCTTTCAATAAATGCCTTCTTTTCACTGGGATTCTTTGCATAAAAACCTGCCATGAAGTCAAGGTAACCGAACCCCGTCAAATTTTTATAGGCTCCTGCTTCCTCAGGAAGATAACTTATAATTTCACGGATTCTCGCATCCTCGTGTCCAAGCCTCATCCCGAAAATTGCAACCTCTCCACCATTCTTCTTAAGGATTGTTGAGATAATACGAAGAGTTGTCGTTTTTCCTGCACCATTGGGGCCTATGAGACCAAAAATTTCTCCTTCATTAATATCAAAACTGATTCCATCTACGGCGCGTAGAGCACCATAGTCTTTTATGAGATTTTTAACTTCAACAATTGCCATAGCAAACCTCCTCTAATAATAATTGATTATACTTAAAAAGAAGCGATTACAAAGTACTCGACACTAAAACGCTGATCAGCTTTTTCCAACTTTACTCCTTTGGAACCTGCTCACGAAAATCGCAGGTAATTTGCAAAACCAACAATTACAAAGGAATAAGAGAAGAGTAAATCCACACTCCTTTTCAGTGGATTTGCTCCCTTGTAATCCACGCTCCTTTTCAGTGGATTATTCCTGCTATTTTATCAAGCAGAAGAACGTCTTCTTTATCAAGCGTCCAATCAATTGCATTTATGTTCTCGTCTGCTTGCCTTGAATTTTTAACTCCGACAATTGGCACTGCTCCCTTCGCAATAACCCAATTAATTGCAACCTGTGCTCCCGAGCTTCCGTATTTGCTTGCAATTTCTTTGAGCGTATTTATAAGCGGCTCATATTGTTTAAGTTTAGAAGGAGGGAATGCAAGTCTTCTCATTCCATGTGGTGGATTTTTGGAGGTATATTTTCCAGTCAGTATTCCTTGTGCAAGAGTACTGTGAGCAAGTAAAGTGATACCTTCATTTTTACAGTACGACGATAATCCACTGAACTCTGCATTTCTTGCCAATAAATTGTATCTCACCTGGTTTGAGGTTAACCTTACGCCTCTTTTTGAAAGCACTTCAACTGAATGTTTCATTTGCTTTAATGAAAAATTGGATACCCCAACCGCTTCGGTAAATCCTTCCTCATAGGAATCTGCAAGCGCATTGAGCCACATATCAATTGGCACAATAGAATAGGGAAAGTGAATCTGATAAAGAGAAACTTTATTAAGCCCGATCCTTTGAAGGCTATTTTTGATTGCTTTCCTCAAGTCATTTTTGCTCAACCTGTACGGAAACGGAAAGAATTTTGTTGAAACTACAACATCGGCACTTGATTCTTTAATAAAACTTCCGAGAAGTTCTTCAGAGCGTCCGCCTCCATAAACCTCAGCTGTATCAAAGAAGTTGATGCCCAGAGAAATACTTTTTTGAAAAGCTTCTTTTAGGTCCTGGTCAGAGTAGCCACCCTTTCCGTACCCCCAGATGAGTTTGTCTCCCCATGCCCAGGTGCCAATGCAGATCTGGCTAATTTTTATGCCTGCTTTACCAAGCGTTGTATAATTCATAATGCCTCCTTACAAAATTTACAAAAAGATTAACGTTTGCAAACTATTGAAATCGTCTGGTTTAAAGGGTCCCAACTAACGTTACATCCAATTGACTGAGAGACAAACCTGAGTGGAACCATTGTACGTCCATTTATTATAAGAGGTTTTACGCTATGATTATTATCATCAATCCAAACAGAGCTTCTATTGACCATTGCTTTTGGGCTATCTACATAGAGTTTAATTTGAGTGCTATTCATTTGGATAGTTATGCTTTGCTCTTTGTCATCCCACGCTACAGTACCTCCAAGTGTTTCAACAAGTGCTCTTATTGGAACAATGGTTCTTCCCCACTCTTTTACGATGACAGGGCTTGTTGCTCTTCCTGGGTCAATCTCAATTGCTTGTCCATTTACATTCATATTCGTGCTTCCGATTTTCATGGTAATCTGAAAAGTGGTTTCAACAGCAATATTAAAAGCATTAGACCAATTTGAAACCTCATTTCCGTTTTTAGCCCTTGCACGAAAATAACAAATCCCGCTACTTAGGCTTTCTTCGCCGATTGTAAAAGAATTGATAGACATCTCTTTGTCTAAAATGATGTTATTAAAGCCAGCATCTTTTGCAACCTGTAGTTCATAGTTAGAAGCTCCTTGAACCAATGAGAGTTTAATTGTGAAAGGAAAACTTGTTACTTTGCTTTCAGTGTTTGTGATTGTCGGCGCAATAAGCTGTTTAGCACTAATAACTGCTTTTAATTCGCTCGCATTGTATATTTCCATTGTTTTTTTGTTCTGAACAAAAGCTATAATATACATACTGTCTTTATTGAATGAATCGGCAATTTGCATGCTGACAGTTTGTTTTACTGGAAGGCTTACTGCTTCGTAATTCTTTATAGTTCTTGCTACGAATCGGTATGTTTTCGTGGAATTGGATGTTGGCTTAACGTTATCCTCAGAGAGAACAACGAATAAGTCAAGAGGGGTTTCCGTTGTGCCGCTTGCAGTGACATCAACCGCGATCTCACTGCCTGAAAATTTTAGGTTTGCAAACGTAATGCCCACCTTAGCAAGGCTGCCTGCATCTGTTAAAGCTCTATCAATGCCTGTTGATTTGATACTTGAGGGACCAACAAACCTGTAATTTCCGTTTACCTCTGCCGTTGGGGTGCCGAAAACACCGTAATAGGAAGAACGTTTTGTCGTTTCTGCTGTAGCAAGGTCATCATTTATATGGTAGGTAACATAGACAATCTTATCTCCTGATGAGTTGTAGGTATCGCTTATAGCCGTCTCGGCCTCAGGGCAATAGGCACACCCTGTAGCAGTAAAAAGCTCAATAATAGAAATACGCTTTATGTCATTGCTCAAAATTGTTCTCAATGGCAAAAGAGATAAAAACAAAGACAACATAATTACAATAATTATAATTTTTTTCATGCAGCAATTATACTCTCAAACAATTAGCTTGTCAACACTCAATATTTTGAATTTAAAATAAACATCTATATAATAGAAAAAGAGGAATTTATGCAAATTAATCACATTGAAGAACTCAAAGAAAAAATAAAAAGACAAAAAAAGAAAATTGCAGTTGCCTTTGGTGAAGATCCCCACACGCTTGAAGCAGTAACGATAGGAGTAAGAGAAGGGCTCTTCACCGCAGTAAATTTTGCAAGGAAAAGCGTCGTAGAGACTGTTGCAAAAGAGGCGGATATCGACATTTCACTTATGGATATTGTAAACGTTCCAGGTGAGCTTGAAGGGGTAGAAAAAGCAGTAAAGGAAGTTAACGAAGGGAGAGCAAATGTTTTGATGAAAGGAATTTGCAGTTCTGCTAACTACCTGAGGGGGGTTCTCAACAAAGAGTGGGGATTGCTTCCCGAAGGAGCTCTTCTTTCAAGTGCTACTCTCGTTGAGGTACCCACATATCATAAACTGCTTATAATGTCCGACCCAGGCGTTATTTTGAAGCCTACTCTTGAAAATAAAATTAAGCAGATTGAATACTGCACAAGTGTAGCAAGAAAAATTGGCATTGTTAATCCAAAGGTTGCAATTATAACCGCTGTTGAAACTGTAAACCCAAAAATGCAGTCAACGATCGATGCTGCAATCATAAGCGAGATGTGGAGGCGTGGACAAATCAAAAATTGCATCGTTGACGGTCCTCTTGCGATGGACCTTGCAGTTTCAAAAGAAGCAGCAAAAATAAAGAAAGCAGATTCGGAGGTTGCAGGAGACACTGATATTCTTATATTCCCAGATATAGAAACAGGTAATGCTGTTTATAAGTCGCTTACAAAGCTTTGCAATGCTAAGACGGCAGGGGTACTTCTTGGCACGACTGCACCTTGTGTGATTCCCTCGAGAGGGGATTCAGTAGAAATAAAGTTCCTCTCACTTGTTCTTGCAGCAACTATTTCTTGAGCGATCTGATTTTAAAAGGAGAAAAAATGAAAATACTTGTTATAAATCCAGGGTCGACTTCAACAAAGATTTCTGTATTTGATGAAGAAAAAGAAATTTTTTCAAAGAATATCGCTCATTCTCGCGAAGAGCTTGCACCATTTTCAAAGATATCAGACCAACTTGATTTTAGGAAAGAGATTGTCCTGAGCACTCTCAAAGAGACGGGATTTAAAATCGAAGATTTTAATGCAGTTGCAGCTCGTGGAGGTAACACCCATCCACTTGAATCAGGCGTTTACAGAGTCAATGAAAAAATGGTTGAAGATTTGTTAAGCCTCCAATATGGTGCACATCCCTCAAACCTTGCTGCCCCTATTGCTTTTGAAATTGCAAAATCTATAGGGATACCTTCCTATACGGTAGACCCTGTAATCGTTGATGAAATGGAACCCGTCGCAAAAATATGTGGCATAAAAGGAATAAGAAGGGAGGCAAAGGACCATCCGTTGAATCAAAAAGCAGCAGCGCGTGAGGCTGCTAAATCACTCAACAAAAAGTACGAAGAGTGCAACTTCATTGTGGCTCACCTTGGAGGAGGCATATCTTGCGCATCTCATAGAAAGGGAAGAATCATTGATGTAAACAACGCATTGAATGGAGACGGGCCTTTTTCTCCAGAGAGAGCAGGAAACATCCCGAACATTGCAATAGTTGATATCTGCTTGTCAGGTAAGTACACAAAAGACGAAATTCTAAAAATGCTTGCAGGAGCCGGAGGGATTGTTTCACATCTTGGAACAAATTCTCTTGTTAAAGTTGAAAAAAAGATTGAGCAGGGGGACAACTACGCCAAGCTGGTGTTTGAATCAATGTGCTACCAAATTGCAAAAGAGATTGGAATGCATGCTGCAGTGCTCAAAGGGAAGGTTGACGGAATCGTACTTACTGGAGGTCTTGCAAATTCAGAAAGACTTGTTGATACAATAAAAGATTATGTTTCCTTTATAGCACCTATTTTTGTTTATGCAGGTGAACATGAAATGGAAGCGCTCGCAAAAGGAGTTTTGAGGGTTGAAAGAGGAGAGGAAGTAGAGAAAAAATACACATAAAGGAGAAATAAATGCTAAAAGAATTTATGGAATTTCTAAAGCAGTACAACGTGCTTGGGCTTGCAGTTGCAGTAATCATTGGAGGGAAATTGAATGAATTCATCGCAAGTTTTGTAAATGACTTATTGATGCCTACGATTTTTAACCCCGCCCTTAAAGCTGCAGGCGTTACAACAATTACTGAGCTTTCTTACAAGGGAATACTTTACGGCAAAGTCATTGGCACTGCAATAGACTTCCTTGTTGTTGCTTCCCTTGTATTTTTGATAATGAAGTGGGCAACTAAAATAGGGAAGCCTATTAAAAAAAGCTAACGCTTCTGATATTTGTTTTAAAAGAAGAAAGATATTTTTACAAAGACTAAATTGTCATGTTATCATTAAATTTAGATTCTAAGTAAGCCACTTTTATTGAACAGCTAACGAAAATTATATAACATTTTTTGTCTTACTAATAATTATAATAAAGTGGCAGGAGGAAACATTACCATAAATGTGACTTATTTCACTTGTGGATATGAAATCAAGCAGTTATACTTTTCTTGAAAATAAAATTTAAGGAGGAAAAAATGGCAATTGTTGAAGTAAAGGAACTTTCAAAGAATTTTGGAAAGGTACAGGCAGTAAAAGAGGTAAGTTTTGAAATTAAAGAAGGGGAAGCTTTTGGTCTTTTAGGCCCCAACGGAGCAGGAAAAACAACTACAATTTCTATGCTTTCAACACTTATACCACCCGGTTCTGGGGATGCCTTTGTTGATGGAAAGTCAATCATCAGGGAACCGATGGAGGTAAAGAAAAGAATTGGTGTTGTACCTTAGGACATTTCTCTTTATCCCACTCTCTCTGCTCAGGAAAATCTTGTTTTCTTTGGCGAGATGTATGGATTGACAGGTTCAAAACTCAGAGAAAAAGTAGACGAGGTACTTGAAGTTGTTGGCCTGAAAGATCGTCGGAAGGAAGCAATAAACAAGTATTCAGGGGGAATGAAAAGAAGGATAAATATTGCAGTGGGTTTACTTCCTTCCCCAAAATTATTAATTCTTGATGAACCCACAGTTGGAGTTGACCCTCAGTCAAGAACAAATATACTTGAAACGCTCAAGGAGCTGAACAAAAAAGGCTTAACAATTCTTTATACAAGCCATTATATGGAAGAGGTAGAATTCCTCTGCCACAGGATTGCCATTATGGACCTTGGAAAAATTATTGCAATTGGCAACTTGAACGAATTGAGACTTCTTGTAGGAGAAATGGACCTTTTGCGTATTTCTACTGCAAATGAAATATCGAAAGGTTTAGTAGAAGCAGTCAAAAAAATCCCCGATGTGAGTGAAGCAAAAGTTTTAGACGAATCCATTGAAGTACTGACTCTGCACGGTAGAGAGCTCTTGCCCCAGATAATAGAAATATTTGTAGATACAGGTGTCAAAATTAAATCTGTGGAAGTAAAAGAACCCAATCTTGAAAGCGTCTTCCTCCACCTTACTGGGAAAGAACTGAGGGATTGAGATGAAAAAGATATTTTTCATTGCTATAAAAGATCTAAAGTTAAGGGTAAGAGATTTTCATGCCTTTATTTTACTTCTTGTTATGCCGCTTGTTCTGATTCTCGTTTTAGGCATTGTTTTCAAGCCAATGTGGACGAGCACGCCCTTTGTTGTAGATATGGGGGTTGTTGACCTTGACAATGGTGAGTTTTCAAAAATCCTTATAAATGATGTATTTGGTTCCGCTGATTTAAAAAGTATGTTAAATATAACATTGTTGGACTCAGAGGCAGAGGCAAAAGACAGAATAAATCAGGGAAAACTTGCAGCTGTTGTAATTTTAAACAAAGGCTTTTCCGATGCTATCACGGCAGGGAAAAGTGCAAGTATAGAGGTTCTTGCTGACCCTGAACAGTCCATAAAGAGCGGCGTCGTAAAAAGTATCGTTGAGTCTTACACTCTCGAAGTGCTGAAGCGAAGGACGATGGTAGAAACTTTTTTAGGTACTGTTGCACCGTATAGCTCTGTAAACCCGATAGATTTGCAGAAGATGATTCCAGAGTGGCTCAAGGAAATCGAAAATGAAAAAGACATTGTCCTTGTGAAGTCAAGTACCGAAAAGAAATCAACAAACGAAATCCCCGCAATGGGTTACTATGCTGTGGGTATGGCTGTTATGTATCTCCTGTTTGCCACAAATGCCGGGGCTGAAACAATATTTGAAGAAAGAAGGCTTAAAACCTACGACAGGATTAGGACAGCCCCCGTTCATGAAAACGTATTATTTTTGGGAAAGCTTTTAGGAATATTTCTTGTTGCTTTTGTTCAATTTTTGATAATTGTGCTTTTCACAGCTCTGTTTTACAAAGTTAGCTGGGGGAAATCGCTGCCGGGCATATTTATTTTAATGGTTTCTTCTGTTCTTGCTTTCTCGGGATTTTCAACGCTTTTTGCTTCAATCGCTAAAAACGAAGAGCAGATTGGAAGCATCGGTCCTGCTTTATCAATGATATTTAGTTTTCTTGGCGGAGGAATGATGCCCATCTTCCTTTTTCCTCAATGGATGACTGTAGCAAGCAAGTTTACTCCAAACAGGTGGGCGCTGGACGGCTTCTTAAAACTTATGGAAAGCAATGCGAGTTTTGCGCAAGTTCTTCCTCAATGCGGGGTTCTCGTGATGATGGCACTTGTCTTCTTCCTCATTGGAACTTTAAGGCTTAAGGCAAAAGGGGTGTAATATGTTCAAGAAAATTATTAATATAGCAATAAATCTATTGAAAGTAACCCTGAAAGACAAAGGGTCACTTATGTGGCTTTTCATTATGCCTCTTATCTGGACTGTGCTCATTGGCTCAATGAGTGGCCCAAAAAGTAGTAGCAATACCATTCCTGTAGGAATTATCAATTTGGATAATGGGACTTATGGTAGCAACTTTGAATCATATTTAGCAAAAGAAAAAGACATAGTCATTGTTATCAAAAAAGATGAAACTGAACTTGAGACTCTTGTAAAAGATACGAAAGTATCAGTAGGTCTGATTATTCCTCAAGATTTTTCAGAGAATCTTAAACTCAATCGATCCGTTGAAATAAAGCTTTTGAAGTCAGAAAAAAGTTCTTCTTACTTTATTGAGGAACTTATAGGAAAAGTTGCAAAAAGAATGTCAATTGATGCACTTTCGGCAAATTTTGCCCTTGAAAAGTTAAACACGCTTGTGCAAGTCCCTGAAACTTCGAAGCCTGAGATCTGGGAAAGGGCTTACAAGATTGCCGATGCTTATTTTGAGCCTTCACCTTCGATTGCCGTTGATTATAAAGTCCTTGCTGTAGAGCAAAAAGAGCAGAACCTGGCTCTGGGAATGAATTTATCTTCACCGGGTTTTGCTGCGATGTTTGTCATGATGGGTGTATTTTTTGCAGGTGCTGCAATGGTTGCAGAAAGGCATCATGGCACACTCGCCCGCCTTCTGACAACACCTACGAGTAAATTCTCAATAATTTCAGGGAAAATGCTCGGATTTTTTCTTCTCGGTTTAGTTCAGTTTGCTATTCTTATACTTTTCGGTCAATTTGTGCTGAGGGTTAACTGGGGGAATTCTACATTTGGTGTCACACTTCTTACGGTAAGTTATGTACTTGCGGTTACGGGGCTTGGGACCCTTTTGTCTGTATTTGTGAGGACTTCTGCCCAGGCAGGTGCATTTGCAGTGCTTGTTTCAATGGTTATGAGCATGATTGGTGGTTCCTGGTGGCCCATTGAAATTGCCCTAAAGTTTATGCAGAGTATTGCTCGATTTACCCCACAATACTGGGCAGTAAACGGTTTCAACAAAATTATCACAAGAGGGTTCGGAGTTAGTTCTGTTCTTTCCAATTTTTATGTGCTTATCGCAATTGCAGGTGTTTCACTTATGATTTCAGTTATCTTCTTCAAGTTTGAATAATTATTAGTTCTATAACGCTATTTTAAAATGAGGGGACAGGCTCCCCTCATTTTTTCCTTAGAGGTCTCTTATAAAAGCTCTTTTTGGCGTTATTGCGAGGCGTTGTGAGAGGGTCATTCTGAGGCGAAGCCGAAGAATCTCGCCGTTGGTTCCTTTGTCATTGCGCAGAGGCAATTCTTTTACCGACGAAGCAAACGCCTTTAAACGACGAGATTGCCACGAGCACAAAATACGTGCTACTTGCTTCGCAAGGAACAGAGCGCAATGACTTTCTCTGTTGTCACCCTGAGCAACGCTTTCATTTTGACTCCCTCTCTTAATAATTTAGCCAAAAGGGAGGCAGTTTTTGCGATAACCTCCCTTTAAAAATCAAAAATTGTTAATTAGCTAAACAGTAAGATTTATCAGCCTCTTAATCCTCTCCTCGATTGGGGGGTGAGATGCAAATGCTTCGTTAACATGCCCAAAAGGATTGCTTATAAACATGTGGGCAGTTGCTTGGGTAGCCCTTTGCATAGGTTTTTCGTATGACCCGATTTTTCCAAGTGCCGAAGCGAGTCCATCAGGGTCTCTTACAATGTAAGCACCAGTTGCATCGGCAAGAAATTCCCTCTGCCTGGATATTGCTGCACGAATGAGCGCAACAAGTATAGGGGAAATGATGGCAAGTAACAGACCCAATATCATTAGTATATTCCCACCTTCGTCTTTATTTCTTCTACCTCGCCTTTCACCAGCGCCAAACCACATTCCACGGAAAGCAACATCTCTAATAATGATTATAAGTCCTGCAATAATGCCAACAACAGTCA
The DNA here is from genome assembly GCA_020692945.1 of Caldisericum sp. Classification (GTDB taxonomy): domain Bacteria; phylum Caldisericota; class Caldisericia; order Caldisericales; family Caldisericaceae; genus JAIMJY01. The sequence goes on along the minus strand of JAIMJY010000018.1, from coordinate 7,440 downwards.
TAAGAAGAATGTCATAATTTCTTATGTGCGATATTTCGTGTGCTATTACCCCCTGCAACTCCTCGCGGTTCATCATCTGAAGGAGTCCTGTTGTAACACACATTGAAGCATGCTGAGGATTTTTGCCTGTTGCAAAAGCATTTGGCTGAGGTTCGTTCATAATGTAAACCTTTGGCTTTGGGATACCTGCAGCAAGTGCAACCTCTTCAACAACATTGTGTAACTCATAATAATCATTGGGGTCTGCAGGTTGTGCCCCAGCCGACGCCAACGCAATCTTATCAGAGTAATTGTACGCAACGAGGTTGTAAACAATAATAATTACACCAAGCACAACAAGTCCTGTAGAACCCCACTTGAATGCGCAAACAAGGAAATATCCAACGGCAAAAAGAATGAGAGAGAAAACAACTATGAATAAAAAGGTATTTCTGATGTTTTGCTCTCTCAATTCATAGAGCGTTTTTTTCAAATCAATTGCCTCCTTACTCCTCTGTAACCTCTGATCCTTTTCAAGAGTTTACATTAGAATTGTACTTTTACTGGGCCTTTCTCCGCTTCATCAACTGGGTAGTACTGCTCTTGCGTAAGATGCATAAAATTCGCTACAATGCTTGCAGGAATTCTCTGCTGAGCAGTGTTGTACTGCATCACAACATCATTGTAGAATTGCCTTGAAAAAGCAATTTTGTTCTCAGTATTCGCAAGCTCTTCTTGAAGTCTAAGGAAGTTTTCGTTTGCCTTAAGTTCAGGATAGTTCTCTGCAACGGCAAAAAGGCTCTTCAAGGTTTGAGTCAACTGATTGTTTGCCTCTCCAATGTCTTTTACAGACTGAGCACCCATTGCACTTGCTCTTAGTTCTGTTACTTTTTCAAATACTTCCTTCTCATGAGCTGCATAGCCCTTCACGGTTTCTACAAGATTAGGGATTAAATCATACCTTCTCTTAAGCTGGACGTCAATCTGCGCCCATCCGTTCTTTACCCTGTTTCTTAGGGTTACTAATCCATTGTAGGTTGCAATGAACCAGAAACCAATGATTAATACAATGCCTAAGAAAATCGTTAGTCCACCCATAATTGCCTCCTTTTTATTCTTTTGTAATTGTTTATTCCTCTGTATTCATTACTCTTT
>JAIMJY010000018.1:0-6187 GCA_020692945.1 Caldisericum sp. | reverse complement strand
ATGCTTCCACCCAAAAATCTTCCGAAGATTCCAAGGAAAGCTGCGATCCCAACGAAAATAAGCACAACTGAGCTTACGAGATTCATAATAAAAGCAACAAGGTAATTCGAAAATATTTTCCTGTCTTTTGCTGCTTCAGAAATCTCTTTGATGGCAATTAATACAAGAATTAGGCCAGTAACGGCAAATAGCCAACCAACCTTAGGAACGAAAGCTAACACGCTAAGAATTGCTCCGATCCTCCCATTAATTTAGCATTTTTAAGTTCCATTTATATTACCTCCTAAATCAACATTTTTATTACATCTTATATTATATCAAAATTGTGAAATAAATATGAATACTATTAAATTATGAAAATTTTTCGTACGAAACAACCTCGTCAATATGCTTTCGGAGCTTTTTGGGTACCAAAGGGTTCTTCGGGTAACCAAGGGCAAGAAGAGCTGCAACGCGAACGGTCTCTGGAATTTGAAGGAGTTTCTTGACTTGGCTCTCGGTAAAAGCGCCGATCCAGCAAGTGCCAAGACCAATACTTGCAGCCTGTAATGTCATATGGTCTAAGGCAATTCCTATATCGAGAATTGCAGAATCATAGAAACCGCCCATGTGGTAGCCCTTAGAAACCATACATCCTGCTATCACAACTGGAGCTTCCCCAACAAACTTTTGGTTTTCGCAGGCTTTAACGAGTTGCTTTCTCAATTCTTTATCCTGCACAACAACAAATTTCCACGGCTGAATGTTTGCAGCAGACGGAGCAATGCGACCTGCTTCAAGCACTTCTTTAAGAAACTCATCTTTCACTTTTCGGTCTTCATATGCTCTAACAGAATGCCTTTTTAAGATTGCTTCAATCAACATGAATCCCTCCTATATATTATAAATTATACATCTGGTGCCAAGCACCAAGTATGTAATTTCATGAAGAAAGCTTATTGAGCTCCTCCATTAAAATTTTATTTAGTAAATCTGGATTTGCTTTGTTTTTCGTCTTCTTCATCACTACACCAACAAAAAACCCGTAAACTTGCTTTTTACCACCGAGATACTGGTTAAGTGGTGTAGGGTTTTCGTTAATTGCTTCAAGCACAGCATTTTTTATAGCATCCTCGTCAGTTATCTGAGTCAACCCTTTTTCTTCAACAATCTGTTTTGGTGATTTTCCGCTCACAAGAGATTCGTCAATCACTTCCTTTGCAATGTTTCCTGAAATTACTTTTTGGTCAATAAGGTCAAGGAGTTCCTTAAATTTGTGCTTGTCGAAGTTAACCTCGTCTATTTCTACTCCCTTATCGTTCATAAAGGCAACTACATTTACCATTAGGAAATTGGAAACTTCCTTCGGATGTCCAGCAAAAGATACAACATCCTCAAAGTATTCCGCAAGTTTTTGAGAGTAAGAAATTGAGCGTGAATAGTCCTTCGAGATGCCAAATTCACTAATGAGGCGTTCTTCTTTTTTATGCGGCAGCTCTGGTATTTCTCGTTTGATTGAGGCAACGTATTCATCAGAAATAGAAAGTGGAGGAATGTCCGGCTCCGGGAAATATCTATAGTCATTGAGCTCTTCCTTTGTTCGCATTGGTTTTGTTGTTCCGTCATGTTCATCGAAATGCCTTGTTTCCTGAACAATCCTTTCACCTTTCTCGAGCACTTCAATCTGTCGGGCGATTTCATATTCGAGGGCTTTCTTAACACTCTTGAAAGAATTAAGGTTTTTGATTTCGACTTTTGTTCCCATCGTATTATCTTTTGAGACTGAAACATTAACGTCACAACGCATTGCACCTTTTTCCATATCACCACTTGAAACGCCAAGATAACGAACAATGCTTCTCAAGAGAACAAGGAATTCATATGCTTGATCTGGCGTTTCCATATCAGGGTAAGTGACAATTTCCATAAGAGGAATACCAGAACGGTTGAAGTCTATAAAGGAGAATTCTGACTCAGTGATATCGCCTGAGTGCATTGATTTACCAGAGTCTTCCTCAATGTGTCCTCGCAATATCCGGACTTTCTGATTTCCAATGTTCCCATGGATCTCAAGGAATCCTTCCGATCCAAGAGGAATTGAATACTGAGTTATCTGATATCCCTTTGGCAGATCGGGGTAAAAATAATTTTTTCTATAGAAATTCGAGTATTTATTTATGGTCATATTTAATGCAACCGCAAGCTTCGTTCCATATTCAACAACTTTTTCATTCAGTACAGGTAATACTCCAGGAAGTCCAATGCATACAGGACAAACCTGAGTATTTGGCTCTTGAGCAAACTCTGTTGAGCATCCGCAGAAAATTTTTGATTTTGTTGAAAGCTGCACATGGATTTCAAGTCCTATCGTAGGTTTGTACATCATCTCCTCCTTACTCCTCTGTAATCTGCACTCCTTTTCGGCAGATTTAATAATTTTCAAGAGCGTATGCAACTCTTAAAAGGGTTGCCTCGTCAAACCATTTTGCAATGAGCTGAATACCTACACGGAATCCCTTATTATCTTTGCCGATAGGCACAGAAATTGCAGGAAGTCCGGCAAGACTCACTGGAATCGTGAATATATCACTCATATACATATCAAGAGGGCTTTTCTTTTCTCCAAATTTGAAAGGTGTCGTTGGAGTCGTTGGAAGAATGATTGAAGAAACTTTTGAAAACGCGCTTTCAAAATCTCCCTCAATGGCTCTTCTTACTTTTGCTGCCTTTACATAATACGCATCATAGTAACCTGCTGAAAGTGCAAAAGTGCCGATGAGAATTCTACGCTTTACTTCGCTTCCAAACCCCTTGGTGCGAGAATCTTCATAGAATTCTTTAATATTTTCCCCTTCTCCCTCTAACCCATATCTTACTCCGTCGAAACGTGCAAGGTTTGCAGAGGCTTCTGACGGAGCAACAATATAGTAGGTAGGCAAAGCGTATTTTAAATGAGGTAAGGAGACCTCAATAATCTCCGCACCGAGTTGTTCAAGTTTGGAATAGGAAACTTTTAGTGATTGCATTATTTCGCTTTGTACGTTAAAATCAGCTATTTCTTTTATTACCCCTACCTTTAAACCCCTTATCTCTTTTCCAAGCGAATCGGTAAAGTCTTCTTTTTCTACTTTTGCGGTTGTTTCATCCTTTGCATCAAATCCAGCTATTACGTTCAGCATTACTGCGGAGTCTTCAACGGTTTTCGTTAGGGGACCAATTACGTCAAGAGAAGACCCAAAAGCAATGAGGCCATATCTTGAGACTCTGCCATACGTTGGCTTCATGCCAACTACTCCACAAAACGCTGCGGGCTGTCTCACAGAACCTCCTGTATCTGATCCTAACCCTGCTTTCGATAATCCTGCTGAAACTGCCGATGCAGAACCTCCTGACGACCCACCTGGTACGTACTCAACATTTAAAGGATTTCTTGTTGGAAAAAAGGCAGAATTTTCAGTGGAAGAACCCATTGCAAACTCGTCAAGATTTGTTTTGCCGATGATTATGCCACCTTCGTCTTTTATCTTTTGTACAACAGTTGCATCGTATGGCGCAATATATCCCCTTAAAATCTTTGATCCTGCAGTTGCCTGGAGACCCTTTACGTTCATATTGTCTTTTATTGCAATTGGCACTCCGAAAAGTAAGCCTTTTTTATTCTTTAGATTATCGAGCTCCTTTGCTCTTTTTATGACACCATCTTCGTCAACATAGAGAAACGCGTTGATTAATGGGTCTTTCATATGAATTTGCTCAATGTAAAATTTTGCAACTTCATTTGCACTTATCTCGTTTCTTTTTACTCTTGAAGCGATATCCTTTATTGTCAAATCACCAATTTCCATATCACTCACCTATGATTCTCTTCACTCTGAAAAGGTTGTTGCCAAAGAGTTTCCTGTTTCGCTCAATATATTTTATATCAAGGCTTTCAGTTACTTTGTCCTCTCTCAAAGATAGGGCTATGCCTTTCGTATAAATGAGCGGTTCTAATCCTTCTGTATCAACTTCTTTTAGGATTTCAAAGTATTCAATAATCTCTTCAAGGTCTTTAATTATCTTTTCTTTTTCTTCACCTTTTAATTTTAAAGCAGAGAGCGCTTCAATTTTCTCTAAATCAATCATTCTACCTCCCTATGAGTTTCTTAAACTCATCTTCATTTATTATCGTGAGATTTAATTGTTTTGCTTTTTCTTTTTTGGAACCTGCCTCTTCTCCAGAAACCAGAAAATCCACTCTCTTTGAAATTGAGTCAGATACTTCTCCCCCAAGACTTTCTACAATCTTGGAGGCTTCTGCCCTGGAAAAAGACGGAAGTATGCCAGTAAAAACAAAAATTTTTCCTGCAAGAGGAAGCTCACCTTTTACTTCTTTCTCTTCCATATTAACACCTGCTTTTTTAAGCTTTTCTATAACCGCAAGGTTCTCCTCTAAGCTAAAAAAGTCTTTAATACTCTTTGCGGTAACGGGCCCAACGCCTTCAACCTCAAGCATACTTTCTTCGCTTGATCTAATGAGTTCATCAATATGTTTGAAACGTTTTACGAGAAGTTCTGCTGTATGCTTACCTACTTCAAAAATACCAAGTGCATAAACAAGATTAGCAAGTGGACGAGATTTGCTCTCAGTTATATTTTTTAGAATCTTATCTGCAAGGCGTTCACCCATTCTTTCAAGCTCAAGTAGTTTGTACTTTGTAATGAAAAAAAGATCGGCATAATCATGAATCAAACCGCTATCTACCATCTGAGAAACGATTTTGTCACCAACTGACTCAATATCCATTGCATCTCTTGAAACAAAGTGAATGATCTTCTCTTTTACCTGAGCAGGACAAGAAGCGTTTATGCAACGCGTAAAAGCCTCTCCCTCCTCTCTTACGACAGGTCCGCCGCAAACAGGGCAACAATCGGGCATTTTAAAAGAGACTTCAGCTCCTATTCTTCTTTCCTTATAGACGCTAACTACTTCGGGAATCACAGACCCCGCTTTGTGAACAATTATTTGATCTCCTACCCTTATGTCAAGCTTGTTTACGATATCTTCATTGTGGAGTGCAGCACGCGAGACGACAGAGCCATCAACTCCAACAGGATCAAAAATTGCAACAGGTGTTAACACTCCGGTACGACCAACGCTTACTATAATGTCTCTCACTGTTGTATCTGCTTCTTCTGCTGGAAACTTATAAGCAATTGCCCATCGAGGCTCGTGAGAGGTTGCTCCAAGCATTTCCTGCTTTAAAAAACTGCTTACTTTAACAACAACTCCATCCGCTCCGAACGGAAATTCATCACGGTGAAGTGTAAAGAATTCGCAATTATCAATGACTTCTTCGATATCTTTGCAGATTTTAAATTCTGGACTTACTTTAAAACCTATGCTCATAAGATAACTCAAGAGTTCGAGTTGTGATTTGAATCCTTTTCCCAAAACCTCTCCTATGCCGTAAGCTATCATGTGAAGATGCCTATCAGCCGTGATCGTTGAATCAAGTTGCCTAATAGACCCTGCCGAAGCATTTCTCGGGTTAGAGAAAATAGGCTCGCCATTCTTCTCTCTTACTTTATTAAGTTCATCAAAATCGCGTTTAAACATTATTGCTTCGCCACGCACTTCAATCAGAGACGGAATATTAGTGCCAAAGAGTTTTAGCGGAATATTTCTAATCGTTTTTACGTTATTGGTTACGTCCTCTCCTTTTCTTCCGTCGCCTCTCGTTGCTCCTTGAACAAGAAAACCATCCTCGTATCTCAAAGATATTGCAAGCCCATCCATTTTTAGCTCAGTAATGTATTCAATAGAATCGACCTCCAATCCGTTTTTTACTCTTTTGTCAAAATCTCTGAGGTCATCTTCATTAAACGCATTAGCAAGGGAAAGCATTGGAATCTTATACTCGACAGTTGAGAACTCTTTAAGCGGAGGAGCCCCTACTCTCTGGGACGGAGAATCAAGTGTTACAAGGTCTGGAAAGTGCTCCTCTATTGCAAGAAGTTCTCCAAAGAGCCTATCATATTCAGCATCAGATACCTCGGGTTTGTCGAGGACATAATAAAGGTGCATATGATGATTAATTGTTTCTCTTAAATCCTTAAGACGCTTTTCTGCAGCTTCTCTCGAAAGATGAGAAACATCAACTTTCATAAACCCTCCTTACTCCTCTGTAATCTGATGAAAAAGAGCTCAAATTACAAAGAAATAAAC
>JAIMJY010000109.1 GCA_020692945.1 Caldisericum sp. | reverse complement strand
TGCAATTTTCATTGCTTCCTCAATTTGAGCATCCTGTACTCCAGGCAGGATTTTAAGATGAACATACCCTTTAAACTTATAAGTATTTCTTAAAATCAGAATCGTCTTGATCATTTCATCCATTGTCTTTAAAGGACTATCATAAATTCCAGAACTCAAAAATATGCCTGATACATACCTTTTCCTGTAGAAATTCATAAAGATTCTTGCAAGTTCTTCTGATTTGAAGGAAGTTCTCACGGTGTTTCGAGACTTTCTGTTCACACAGTAGAGGCAATTCCTCTCGCATTTATTAGTCTGAAGAACCTTGAAAAGAGACACGCATTTCCCTCCAGGTCCTACAGTTTTGTATATATTTCTAAAAAAATCGGATTCTTTTATGTATTTATATTGATTATTTTTGGGACTAAAATCAAGTCCATATTCAGCCTCGGCTTCCCTCAATATTCCAGGGCGGAAGGAGGTTTTCGCACTCTTGTCATAATTTGCCGATTCTGCCAGCAAAGAAATTTTAAACTCAGGAGTTTCACTTTTTATTAAATTCATCTATCTCTCCAATTAAATTATAGTTATTCAGCAAGATTTATCAATTTTCAAAAAAGCAAATTGCCCCGATATTACCTGTTATGAAAACTTCTTTCGTATATATCCTTGCCTATGTATACTATTTTGGGCTGTTACAGTGTTAAGAATCATCTTACGAAACACCTATGGAAGCGAGGTATAAGCAAAATTAACTAGGATCTTATACCCTGAGGGGAATTGATAACCAGCCAAGAGATCGGTCAGCTTATGTTTCTGGATATCATAGTCAAATAGGCTAAGAGGAGAAGCACTGCTTCTGCCAAGAACATATAGGTGCTCTCCCTTTCTATCTGGGTATGCAGACTGTGGTTCAATTAATCCTTCAATATTCAGTTTGTCCACCGTATCGTTGTCAAGGTTCAGAATCTGTAATTGTCGGGGGCCTCCTGAACCCATTTGCTTGTTCGTGATCATTAAAATGCGATGAGCATCCAACTGCCGAGTCTCTCCGATTTCAAACGCTTCGGTTTTGTAGATCATCTTGCTATCTGAGAAATCCGGATTCATCAATATGATTTGTTTGGGACATATATGTGTCTGAGTTGCTACACGATCACTGCGCATCTCTTGATCTGAGCAGGTCAGAGCCAGCAGCGTACCCGTGATCGGATTGTACGAAAGGGAATGAAACCAGGTGTCATCGTCATGAGCATTATAGTAATTCACCTTGCCTTGCTCAGGGTGGAAGATAGCTGCCTGTACACAGGTTTTCCCTTCCGGGGCTACGTTCCCTATTAGTGTGTCGCCTACCATAAACAAATCGTTAAATAGCATCTTGTCATGTGTTAATTGCTTCGATTGCTTTGAGACAATGTCATAGACATAGAGATTATCATATAGATTGTTATCGCTGCCCGAGTAATAGATCTTCTTGTGGGCAAAGTCCATACAGGCAACCGGATACAATGCAACATTGCCCAACGCATAGTTCTCCACAACCTTGTGCTGGGCAATCGAATAGAGAGAAAATATAGTTTGCGCGCCACCTAACCTATCTCTGTTGTTGAGGAAACGCATGCCGACAATTTGCAGGTACTCCTGGGGCGGCTTCTCCTTATAATCTTCTGCAGAATTCTGATGCATCGACTTTGCTACAAACAAGGCGCTTGCAAGTACTACCAATATCCCTAGCAGGATGGACAGTGTTCTCTTGCGACTCATCGGTTAACCTCCCTCCATTTGCTTCCTAAGCAGCATGGCCAGGGTAACTCATCCTGGCCATGCTGCTCTTTGCGACCCTATTTCTCAATTCAGGGTACCTGCTGGTCAGAAAAACGTTTGTGATAATATCGCACTTGATATACAGAAGTTACGTCAGTTCTCCCGGCAAGTGTGTGCAGATTGCTTAACCCCCAAATATCAATCGCCGCGTCAGGCAGACCGCCCACATCTGCCTGATGAAAGGTGAACACTTGGTTGGTATTGAGATTTCTAATGGTCACATTTTTGTCACCAACTTTCGAATAGTCAAGGTTTATTTGTGTTGCACAATCATAGTTTTTTAATATATTGCTTCTATTGCCAGTAGTACCTGTAAAATAGGTTGCTCTTCCCAATCCCAAAAAGCTGTCATCGGAGTATTGGAAATTGATCACATTACCGTGCGCCCCGTAAGGCTGGCCCAATACCGGGGTTGTTGTTAACGTGGTCGCTGTCGAGTCATTACTGTTGACAGGGACATTGTGTATGGAATATCCGGAGGGTTCTTTGGGATCCGGATAATAAATGTTGTTAATATCCCCGCTATTTTCGTCATACACTACTTTCATACCCGGATAAATCGTGGGCGAGTATGGTTGTGTAGCCTGTATGCCGTTTTTTAGGATTTCAGCTTTAAAGCCGTTAACCAGTCTATTTTCCCATTCGACTGTTGCCCTTTCATCTGGGCTCATATCAGCAGTGATTGTGACCGCCTCCAAGCCTCGCAAAATTGTGGTGCGGGTATCCGAAATCGGAGTAAAATCACCTTTCACATACCCCCCTTGTATGACTTTAGCCTGAAGCTGATCGTCATAGATGATCACGGAGCCTGGCATCATCTTCTGAGGGACAGGAAGATTCGATAACACAATGCCACCTGTTGTGTCCTGGTAAACGGTCACGCCAGTTTCCTTATCCGAAGAAATTACACCAGCACTATTTACATCTGCACTGGTTGCCAATGCAGTCAACGGGCATGCCACAACCAACACCAACGCGCATAAAGTCGAAATTAATCTCTTTTTCATTTCTTATCCTCCTTGGATAACTTTTTACTCATTATTATAAACCTCCTTAATAAATGTTTCCTAAATTGAGCCATTTAGTCAAGTCCACTTGCCTCTTCATGCACTCATGACCAGCGCCTCCTTTCATCGGCAGCCCCACCATAAAAGTGGGGCTAATAAATTCAAAAACTAGGTCTCCGAAGGGCGCATATACCTTCATCTCTTTCTAGCCTCGTCTAAAGTGTATCTCCTGATTACAAACTTTAGTGGCGGCGCGTGAGTCCGCTTTCTCACCTCGAAACCTATACAAATTATAAATGATAATATATTTTTGTCAAGAATATGT
>JAIMJY010000108.1 GCA_020692945.1 Caldisericum sp. | reverse complement strand
TTACAATTAGCCAGGAGAGCGAAGTGAAAAAAAATCAAATGATAATTTTTGCTTTGGTAAGTATTGTTGCAATCATATCCATTATTTTTCTCTTGAAACCTAAGGGAAATAAATCTGTACAACTTAATGGGGTGGAAGTAAATAACTATAAAGGAGAACGACTAACCTCAATAAATGAAACCCCTGCTTTAGGCATAAAAGGCACGCAAAAAATAGATATCAGCTCATACAAAATTGCTATCACTGGCCTTGTTGATAAAAATATTAGTTATACCTATGATGATGTAATAAATAAACATCAATCCTATACAAAAGTTGTCACTTTAAACTGCGTTGAAGGATGGAGCGCAAAGATTCTATGGGAAGGAGTTCTTGTTTACGATTTGTGAAAGACGCTGTAATTTCAAAGGAAGCGAATACTGTTATTTTTTATTCTTCTGATGGCTACTCTACATCTCTTCCGTTAAACTACATTAGAGACGAGAAAATTCTTCTTGCATACAAGATGAATAACATTGCTCTTCCAGAAGATCATGGGTTTCCTTTTAGAGTAGTTGCCGAAGCAAAATACGGATATAAGTGGGCAAAGTGGGTCACGAAAATAGAACTTTCAAACGACCCAAACTACAAAGGTTATTGGGAAGAGCGCGGTTTTTCAAACGATGCCGATATTGAGAACCCGTAGGGAATCAAAAATTTAAAAAGTCATTACTAAATCGGCTTTGGGCTTACTCTGTAATAAAAAGTGATTTTTATCTATTGTTTTTATTTTTAAATTGTATTACAATATACTACAAGTTACTACATAAGGAGGCAAAGGAATGGAAAAAGTACTATCAGTGCGTCTCAATCAAGATTTGGTTGAAGAAATAGAGGCTGTTTCAAAAAAATTGAGGCGATCCAAAAATTGGATAGTGCGAGAAGTATTGCAACATTACCTTGAAGAAATGTACGACATTGAGGAATCTAAAAGAATCCTCCTTGATAAAACTGACAAGCTAATTGATCATGAGCAAGCAAAGAAAGAGATTATATCAGATTAAGTGGAAAGATAGCGCAGTAAAATCATCACGTAAACTCCCAAAGGATATAAGACTGAGGATTATAGATGCAATTGAAGGGCTTAGCGAGAATCCATTTTCAGGAGATGTCCTTGCTGGAGACCTTGAGGGATTAAGAAGGATAAGAGTCGGGGATTATAGAGTTATATATCTTGTTGATACCGATGAGATTATTATTGTAATCGTAAAAGTGGGGAAACGCGGTGATATATACAGGTAATTTCAATAAGTGCTTTAACCCTTCCAGAAGATCATGGGTTTCCTTTTAGAGTAGTTGCCGAAGCAAAATACGGATATAAGTGGGCAAAGTGGGTCACGAAAATAGAACTTTCAAACGACCCAAACTACAAAGGTTATTGGGAAGAGCGCGGTTTTTCAAACGATGCCGATATTGAGAACCCGTAAGAAATTTAAAACGCTTTCGACAAATTCTAAAGGTTTTTCTTCATGTGGAATATGCCCACAATTTTCTATTTCAACCAATTGTGCGTTTGGAATGCTTTCTGAAACTTTTTTGCTTAATTTAGGATCTACAATTTCATCTTGCATGCCTGTTATTACAAGCGTTGGCGTAGGTATCCTGGAAAGACTACTTTCTATATCTAAAGTATTATCAGCAATTGCAAGGTAATAAAGTCCTTTATCCCAATCCTTCACTTTAAGCGTTTTAAGGTAGTTTTCTTTCATATGAGAGGTGATCTTCGACTTATCGAAATAAGCTTTGTCAATAACTCCTTCAAGGCTCCTCACTAAAATTTTTGCAAAGGCTGGGAAAAGAAATTTTTCCACAGGACTTTTTAGGAAGTTCGATATGCCCTTAGGCGAGCCGTTAGGACTGATAGCGGGGTCTTCAAGTATAAGCGCTTTTGGAATATTGGGGTATTTGTGAGCAAAAAGTGTTACGACAGCGCCTCCCATTGAGTGTCCAATTAGTACTGGCTTATCAATCTGAAGTTCTGAGATAATACCTTTCAAAATTTCAACCTGACCAATCCTGCTGTATGGGTCAAGTCCGTTTATAGAGTCTGTCGGTCTTTGTGAGAGCCCGAAACCGGGAAGGTCTAAGGCAACAACCCTTCCATATTTTGCAAGTTCTCTTGAAACGTTATTAAAAGAAAATGTACCTGCACCAAACCCGTGCACAAGCACATATGTATTTTCGCCATAACCATATTCCTTATAATGAATTTTAATCCCGTTTACAAGGATGAATTTTGAATCAGCATCAGCAAGGTCTTGCGGGTTCTTATAGGACGCTTTAATAGACAAAATTGAGTAGACGTAATATAAAAAGAACGCAATTAGTATTAAAATTACAACCCACTTTAATTTACGCTTCACTTTACAAAGCCAAAGCCTCCTGTGACAGGATATTTAAAAAGAAAAACCCCGCAATTTCCCATATCAATACCTTTCTATTACCTTTCATAGATACCTTCCACACATTAAACCTGGCATTAAATACAAAAATTCCTTTTGAGAGACTTACGTCCCCTCAAAATAATCTATACTGGGGCAAGCGTACCCGCAAATATCATCCAGGCAAGTGCTGACTTTGAAAGAAGGCTTAGAATAATATAAACTCTTTCTCCAAAGAGATATTCTTTCCATGGGTCTACTTTCTTATGCTGGAGGAAGGCGTTGACGGCAAAGAGATTAAAGAATACAAAAATCGTAGGGATAATTGCATATACAAATGCTGGTGGTTTCGCACCTGTAGAATTGAGCGCACCGTAAAAGTACATCAAAATGACAATCCATGGGACAATTCCTGCAATGGAACCGTATATAAAGGCAGTCCAATTTGTCTTCTCTGTGTACTGATTGTGGATTTCAAACATTATTCCAAAAAGATTCATTGTTGCGTTTACACCAAAAATTGCAATGATAGTGCCAATATCCCACACCCTACAAGCATGCCAATGAGAACAATCATAAAAGAAGAACTCAAAGCATACTCATAAAATCTAATTGTGTTCATTTTCCTTTTTAATAAGCTGACATACTGTTTGTATCCAATAGTTGAGATGTAAAAATGAGCAACAGCAAAGATTAGAAGAAAAGCAGCAACAGCAGGCCCAAACCTTAGACTGTACAATAGTTTTGGGTCAGGCTTAAGAGTAAAAGTCGCCCTGTCAAAAGAAA
>JAIMJY010000107.1 GCA_020692945.1 Caldisericum sp. | reverse complement strand
TTGATTCTCTGCATAGCGTTGTCAACTGATTTATAACTTTTGCCAATAAATTCGGCAATTTCTCCAATTTTACGCCCTTCCAGATACAGTGCAAAAACTTGTTTCTCCATCGGGGTAAGCGCTTGCTCAAACTCTTCAATCTCAGTCTTAAGGGTAATATACTCTTCAATGTCAAACTTATCCTCATAATACTCTTCAAGAGGTTTTTCAGTGCGTCTTTTTCTCATGTAGTCAAGTATGGCATTTCTTATGGCTATAAAAGTTAGGTCATCAAAATTCCCTTTATGTTGGTTGTAGGAGTTAATACTTCGTATAAGCGCAAGCAAACCTTCGATAAAAAGATCCTCACGGTCTTCCCTGTTTAGCAAAATTCCGTAGTACCTTACTATTTTTTTTACAAAAGGAGCATAAGTTTCAAGGATGTCATTTTGAGCATCTTTGTCACCTCTTCGTGCTTTTTCGACAAGCTCGTTAGTATGGCTAATCATATTCTCCATTGATCTTCTTTACTTCAAAAATCTTGAATAAAATAATACCTGCGGTAGCGGCAACGTTGAGTGAGTTAACTCTTCCTCTCATGGGAATAGAGACAATATAATCACATTCTTTGAAAATTCCCTGTCTGATGCCTTCTCCTTCGTTCCCAAGAACAACCGCAAATGAATGATTCCGGTAATCGAGGTCATAGTACAATTGTTTAGAATCCGCACTTGTACCAACTACCCAAACTCCTTTTTCCTTAAGATATCTAATAGAATTTGCCAGATTGTTTACTTTCACAATTTTAGTATGGAAAACTGCTCCCGAGGAAATAGACATTACACTTTCGGTTACATCAACAGACTCCTTCTCTTGAATAATAATACCAGAAACACCACTGCACTCAGCGCTTCTAATGATTGCACCAAAATTCTGCGGATCCTGAATACGGTCAAGGATAAGAAAAATCGAGTTACTCTTTATCTTTAAATCTTCGAGGCTCAAGTAACTATAAGGCTCTCCTACAGCTACAACACCCTGAGGATTTAAGGTAGTAAACCTTCTTGCGAACCATTGGTCATCGCGATATAGGGTGCCGATGTCCTGCTTTTTTGCTAAAGAATTTATATTATCCACTATATCATCTTTTTTTACATTCTCCATTATTATTACAAGGCGAATTTGATGATGTGCTCTTAGTGCTTCAAGCACTGCTCTCTTACCAATTATAAAATATTCACTCTTCTCTTTTCTCATTAGTCATCACCAACTTGTATTTTGTGCCATTCTTGGTATCCTCGAACACAACTCCTACATCACTAAGTCCATTACGTATAACATCTGATGCTTTAAAGTTTTTACTGTCCCTAAATGCTTTTCTGATTTTTATAATCTCATTAATAATGTCTACTATTTCCAAATTTTCATTAAAATCCTTGAATGATTCTTTCACGATATCGTTTACCTTAAAATCATTAATTGCCTTGATAAGTTCTTTTTTAAAAGAAGAATCTAAAGAAACCTTATCGTCACCCAAATGGTCAAATCCTAAGACAAGGAAGATGTCTTTACACAGTGCGTCAATGGCCTTCGCTCCTACGCTGTCTATCCTATCTCTATTTGCATTAACGTACCTAAACATGTCAAAGAGTATCGAAATTGCAACAGATGTATTAAAATCGTCGTCCATAGCATTGGTAAATGCTTCCTTCCATTTTGTAATTGCAGAATGGACATCCAAAGCACTATTTACTTTGTTTCTTTCCAAAAGAGTTTTGAGTGTTTTATAGCTTTCGCTAAAATAAGTATAATTCTTGCGGGCAAGCTCAAGACTTTCCACATCAAAGTTAAGAGGCTTTCGGTATGAAACAGAAATGAAAAAAAGTCTTACAACTTCGCCATCGTAATCTTGAAGCAGATTACCAAGCACAAAGAAATTTTTAAGAGACTTACTCATTTTTTCCTTCTCAATAACGACCATTCCATTGTGCAGCCAGTGTCTCACGAAAGGAACTTCTCCCGTACATGCTTCCGATTGAGCTATCTCATTTTCATGATGGGGAAATATGAGATCGTCGCCACCTCCATGAATATCAAAACCATTGCCAAGATATTTGAGCGACATGGCAGAGCACTCAATGTGCCATCCAGGCCGGCCTAAACCCCAGGGACTTTCCCAAGAAGGCTCGCCTTCTTTTGCCTTTTTCCAAAGAGCAAAATCGAGAGGATCATGCTTTTCCTCGTTTACATCAACTCTTGCGCCACTTATCATCTCCTCAATATTACGATGAGAAAGTTTTCCATAATCTTTGAACTTGCGAACACTAAAATATACTCCATCGGAAGTCTCATATGCAAAACCTTTTTCTTCAAGTTCTTTAACCATATCAATTATCTCTTGGATATTTTCCGTAGCACGCGGATACATAAAAAGTTTTTTGACATTGAGTGCCTCAAGACTTTTTAGGAAAATTGCAACAAATTTTTCAGATAGCTCTCTAAAATTTAGATTAAGTTCCTGCGCTCTCTTAATGATTCTATCGTCAATATCGGTGAAATTTGATATATGAATTACCTCGTAGCCAAGACATTCAAAGTACCGATGCATAACATCGTAAACCACAGCAGACCTACCGTGTCCAACATGGGAATAATCATAAGGGGTAAGCCCGCAAACATACATGTAAACCTTTCCTTTCTCTCTTGGAGTAAATTCTTCGAGTTTTCGAGTCATTGTATTGTAAACTCTAAGCATTTTGTAACCTCCTTATTGCTTTACTGAGTCTTGATATCGTTTCTTCCTTCCCAATAAAATAAATGAATTCGTGAACTTCGAGTCCTTCCTCTTTACCTGTTATTGCAAGCCTTAGAGGAAAGTAAAGATTTTTACCTTTGATTTGAAGCGTTTTCCCCGTATCACGGATCGTTGAAAGAATTGATTCAGTTTTCCATTCAGCAATCTCAGAAATATTATCCTTGAACTTTTCAAAAAGTGCAAGAGAATTGTAAGATTCAATTTCTTCAAGTATATCATCGCTAAGCTCGTGCTTTTCAAAAAGAGGAGCTGAAATAGCTTTTACATCTGAAAGTGTATCCAAATGCTCCTTGATTACACCAACGAAATCAATCCACCACTCAGCAGGCTTTTCGGTAAAATCAGTTCCTATTTCTTTGTTTTTTTCAAAAATTTCTGCAGGAGATAGGTTCTCAATGTACTTATGGTTCATCCACTTGAGCTTGCCT
>JAIMJY010000106.1 GCA_020692945.1 Caldisericum sp. | reverse complement strand
AACGACTATTCCATTAATCCTTTGCAACTGGGTTTTCTCACAAACATTCGTGCCTTGCGACAAAAGTGCAATAAACTGCGCTTAAAAAAGGACGAGAGACTTCCATTTTCACTTGTGGTATTTCTCGCCATTGATTATTGTAAAGGCGCGGTAAATCTGCTCAAGAAGCAACAAACGGACAACTTCATGAGGAAAAGTCATTTTTGATATTGATAGAAGCAAGTCCCCTTGCTCGAGAAGCTCGTTGATAAATCCATTTGCTCCACCAATAAAGAAAACAATATCCTTTGAAGACTTCGCTAACTTATCCTGAATGAAGACTGCAAAATCAAGAGAGTCAAACTCTTTTCCGCTCCTGTCAAGTATGACATTGAACGTCCTGTCGGTCAGAAATTTGGCGATCGCACTCTCGCTTGTCTCAACTATCTCGATGCCAATGTAATGCTTCACCCTCCCAAGATAGTCATTTACTCCTTCAAGCATGTAACCTTTCTTTAGTTTTCCAACCGTAATAACCCGTATTTTCATCGTTTAATTTTAACACTTTTTCAGTAAAATAGAAGTATGGAAACCGAGAAATTAGTTTTCGGTGAGAATGCTATTCCTTCCCAATTTTTGCAGGGTAGAGGCAGGCATTGCAATTACATATTAGGAGGCTAAAATGATCATAAGAAAAGTTGCCTTAAATTCCCTTGAAGAGGAACTTGAGGCAATTGGAACCGACAAGGGTGCTTTCGATATTTTCAGAAAGAAAAGCAAGGTTCTGATACTTAAGATTTACGACCTGGATTCGCGGGGAGCAAACATGCTGAAGCAAGAATTCCTCAGTGCAGGAGGCGACGTTGCAGTTAATCACAACGTTGCAAGCTGGAAGATTTCAAAGACGGACTGTCTGCTTATGGGCACTGAAAGAGCGTACGAAAGAGTTTTAGAAAAAATCTCGTCAGAGCCTTATTTCGGGCTCAAAGAGGCAAAAGAGGCGGTTCAAAGAATCTTTACTGGTAATCAACTTCCTATTTTTAGGATACAGGGTCGCACATTCGACTTTAACACCGACAGATTTATCATGGGAATTCTCAACGTAACGCCTGATTCATTTTCAGATGGCGGCAATTTCACAAATACTCAAAGCGCATTTACGCACGCAAAAGAAATGATCGAAGAAGGTGCAGATATAATTGACATCGGAGGAGAATCAACCCGACCTGGTGCTGAGAGTGTTTCCTTAGATAAAGAGCTAAACCGCGTAATCCCTGTGCTCAAAGCAATACGAAGCGCCTACCCGGATATCCCAATTTCAATAGACACCTATAAATCGGAAGTTGCCAAAGCTGCTCTTGAAAGCGGGGCAGACATCATAAATGACATAAGCGGCCTTCAATTTGACTCCAGAATGGTTGAGGTTGCCAAAGAATTTAACACACCTGTTGTTATCATGCATATAAAAGGAACGCCGAAGGATATGCAGAAAAACCCCATCTATCAAGACTTAATGAGAGAGCTTTTGGAATATTTTGAGGAAAGGATCGAAACGCTTAGCACTCACGGCATAGAGAAAATCATAATTGATCCAGGAATCGGTTTTGGAAAAAACTTCGAGGATAACCTAAAAATTATCAAACACCTGAATGAATTTTCTCTATTTAATTTACCAGTCCTTATCGGACTCTCACGAAAATCCTTTATAGGGCTTATTACCGATGAACCTGTCGAGGATCGGCTTTTCGGTACGCTTGCGGCAGACGCAATCGCCCTTTCAAACGGTGCGCATATACTGAGGGTTCACGATGTGAAGCCGCACAAAGACTTAATTAAAGTATTCAAAGCGATTGCGTATTCGGTGCCAGGCACCAAGTCAGTGATATCGGAGGAGAAAAATGGGAAGAGTAAGAAGAGTTGAAGTAGAAAATGGCACTCACTACGCATTCATAGGTGTTGGAACGAACCTTGGAGACAGAGAAAAAAACGTCGAGGAAGCGCTTTCAAAAATTAAGGAGCAGGGAATAGTAATTTTACAAAGGTCTTCAATAATTGAAACCGAACCATATGGACTGAAGAAACAGCCAAAGTTTTTGAACTGCGTTATTGAAATCGAAACTAAACTCTCACCTCACGACTTGCTTAAAACACTTTTGGCCATCGAACAAACAATGGGAAGAGTTCGCAAAATTCACTGGGGCCCAAGAATTATTGACCTTGACATCCTGTTTTATAACAGTGAAATTACTTCAGAAAAAAACCTCAAAATTCCCCATCCAGACATTCAAAACAGGCTCTTCGTACTTAAGCCCCTTTCGGAGATTGCTCCAAACTTCGTGCACCCTGTCTTAAAAAAGTCAATAAAAGAGATTTTTAGAAATTTCAGAGAAAAGGAAACACTATAAAATGAAGATAATAACATGGAATGTCAACTCAATCAGAGCACGCCTTGAAATAATTGCAAATTATATCGATGCAAACTCTCCTGATGTGGTTGCCATTCAGGAAACAAAAGTAGTTGATGAGGATTTTCCCATTGAAACATTCAAAGTAAGGGGCTACGATGTCGCTTTTTCTGGACAGAAAGCTTACAACGGCGTCGCACTGATGTCGAAGTTCGGCCTAGAAAACTCTAAAGGCAACCTGATTGACTCAAACAATGAGAAAAGGACAATCCAGGCACAAATTAACGACATAACAATAATAAACGCATATTTTCCCCATGGGAGATTAAAAGGCGGCGAGCGTTTCTTCTTTAAGCTAGAATTTTTTAAAAAGATGAAAAACTATGTTGAGAAAGAGAGCCTTATCCAGAAAAGAATGATATTGCTTGGCGACTTCAACGTGGCACCTGAAGAAATTGATGTGTGGGACCACATCTTGCTGGGAAATTCTATCGGGTTTATGGACGAGGAAAGAGATGCCTTTAGAGATTTGGTTAGCATTGGTTTAATAGATGCGTTTCGACTCAAACATCCAAACGAAAGAGCTTTTTCATGGTGGGACTATCGTGACGGTTCATTTAGAAAAAATGAAGGAATGAGAATTGACCACATTTTGATAAGTCCGGCGTTGCAATCAAACCTCGCTGAATGCTTTATAGACAAAGGGCCAAGAAAACTCAAAGGCACATCAGACCATGCACCGGTGGTTGTGGAAATTAAATAATATCTGAGGAGGGAGAAGCCACTTCTAAAGGCTTTGTTGGAGGACATACCCCTCCCTGTCACTGCGAGCCAATTTCCTTTCACTTGTCATCGCGAGCTTCCACTTTTAAGGAAGCGTGGCG
>JAIMJY010000105.1 GCA_020692945.1 Caldisericum sp. | reverse complement strand
CAAGGGAGGAAGAAATGAAAAAGAAAACATGGAAGTAAAAACTTGAAGACTCAAAGGGACTTCAAAAGGTTGAACCAATCACAGACAAAATGAGCAAACGGTGAGTGAAGAAAGTGAAGGACAAACTATAGTTAAAAATGGCAAAAAATACGTAGTCAAGTGCTTTGAGGAAAAACTTTTTAAGAATTTTTAAGCTAATTCTTTTTCATAGACGAATAAGTCCTCGGAATAATTGTAATAACTCTTGATACCCAATTTTTTAAATACACTTAGTGCTTTCGAAAAGTTGCCTTTTGAGCATGGAATCATGAACTCAAACAGTTCATATTTTGTCTTCATCGCAAAAATTTCTTTTAGAAGTAGTTCTATGCCTTCTTCTGTCCCATCAATGAAGCAGACGCTTAAAAGTTTGAATTTGCTTATAACTTCGGCAGCACATGCCAATGCCTGGGGTTCTTTATTTTTTCTAACTGCGAGCAAAAATTGCATTTTCTCTAATACTTTGATAATCCCAAATCTTTCTGGGAAAAATTTCCAACCATAAGGAAGGTATCCATCGGCAATTTTTAAGAACTCAGAGTTTTTTATAAAATTCTCCGCCTCTTCCGTAGAAACATCTGAGAGGGACTTATCTTCTATTTTCTCTTTTGCTTTTTCAGTTTTTACTTCAAAGTAAACAAATGATGCTTTTTTCACAAAACCATTTGATTCTATGATATGCATTGAAGCTTTGTTATCTATATAAGTTGAAAGTGCAAGAGTTTTTACTCCGTCGCTTTTTGCTTTTTCAATAAAGAAATTGGTGAGCGCTTTTCCTGCACCACGACCTTGATACTCGGGATCTGCCCTTAAACCCTCGAGCCAGGCATAGGCGTCTGAGAATTTTACATATCTTCCAAATCCTACAATTTTTCCTTCAATTTCGGCACATGCAAAGAAGGAATTCTCGTCTCTCACCCATTCGTCAAATACAAATGGAATGTAATCATCTCCTTCCCAGATTTTTGAGGAGATTTTAAGGATTTTCTCCTTATCAGACCCCGAAACTCTTCTTATGTTAATGCTCATAACACTTTTATAAGTTCAGAATTAGATCGGGAAGAGAGCGCTTTGGAACATGATGGGTTTGGTTTGAATCTCTATAGTATTTGATGTCACCATTAGAAGGTACAGGCTCAATCACAACATTTTCTTTTGGTTTGCCAATTGCAATTACAAAAACGATTTCGTATTTTTCGGGTATTTTAAGAGCATTTATTAAGTTGGGCTTGTTTACTGAGGCAATTATGCAACCGCCAAGCCCTTTCTCGGCTGCTCCAAGCAAAATACTCTGCGAGGCGATTCCAGCATCCCAATTGTAATGAGGCGAGAGTTCCTTGTCGGCAAGCATAACGATATATGCAGAAGGGCGCTCTCCTTTTGAAGGCCCTTTCCAATCAGTAAGATATGCAGCCCACGCAAGATTGGGAAATATCAGTTCATTCTTTTCATCTACACAAGAAAGAATGTAGCGCAATGGTTGCTTGTTGCCGGCAGAAGGCGACAACCGTGCAAGGTCAACAAACTCTTTTAAAGTCCCGCAATCTACTTTGAAATCCTCATAAAACCTTCGATAACTTCTGTTCTTTAAAACTACATCTTTCAACATAATAGCCTCCTATTTATTTTTTGTTTCAAATTTTTTAAACCAACCGAACCCTGACTCTTTCATAAGGCGTAAATAATCTTCATTGTTTTTTGGCATTTCGCTTGCAATGTAATGAAGTCCAAAGTATCTTTGTGCAGCGTTTATATAGCCGTTCTCTTTTATTTTTCCAATAACTTTTTCCGCAAAATCCTCACCATGAACCTCTTTTGCTACCTTATAGATTATTTCAACACGATCTTTAGTAACTGGAATCTTTATCTCTGAATATTTTTCATTAAAAGCATTTAATATATCTTTGTCTTTTCTTTCTTCATATTTCTCGCTATGAACTATTGTATCAATTCCAAGTTTCTTTCTTGGCAGAGCCTTTGATATAGGGTAACCAACACTAAGTAAAACCACGGGGAAAACACCCGCGGGTAGCTCAAACATCTTTCGAATTTCAGGAATGAAATCAATAATTGTGCCTACATAGACAGAGCCTAATCCAAGTGCATCAGCTGCAGTCACTATATTCTGTGCAACAATAATAGTGTCCTGGAAGGAAACCCAGAAGTGCCTGAACGAACTTGATGCTGTAAATGGGGCGACTTCAAGCTCTGCCCATCTCTTTATACGATGCCAATCGATACAGAACAGCAAGTCAACAGGTGCTTTCTCGATGAAATTTTGCCCGCAAAGGTCTGCAAGGGCTTTCTTCGTCTCTTTATTTTGTATTTTAATAATTGAATATGGTTGAAGGTTTCCGCCAGTTGGAGCATGAATGCCTGCTCCAAGAATTAAATTTAATAAGTCCTCGGGAATTTCATGTTCGGAAAAATTACGCAAGCTTGCCCTTTCACACAATATCCTCACCGTCTCATTTGGATAATATTTCTTTTTCAAATCTTCGCTCCCATGGTGCGAAGGAATTTCATTTTTGCTCATAGCAGCTCCTTTTAAATTTACTTCTCTGTAATCATTATTCATCTCAGATGATTTACTTCTCTGTAATCATTATTCATCTCAGATGATTATTATAAAAAGTTTACCATTAAATTGTAAATAGACAAAATGACAGCCAAAAATTTAAAAACCCTATGTTTCAAAAAAAACAAAAAAAGATAAAATTAAGCTATGAGGTTTTCGCTTGTTTTAATGGTTGTTTTTTCCGCATTTATCCATGCATTGTGGAATCTTCTTGCAAAGAAGAGCAAGGATAAATTGGTTTTCCTGTACCTTGCAAAAATTTGTGAGGTCGTAATCTATCTTCCTTTGGCAGTATATCTCATTAATAAGTTTCCTATACCTTTAGAAGGTTGGGTTTACATAGCAATAAGTGGCATCATAAATGCAGTTTATTGGTATGTTCTCTCTCAGGCTTACGCCTACGGAGACCTTTCTATTGTTTATCCTATCGCCCGGTCTGCTCCTGCAATTATACCCTTAATATCCTTCATTTTAATGGGAGAGCGCCTTAAAGCAGGCGGTATAATTGGAATAGCGCTTGTAGTTCTCGGAATATACATGATAACCTTTGAGAACAATTCTTTTAAGGAAACCGTATCAATGATTTTCAAATTTCAAGATAAAGGAGTTGCGTTTGCCTTTATCACTTTAATCACAGTGGTCCTTTACTCTCTTGTCGATAAAAAAGCTTCAAGCATTGTTAACCCT
>JAIMJY010000104.1 GCA_020692945.1 Caldisericum sp. | reverse complement strand
TTCACGGTTTTGTTGTATGAGATAAGTCCCACTTCCAAAGGATCAAAAGCTCTTCGATTATTGTAGAATCTTTTGTAAGCAATGCTGTCTCGCGTTCACTTTCCAGCGAGGGCGTCGTAAAATTGTTTGAACCAATGTATGTGACAGTGTCATCAACAATGAAAACCTTAGCATGCACATAGGGATTTGGGAGTGCATATACGCTTGCCTGCAGAGCATTTACCGCAGTTTGTGCATAGGAACCAGGCATAATGATCTGTACATCAGCACCCCTTGCTTTGGCATCTTTTAGTATGTTGATTATCGAGGGGTCTTCTACCTCTTGTTCCCATATCTTTATGCTTTTTGTTGCACTTTTTAGCGTCGTTTCAATCTTTGCCCTTGAATCAATAGGGCTTATGATTACATCAGGGTCATTATTCTGGTATGAAAGTCTTGCCCAATCAGCTTTAAATAAGTTTTCAAATTCCTCTGCCTTCGTTTTATCCTGCATTATGATTCCAAAGTCCCTGTCTTTCGTAAAATCGGAGTAAGTGAAATTTCCCGAAAGCACAATTATCTCGGAACTGTCAATAATTATATATTTTGCATGAGTGATAAAAAACTCAGGAGAAGCCCACTTGCAAACGATTCCATATTTCGTGAGTATTGCCCTTGCATCCCAATTCTCTGTTTCTGCATTATATGGAGCTCTTTCAAGCATAACTTTAACATTAACGCCCTTTTTTACCTGTGCGACAAGTGGAGGAAAAAAATCGAAATCAGTTAGTCCGTACATATTAATGTATATTGATTTTTTTGCCTTAAGAAATTCGTTTATGAGTGTTCCTGTACCCGAGAATGGTTGAACTAAGAGTTTGCTTTCTATATCTTGAGCAAATGTAGCAAAAGGCACATTTACTAAAACGAGCGACAGAACGATGGTAAAGATAACAAATTTTTTCATTGTGCACCTCCTAAGGTAATTGTAACTTCTTTAAGGGTGTCGTTCCATTCGATTTTTGCATTAAACCCTTCCGAGATAAATCTCACTGGTACGTACGTTCTATTATTGATTATTTCTGGCACAACTTTTGAGTTTGTTGGGTCAATTTGCATTTCCTTTCCATCAACATAAGCTGTTGCCTTTCCTATATAAAGCACAATTTCATGGTGGTCCAACATCACCGATACCTTTTTCTCTTTATCGTTCCACTCAACATTCGCGCCGAAAGCATCCGAAATGAACCTTATAGGGACAAGAGTTCGACTGTTTTTTATAACTGGAGCTGTGTCAGTTGGGATAAATTTCCCGTTAACGTCCATCCCTGTTTTTCCAATAGTCATCTTTACAACAATTGGCAAAGATTGTGCAAGATTAAATATTCCTCCTGAACTGGTGAGAACGATTATAGAGCCAGATTTACCATAAGAAAAATCTGGAGTAAGCGCAACTTGAGTGATGTATCTGTTGGAAATATTTGAGTAGATATTATTGAAGCTCATAAAATTATTACTTGTAACGTAAATATAGCCCCACGCTCCTACAACTGCCGTACTGTCAGTTACGAAATTTGGAGAAAAAGCGCAACCGTCAGCCCAGGTTGTTCCTAAATCATATATTGGCTTAAAATGTATCCCTTTATCACGTGACAAGAACTCACCGCCCGCAGTGCCTACGAGTATCGCCCCATCTGTCGAGTAGTTTGGC
Organism: Caldisericum sp.; assembly: GCA_020692945.1. Taxonomy (GTDB): domain Bacteria; phylum Caldisericota; class Caldisericia; order Caldisericales; family Caldisericaceae; genus JAIMJY01. The sequence continues at coordinate 1,644 of JAIMJY010000104.1, read as the reverse complement.
GAAATTGCCAAGCCTGTAATTGCCAACCCCCAAAACGCATTATTCGCAACCTCTTTGAAAGTCTTACCGTTATCGCTTGACAAGTAGAGGCTTCCTCCGCTTGTTCCTGTGAAAATATTCTCACCGTAGGTTCTCAGCGCGGAAATGTTCGTATCAATACTCCATAGGTCTTTTGCTTTCGTTGCGTTTTTGAATTGAAGGTTTGTTAAATATAAACCGTCATTTTTTGTGCCTACTACAACCACACCTGAACTTGCTTCCTCAACGAAACTTATAGAATCTGTCTTCAAAATTTCTGCCTGCACAAAAGACGTCCCATTGTCGTTTGAAACCCATATGCCTTCGCCGAATGTTCCTGCCGCAAGGCTTCCCGTTGAAAGCTCTGTTATTGACGTAATTTGATGGAGCTGCATATTATTAGTGTTTACGAAACTTTTTCCTCCGTTCTTGGATATGTATAGTCCGTTTAACAATGTGCCAAGGTAGATTGTGGTATTATCTTTGTACTGTTTAGAAAAGCCAATAGATGAAACGTTCACATTTGTAATACCGTTATTTGAAGCCGAAAGCATCTTAAGGTCGTTTGATTTAATAATTCCGTATTCATAAGAAGCAATTATCATTGTGTTGGAGGTATTAAAATCTGGCGCAAGGGCAAATGAGATGTTAGTTGACGAAATATTGATTGGCAAATCCTGCCAAAATGAGCCCTTCTTTACTTTTACTCCTCCATACGTTTCTAGAGCGTAGATATTACCTTCTGTTGAAATTATAACTGAAGAAAGTTTATTGCCTTGAAGCTCGTGGGAGAAATTTTTGCCGTTACTTGAAATAAAAACCCCGTCGTCATAAGTTGAGATAACGACCTCGTTTTCCTTAACGCTAATTGAGGAAATCGCCCCCTCTGTTAGGTTTGAAGCAATTGATTCCTTGGTATCGTCTAAAAGGTTTACTTTGTAAATGGTTCCCATTTCACATCCAACATAAACAGAATTGTCTACCACGGCAAATGTGTTTGGGACAATAGTTTGGAATGTTTGGATTACGCTCCAGTGGTCTTCAGTAGGTTTCTTCTCCGTAAAAAATCCGTCAAATGAGAGTGCAAAGTAATCACCATTTGCATTGCTTTCAACGTCGATGATGTAAGCACTGGGTGCCCCTTTTTGAAAACTTGACCAACTAGAACCTGCATTGTTTGAAATATAAACTCCATTTTTAGAGCCAGCAATAAGCGTGTGGTCAGTTGCAAAATTACTTGAAAGTGCTATTGAAGTTACGCCCTCTCCTCCAGTAAAGATAAGTGCATTCCAATTGGATCCACCATCATATGAAACATAAACTCCCTCAGGACCACCTGCAAATACTGTTTTATCATTTGCAAAGTTCGGCGAAAACTTCACATCGTTAATCTCGCCTCCGTAAAGTCCTGTGGGTTTTATCCAGGTATTTAAGTTGTCAGCTCTTGTTAGTGATAAGTTGGCTACCAAGGCAAAAACAATGAGCAGTAACAAAATCAATTTCTTTTGTTTCATTGCACCCTCCATTTTTAGCTTAGTATACAGTTTTACTACTTTCAAAATTTTTGTCAAGGACATGTATGGAGGTCTCTGAAAAACCTCTATTTTGTCACCCTGAATTTATTTC
>JAIMJY010000017.1 GCA_020692945.1 Caldisericum sp. | reverse complement strand
CGAGTGCATCACCGAGAGTAGGCTCAGTCAATTTACGTGCGTGCGTGTTGACAAAAACAAAAATTTCGTTTAAAATATCACGAGGTTAGGAGGTAAAAATGGTTACAAACTTAAAAGGTAGAGACTTTATCAGTGTAATGGACTTCGGAAAAGAAGAATTAGAGACTATTCTCGAAGTTGCTAAATGGCTCAAGATGAGAAACGCAATCGGCGAATCCCAGGACCATATTCTTAAAGGAAAGGTACTAGGGATGCTTTTTGCTTCTCCATCAACAAGAACTCGTCTCTCGTTTTCAACAGGAATTTTTCAGTTAGGCGGACAGGCACAAGTATACAGCCCCGAGGAACTTCAACTCTCGCACAAAGAAAGCTGGAAAGACACAGCAGAGATGATTTCTCGATTCCTCAGCGGATTTGCCATTCGCTTGTACAATTTGAAAACCCAGATGGGCACACTAGAATATGAATATGGTGATGCGAGGAAAGTTTTGCGTGGTATTGCTGAATACGCATCTATACCAGTTATTAACATGCTTGACGACAAGGAGCATCCCTGCCAAATAATGGGAGACATCCTTACGATGACAGAGAAATTTGGCGGATTGGAAGGTGCTAAAAAGAAAAAAATAGTTATGTCATGGGCATACGATGAAAGAGCAAAATCTGCAGGTGTTCCACAGACAATGATTGCAGCGGGAGGTATACTCGGCCTTAATATCGTACTGGCTTATCCAAACGAACCAGGACTTTATGATGTTGACCCAGAATACATAGAATTTGCTAAGAACGCTGCTGCAGCATCTGGAGGGTCATTAACAATTGAGAATGACATTTGGAAAGCCTCAAAGGATGCTGATGTTATTTATGCTAAGTCCTGGGCAAGAAATCCGGATAAGCACGAAAGTGTAAGAGATAAGTATAAAGATGATTGGTGCATCTCGCACGAGCACTTCAAAACTGCTGGTAAAGGTGCAGTTTACATGCATTGTTTACCTGCAAGAAGGAAATTTGAAGTTACAGATCTTTTAATAGATGATCCTAAAATATCCATCGTTAATGATGAGGCAGAAAACCGTCTTCATGTGCAAAAAGCAATAATGTCTCTAACAATGGGTGGCCGTCTATAACATAGGAATAGTCTTCTATGAGGGCGCCTTAAACTTAGGTACCCTCTTTTAAACATCCATGCTTTTAAATTTGCCTTAAAGAGAATCAATAAATAGAAGTATGAAGATTTAAAAAGAGGAGGTTTTTATGATGAAAGAATATGAACACAAGGATTCGTTGTATGGTAGAGATTTAATAACGACTGAAGATTGGTCTCTTGATGAAATAATGAGAACATTAGAACTTGCAGAAGATATGCAGAAAAACCGGTTTTCACCGAAGTATACAGAGTTGCTCAAAGACCGATCGTTTTTTATGTTTTTCCACAATCCTTCAGTTAGGACGCGGCAGTCTTTTGAATGCGCAGCTACAGAGCTTGGAGGACACGCTCAATATCTTGAACCGGGAGGCATGCGTCTTAAAACAAAAAAGACCGCGGGAGAGACAATAGAGGACACTGCAAAGGTAATGTCAAGGTATGCCGCAGGCATTGGAATCAGGATTCTTGAGGATAAAATTGCATCTTATGGTGAAGGCGACAATATGCTACGCGAATATGCAAAATGGGCAGATGTCCCGATCATCTCAATGGCACACGATAAATACCACCCCTGTCAGGGACTTGCAGATATTATGGGCTTGAGAAAACATATCGGAGAGAATCTTAAGGGCAAAAAACTTCTTTTATATTGGGGGCATGGTGCTCTTGCTCGCTCCTGGTGTTCGGTTCAGGAGGCACTTCTTTTATACTCGAGGCTTGGAATGTCTATAACGGTTGCACATCCTGAAGGATATGATTTAGACCCCGAAGTGATCAAAACGACAAAGCTACATTGTAAAGAGCAGGGACAGAAGTTTGAAATAATACATGACACAGTCAAGGGCTTTGAAGATGCAAACGTTGTCTATGCAAGGAACTGGATGAGCCCCAACGCTTATCATGATGGAGAGTTCCACAAGGAAGAGGAAATTGTAAAAGCTCTTAAATATACTGATTGGATTTGTGATGAAGACAAAATGAAACATACTGATGACGGACTTTTTATACATCCAATGCCTGTTGATAGGGGGCATGAGGTTACCGATGAGGTCGCTTCTGGTAAAAGGTCAATAATATACGACGTTGCCGAAAATCGCCTACATGTTCAAAAGGCAATAATGGCACTTACAATGTCTGAAAAGTACAGGTAAAACGCGAGGGAGGCGAAAACTCCTCCCTCAATAATTTTTGATTTATCATTAAGTATAGTCTATTGACTTACAACAGAAATTGCTTAGAATGCTGTGTATCTAAATTTTCTATTGAAAGGAGATTCAAAATGACGAGACAAATTAGAATTTTTGCTTTTGGAGGAAATGAAGTTTCCCCAGTAGGATTAACTGATGCGAATGGTAAGGCAATTATACCTGATATTGCAATGCAGTGGTCAAGAACTTTTGAAACCTCAAAGCATATTGCACGAATTATTGAAGCGTTTCCAAATGACAGTTACGTTTTAACTCATGGTAACGGCCCACAGGTTGGTAATGTGCTTTTAAGATCCGAGTATTCACGGCCAATTCTTCCCCCACTTTCTCTTGATGTTTGCGGTTCTGACACGCAAGGTTCAATGGGCTATATGATTGCACAGATACTTGGCAATGAACTCACATCAAGAAATATTAACAAGCACGTTATTAGTATTGTTACACAGGTAGTTGTCGGTAGAGATGACCCAGGATTTAAAAACCCTACCAAGTACATCGGACCTTCATATACAAAAGAAGAGGCTATGGAAAGAGCGCAAGAAGACGGATGGACAGTGAAATTGTACAAGAAAGACGATAAAGGAAATGAAATATGGAGAAAAGTTGTGCCATCACCTGTGCCCACTGACATTGTTGAATTTGACCTTGTTGAAGCAGCACTCGAGCAAGGAATGATTCCTATAACAGTGGGCGGCGGCGGTATACCTGTTATTAAGGTGGAACCAGATGAAACCGGAACATTTAAATGTAATTACGGCATTTCTTACAAAGACGGAAAAGATGCCCCTATCTACATGGGAGTTGAGGCAGTAATTGACAAGGATCTTGCTTCAGCTCTCCTTGGTGCAATGCTCATCAAAAGAGCAAAAGAGAGAGGCGAAGACGTTGATGTTACACTTACAATATTCACCGGGGAAGATGGAGCAAAACTAAATTATCAGAAACCAAACCAAGTTGACTTAAGACGCCTTACGCTTGAAGAAGCAAAGAGATACTATAACGAAGGGCATTTCCCAGCAGGAAGTATGGGACCGAAGATTTCAGCAATTATTAAGTTCCTTGAAGCAGGAGGAAAGAAGGCATACATCTCACTTACCTCAAAGTACATTGATACTATTGAAGGAAAAGCTGGAACTACAATTGTGCACGAATAACCAATTTGGCTAAATAAAAGTTTTCTGCTTTTGTTAAAGAAAAGGTATTTAATAGATTCAACTTTACTTAAAGGGCACTAATTAGTGCCCTTTAAGTTTGTAATCCGCTGAAGAAGAGTGCGGATTTCAGAGGATTAAATCCGCTGAAGAAGAGTGCGGATTTCAGAGGATTAAATCCGCTGAAGAAGAGTGCGGATTTAATCTCCTCTAACCTGCAATTTTTCTCAGCAGGTTCCAAAGGATTAAAACATGCGTTTAAATTTAAGAATTATTTTACACTGCCACAAATCAATATCCCTTTTCTGTTATTACATTCTCTGGAGACTTTCCCATAGCGAATCGCACGACGTTTCTCACTGCGTCTTCCCAGACCTTAATGAGGCTTTCCTCTGAATAACCTGCTGCGTGCGAGCTCATAATAATATTATCAAGTTCCCAGAATGGGTATTTCGATGGCATTGCATATTGCATTGGAGCCTCAGGATAGGTCCACCAGGTATCAATTGCTGCCCTCTTTAGCACACCATTCTTGAGCGCCTGGAAAAGGTCTGCTTCATTTATCACAGATCCCCTCCCAACATTAACAAGGTACTTTCCCGACATCTTATTAAAGACATCCTTGTTGAACATTCCCTTTGTTTCATTCGTAAGTGGAAGCACTACTACCACGAAGAGCGATTTCTCAATTGCAAGCATAAGGTCCTTCGCACCGTACACTTCGTCAACGAATGGATACGGTTCCAGATTTTTCTTAACACCAATTGTATGCATGCCGAATGCCTTTGCGAACTCTGCAATCTTCTTCCCAATGTTACCCAGCCCTACTACACAAAGCGTCTTTCCAAAAAGTTCCATGTTTGGTTCTCGTCCCATCCAGCCATGCCAATAACCTTTTCGAAGGTCTCTATCGCTGCGCGCTAAATCCTTAGCAAGCGAAAGCACAAGCCCAAAAGCATACTCTGCAACAGAAGTTGCATTCGAGTGTACATTTGCAAGAATGATACCTTTTTCATTCAACGCTTCAAGATCAAAAGTGTCAACACCCGCAAAAGGAACCTGTATTAATTTAAGGTTTTGTGCTGAAACAAGTTCTTTCTCTGTTATTCCACCAGCTATCAGGGAAACGGCTTCCCTAACAATAGATTCTTTTTCTTTCGCGTTTTTAGGAACAACAAAGTCGATATCCCCATTAAATCCTTCAAACTGTTTTGCTTTATTAATCAATTCTTCAAGTCTGCCGGGATGTGGAACTAAAACTCCTACTTTTCCCATACGTATGCCTCCTTCAGTATTTTGATTTACTCTATTTTATATTATAATAAAATTGTGAGAAAAAAGATACTAATTGTTTTATTATTTACATTTGTTATCTTAACGGGGTGCGGCAAGGAGATAGAATCTGAGAAGCCAAAGTTTGCTGCAACAATTTTGCCTTTATACGATGCTCTTAGTGAAATCGGCCAGGACAAAATTGAGGCTGTGCTTATCGTGCCACCTGGTGCAAGCCCTCATACATTCACTGTAACGCCTGCGGAAATAAAATCCCTTCAAGGGGTAAAGGCAATTTTTGAAAATAACTTTGGACTCGAAGAGTGGATCGGAAAACTAGCGTCGAACGTAACAGAAGCAAAGGTTATCAACGTGAGCGAATCGTTTAAACAAACGGTAGAAAATCACAACGGAAACCCTCACCTATGGCTAAACCCAGACTTTTTTGTGCAGCAGGCACGGGTCATCGCAGACACGCTCAAGGAAAGCGACCCTCAAAACGCTGGCTTTTACGAGGCAAATTTCAATGGCTATTCAAGTAACATCGTTGACGAAGCCTCAAAACTCAAAGAAAGCCTGAAGAGCGTACCAAACAAGAACATCATAAGCTTTCACGACGCTTTCCCATACTTTGCAGAATATTTTGGACTTGCTATCATAGGAACCGTGGAACAAATTCCAGGGCATGAGCCTACTCCAAAGGAAATTGCTAACCTTGAAAATACTATCAGGGACAAGAATATAAAGGTTATATTCAACGAACCGCAAATGTCTAAAGATCTTGTCAATGCACTTATTGAAGACACAGGAGTAAAAGTGCTCACTCTTGACCCTCTTGGTGATGGCGAAACAAGGACTACCTATATTGGTTTAATGGATTACAACATCCAAGAAATTCTAACAGGATTAAAATGATCGACAGTGCAATCTCGGTAAAGAATTTTTCGGTTCAATTTGGCAATTTTACTGCACTTAGTGATGTAAGCTTTGAAATCAACAAAGGCGAAATTGCAATAATAATAGGACCAAATGGGGCAGGAAAAACAACTCTAATTAAAGCAATACTTGGTCTTATTCCACACAATGGAGAGGCTCAAATTCTTGGAAAAAGTGCCCGGGAAATGAGCAAGAGCGACTGGACAAGAGTTGGTTATGTGCCTCAAACAATCGATTTGCCAAAAAATTTCCCATTTACAGTAGATGAACTGCTTAAATTTTCGACAAGCAAAGCATTGATTTCTGAAAAGGACAAACATGCCAGGCTTGAACAATTTTCTTCGCTTGAACACATCGGAGACCTCAGACAAAAACTAATAGGAGAACTTTCAGGAGGTCAAATACAAAGAGTTCTTATTGCAAGATCGCTTATGTTTCTGCCAGATGTAATGTTGCTTGATGAACCCCTTGCAGGAATAGATATGGCAGGAGAAAGAACATTTTACGAATTCATCTACTTTGTAAGAGAAAAATACGGAATTACATTCCTCTTGATTTCGCACGATGTAACTGTAGTTAGCAAAATCGCGGATAAAGTCCTTTGTCTAAACAAAAAACTCTTTTGCTACGGGCAGCCTTCTGAAGTGCTCACGGAAGACAAGATAAAAGAACTTTATGGTTCACATTTTGGCGTTTTCGCTCACAAAACCTGCCCTAAAGATGGTCCTTGCAATCTCTACAAGGAAGTGGAAAAGTGATACCATCTTTTATGGTTAGGGTGCTCATTGCAGGTATCTTGGCAGGGATTTTGAGTGCAATTATAGGCGTTTTTGTGGTTCTTAGAAGAATGGCATTCTTTGCACATGCAGTAGCACATGCATCGCTTACAGGAATTGCAATAGGTTTTATCACCAATACAAATCCTTTCACAGCTGCATTAGCTTTTGGAACACTTACGGGAGTTTTGATTGCTTCCCTTATCGAAAAATCCAAGCTATTCATCGATACAATAATTGGAGTTTTATTGCCGTTTACAATGGCTTTAGGCCTCATCATAATAGGATTTATAAAATCGTATAAACCTGACATTATGAGTTATCTCTTTGGGGATATCCTTGCGGTTTCTACTCACGACATTTACACCATACTTGCACTTACAGTAGTTACACTTGCAATTTTGTTTATTCTGTTTGATGAAATCACCCTTATTTCTCTCGATGAGGAATGGGCAACAGTGCGTGGGCTTAATGTCCGCATTATTAATTACATATTCTACGTACTGCTCTCAGTAATTGTAGTAATTGGAACAAAGGTTGTAGGCATAATACTCGTTTCGGCAATGATCGTAATCCCCGCTGCTTCTTCTCAAAACATAGCAAGGAGTTTCAAAGAAACGCTTTTATTATCAACAATTTTTAGCGTTGTAAGCGTCATCGCGGGAACTGCCATTTCATATTTTCTCAACCTTCCCACAGGGCCTGCGATCGTTGTATTAATGTCTTTGATTTTTTTAATTACAATATTAGTCCACTTAAAAAGAGTGCGGACTTAATCTTTTGCAATCCACGATCCTTTTCAGTGGATTCCAAAGGAGTAAGGAGGAAAAAATGAAAATTGCAACATTTGAAACAGAAGAGTACAAAAAGGTTGGGGTATTTATTAATGGAAGCCTTATTGACATTGATCTACTTTCAGAGACGCTATCACACATTTTCGACAAAGAATTTCCGATGATTCTTACAATAACTGATGCAATTAACGAATTTGGTGAGATTAAAAAGATTATCGCAAAAGGACAAAGCACATTTAAGGATTTGCTCGAACAACTTTTTGCCGTAAAAAAACCAAAGATCGGTACTCCCATCGACAGAGCAAGCAAGATCATCTGCCTTGGGAAAAACTACGCAGAGCACGCAAAAGAGACTGGAAGCAAACCACCAGAAGAACCGATCATTTTTGGCAAATTTGCCGATTGCGTGATTCCAACACAAACAAACGTCATCTATCCAAAATGGGCTAAACGGATCGACCCAGAGGTTGAGCTTGCTTTTGTTATCGGCAAAACTGCATCGAATATCCCCGTAGGAAAGGCGATGGACTACGTATTTGGTTACACAATTGCAAATGATGTCACGGAACGAGATATGCAGCACATAGATGTTTCAAGAGGGTATCCATGGCTACGGTCAAAGAACTTCGACACGTCAATGCCCCTTGGCCCGTGGATTGTAACAAAAGATGAAATTGAAGACCCACACAATCTTGCTATCGAACTCTCAGTGAATGGGAAGGTGCGGCAAAAGGGAAACACAAAGGATATGATATTTAAGATTGATTACCTTGTTCACTACATAAGCAAATACCTCACACTGTATCCAGGCGACATTATTTCCACAGGGACCGTTGCAGGCATTGCCCCCGTTGAAAAGGGCGACAAAGTAGTGTGCAAATTAGAAAAGATCGGTGAACTTACAAATAGAATTAGTTAAAAGGAGGATTAAAATGGCAGGGAACATGTATGAAGACCCAAAATTAATTGGGGACAAAGCAATGGATTTACACAGGGCGATTTCTTCCCTCGTGGAAGAGCTTGAAGCAATTGATTATTACAACCAGAGAGTAAATACAACCAGCGATCAAAACCTAAAAAAGATCCTCACTCACAACAGAGATGAAGAGAAGGAGCACGCAGCAATGCTTATTGAGTACTTAAGAAGGATTGACCAGAAATTCGAGAAGGAACTAAAAGATTATCTCTTTACGGAAAAAGACTTTGGACAGATGGGATAGAGAAAAGTACGAATCTCCATTTTAGGACAAGGAATAGTAGATACGTTCAAACTTAATCATTATTTTTAATAATTATATAAGTATCAACACTTTATTTTAGTTGATTTATTGAATATTTTTAAGAAAAAAAATGATTTTGCATATTATTCATATTTTATTCACATTTATGGTATACTATATGTGTAGTTTAAAAGATTAGCTTTAAACAAAAGCCTGCGTTTTGCTCCCCCTTTTCGCAGGCTTTTGTCCACTAATATGGCTTACAATATTTAATCCTCTGTAATCTACACTCTTCTTCAGTAGATTTACTCCTCTGAAATCCGCACTCTTCTTCAGCGGATTAATAAATTTTAGAAATATCTTTGATTTAGTTTTTCGTAAATCTTTTCTAAGTCGTATGAAAATTCTCGGTCCTTATCGGCAAATGGAGCAATCTCTCTTACTTTGCTGTATGTCAAATAAGTTCCTTTTCCGAGGTTTTTGCCTCCAACAAAATCAACGGCTTGCGCAGCTGAGAGTAACTCAATTGCAACAATTCTTTTTACATTATCAAGCACGTCACAGGCTTTCAGTACTGCATCCATCCCCATACTCACATGATCTTCCTGGTCAGCTGAAACAGGTATCGAGTCAACACTTGCAGGATGAGAGAGAACTTTGTTCATAGAAACAAGTGAGGCTGCCGTATATTGAAGAACCATAAATCCAGAGTTAACTCCTGATTCCTTGGCAAGAAATGGAGGAAGATTGCTTAACGAAGGGTTTAGTAATCTGTTCACTCTTCGCTCTGTAATATTTCCTATCTCTGAAATCGCAATTGCAACTTGATCGGCTGCGAAACTAACTGGCTCAGCATGGAAATTGCCACCAGATAGCACTTCACTATCGTTTGCAAAAACAAGAGGGTTATCAGTTGCGGCATTTAGCTCTGTAGATATGATGTCCTCTGCAAAGCGTAAAGATTTAAGCACAGCACCGTAAACCTGAGGAATACACCTAATAGTATAGGCATCTTGAACTCTTGGGACAGAATTAATTAAAGAGCTGCCAGAAATTTCCTTGAGGATTCTCTCTGCTGTCTCTGATTGCTCTACGATGCCACGAACTTTCTGAATGCGAGGGTCAAATGCTTCACTTCGAGCTCTGAGTGCTTCCATCGAGAGAGCTGATGCTTTTAAAGAAACATCAAAAAGATATTTTGAATCTCTTATGATAAGTGCGAAAATGCCTGTTTCGACAGATGTGCCATTTATAAGAGCAAGCCCTTCTTTAGCGTTTAAAAAACTAAAGGGTTTAAACCCGGCACTTTTAAGGGTATCTTGCGCCTCAAAAACATTCCCTTTGCTTATAACGCGTCCTTTCCCTATAAGAAGAAGAGCAATATGGGCAAGGGGTGCGAGATCGCCTGAAGCACCAAGGGAACCAAAAGAGGGAACATAGGGATAAATTTCTTTATTCAATAACTCTATGAGTTTTTCGATGACAATTCGTCTTACGCCTGAATAGCCTTTTGCAAGCGTATTAGCTCTTACAAGAATTGAAGCCCTCACTTCTTCTTCCCTTAAGGATTTACCAGTACCTGATGCATGGCTCTTTATAAGATTTTCTTGAAGTTGATGAAGCAAATCCTTTGGAATAACCGTTTCTGAAAGTTTTCCAAAGCCAGTATTCACTCCATAAACAACTTTTCCGCTATCTATTATTGAGGCTATAAAATCAGAAGAATCATCTATTTTAGTGTACGCATCGTCTGAGAGAGAAACTTTTGCTTTCAAACGTGCAACTTCATCTACTTCGAATGTAGTAAGGCTTTCTCCATCAATTTTTATCATAGTTGTCTCGAATTATTTGCTCAATTTCCAAATGTGAACGAATGAAAGGGTTTGCCTTGGGGCTTTCAACGCCTTTTGCATAGAGAATTGGATTTACTCCTGCAGATTGTGCACCGAGGAAATCCATTTTGTAAGAGTCGCCAACGTGAACTGTTTCATTTGGCTGAACATGAAGTTTAGAAACCGTTATCTCGAAAATTCTTGAGTCCGGTTTTCTCAGGAGAAGTTCATCTGAAAAAGAGAATACCTCAAAATATTTCCTGATTTGTTTTTCTTCAAGCATCTTAAGAAGAGTCTTTCCAGGGCTTCTTCCGGTGTTTGAAATCATGGCTAATTTGTATTTATTTTTCAATGAAGCAAGGACAGTAAGAACACATTCCTCAGTAAAAGTAGGTGGGTTATCAAGCAGGCTTTCAGTGTAGAACGTATATATCTTGTCGAACTCCTCCTTGCTTACTGTTAAGTCAAGGTTTCTTATTAGATAATCTATTTGCGCTTCAGGTACAAGAGACCATTCGTTATGAGGGCTTGGATTCCTGAATGCATCGCTTAATACAGTAAAGAACTCAAGAATCTTTGGCTTAAACGGTAGTGGTAGGTTTAGCGTTTGTATTATAAAATCGGCTCTTAAAGTGTCCCGTTCTAATTCTCCATTGGCTTTGTCTTCAACAAGCGTTTCCCATAAATCAAAAATAACTGCTTTTATTCTTCTGTTTACTCTTCTGTAATCTACACTCTTTTTCAGCAGATTACTCTTCTTCAGCGGATTTATCATCCTTCGAACTCCTTCTTAAAATCAAGTAAATCCGCTGTCTTACCTATCAAGAAAAGCTCGTCACCTTCCTCGATTTTTTCCTCAGCAGAGGGAGAAACTATAACCTCTTCGTTTCGTCTTATACCAACCACATTAACCCCGAACCTATTCCTTAAAGCATGTTCCCTCAGAGTCTTACCTGAAAGCTTCTTTGTAGCCTTATAGTCAAGTATGTCGACCTCTGGGGAGATTGAAATGTAATCAAGAATATTTGCAGAGGTAATTTTATTCGCAACACGAATACCCATATCTTCCTCGGGGAAAATAACTTCTTTCACACCTATTTTTCTGAGTACTCTACCGTGTATTGCACTTCCTGCCTTTGCAATGATATTTTTGATACCAAACTCTTCAAGTATCAAAGAAACAAGTATACTTGATTCAACATCGCCTACTGCAACGATAACAGTATCACAGTTCTTGATGCCAGCTGCCTCGAGCGCTTCGGGGTCAGTCGAATCAACAATATCAGCAAAACTTACCGAGTCTTTGATTGAATCGATTAGATTTCTGTCCTTGTCTATTGCAAGCACAGGGTAACCCAAATTTTCAAGATTTTTTGCAACTGCAGTTCCAAACCGCCCAAGACCAATTACTCCAAATTGCTTTTTCATGTCTTCCTCCTTAACCAACGGCTATATCTTCTTCAGGAAATTCGGGCCTTACCTTCTTTCGCCTTGAAGTAAGACTTAGCACAAAACTCAAAGGCCCAACTCGCCCTATAAACATTGTAGCAACAATAATAATTCTTGAAAAATCAGATAAATGTGGCGTAATTCCAGTTGTAAGACCAACTGTCCCAAAGGCTGATGTGACTTCAAATAAAACCTGTAAGAAAGAAAATTGCTCGCCTTGAGCAATTAGTATAAGTGTAGTTGAGATGAAAATGATAAAGAAGGCAATACTAATAATAAAGACAGCCTTTCTAAGTATTTCAAGTTTTATTGTACGTCCAGAAATTACAACAGGAGTTCGTTCAGAATATGCACTAAATATGAGGAACAAAAATACTACAAATGTTGTCGTTTTAACGCCACCCGCAGTGCCTCCGGGAGAGCCACCAACAAACATTAAAAATATAAGTTCAACAAGTGTTGTCTGCCTGAGGGCACCTATGTTCAAAGTGTTAAAACCAGCAGTTCTTGGAGTGACTGATTGGAAAAAAGCAGAAAGAATTTTACCCCTTAAAGTAAGAGCTCCAAGAGTTTCGGGATTGTTCCATTCAAAAACAAGTATAAGAAGCGCTCCAACTACAATCAATATAGCAGTAGCTTTTAAAACAATCTTTGTGTGAAGCGATAGCTTTTTCCTCTCACCAGTCTTATAGTAAGTAAAAGTTTTTGTGATTATTTCAAACAGAACAAAGAACCCAATACCTCCAAAAATAATAAGCGTAATCACGGTTATATTGACTGTAAGGTCATTCACGAATGGAGTAAAGCTCCTAAAACCTCCGGTGATGTCAAAGCCTGCATTGCAAAACGCTGAGACAGATTGGAAAATCCCTTTCCAGAGAGCGTCAAGAAAGGCCATTTGTTTTAAAAATCTCAATGTTAACGCCAATGCTCCGAGCCCTTCAAATGTTGCAACAACAAAAAATATTGCCTTTGCAAAAAGCACAATTCCTGAAAGTTTATAAGCATTGAGTCCCTCTTTAAGTATCAATCTATCCTTGAGGGTAACACGCTTACCTGAGAAAATCAAGAAAAATGTTGCTATTGTCATATAGCTCAGGCCGCCGATCTGTATCAACAAAAGAATAACAAACTGTCCAAATAACGACCAATTATCAAAAGTATCAACGACTACAAGACCAGTAACACAGGTTGCAGACGTAGATGTAAAGAGCGCAGTAACAGGGTCGGTAAATTGACCGCTTTTACTTGCAACCGGAAGGGTAAGGAGAATCGCTCCCGTTATAATAACAAGCAAAAAACTCAAAACAACAAACTGGACTGGGGATGTTTTTCTTTTCATTTAAGCTTTTTTTATTTTAAGCAAATACGTTGTTACCTCATCAAGTTTTAATTCTTGCTGAATTAGAGCTTCGTTAAAATCCGATAGTTCAGAGGCAAGCGTTTCGGCTTGAATATAATTTTTAAACCGCTTGACCGCACTGCTTTGAGGAGAAATAAAAAGGACAATTCTATCAGAAATTTCAAGTTTTGCCTCTTTCCTCATATTCTGAACAGTGTGCACAATCTCTCTTGCGGTTCCCTCTTCAACAAGTTCTGATGTTAGCATTTTATCAAGAAGGACAAACCTTCCGTTTGCAAATGCACCAATGAAGTCACCGCTTTCCACTATTTCAACGATTACTTCGCCTCCATTAATAGTAATTCCTTCTAATATTGTTATTCTTCCGTTTTTTAGCAATTTGCTTGAGACATCATTCTTTGATAACTCTTTTATAATCATAGGCAACTTATTTCCGTATTTTTCGCCAAGAATAGGCAAATTGGGTTTAAGAATAACCTTTACAAATGGTTCAACACTATCAACGAAATCAATTTTCTTGACGTTGAGTTCCTCAAGAATTACAGATTCCTGAGCCTTTATAATCTCTTTCTCTCCATCATCCCTTAAAAGGAGCAGAATTCTTGAAAGCGGTTGGCGAACTTTTATCTTTGAATCCTTCCTGAGACTACGGCCAATGGAAGTGATATCAATAACAAACTCTGTATCTGAAATAAGTTTTTCGTCGATAAGCTCTGTGCGTGGAGAAGGATAATCTGTGAGATGCACGCTCTCTCTCGCATAAGGGTAAACTCCCTTTACAAGATTCTGGTAGAGTGTATCGGCGAGGAATGGAGTAAATGGTGCAAGAATAAGAGAAAGTTTTGACAAAATTTCATAAAGCGTTTGGTAGGCACCCAGTTTGTCTTCGTCATTTTCGCTTTTCCAGAATCTCCTTCTCGAACGCCTCACATACCAATTGGATAGCTCATCAACAAAGTGCTCAATGTCTTTTGTGAGTGGAGTTATTTCAAACTTATCAAAACGGTCAACGACTTCTCTATTTATTTGTTCAAGCTTTGCAAGTACCCACCTATCAAGAATGTTTCTTTTTTCGTATGGAATCTGAGGTGATACTTTTGGATCAAAATTATCTATATTAGCATAAAGCGAGAAGAATGAATAAACATTTCTCAAAGGTATTATAAACTCCTTAAGAGCATCTTGCACTACTGTTGGTCCAAACCTGCGCGAGCTCCAAGGAGGAGATGCCGTATAAATAGCCCATCTGAATGCATCTGCTCCATGAGCGTTAAGAATAATCCATGGATCTATTACATTCCCCTTCGATTTACTCATCTTCTGGCCTTTTTCATCGAGGATAAGTTCAAGGCACATTACGGTTTTGTAAGGAGAAACTCCTTCCACGAGCGTGGAAATAGCAAGAAGAGAATAAAACCAACCTCTTGTCTGATCAATTGCTTCAGTTATGAAATCTGCAGGGAAATTTTCTTCGAACTCTTTAACATTCTCAAATGGATAATGCCATTGCGCATAAGGCATTGAGCCTGAGTCAAACCAAACATCTATAACCTCGGGAACTCGCTCCATAACTTCTCCACACTCGGGGCAACGGATGTGAATCCTGTCAACGTAAGGCTTGTGAAGTTCTATATCGGGAGGTACTTCTTCAATGGCTTTTTCTCTAAGCTCTTTTATGCTTCCAATCGCCTCTGTATGTCCACATGTCGGGCATTTCCATATATTAAGTGGAGTCCCCCAGTACCTTTCACGAGAAAGTGCCCAGTCGTTAATATTCTCAAGCCAATTACCAAATCTTCCATGCTTAATGTTTTCAGGGAACCAATTAATGCTCTCGTTATTCTCCAATAACTTATCACGAACTTTACTCATACTTATGAACCATGAGCTCTTTGCATAGTACAGAAGAGGCGTTCCACATCTCCAGCAGAAGGGATAATCATGCTCGTAGAGCTCCTTCTTAAGGAGCAGTCCTCTTTCTTTCAGGTCGTTAATTATAAGAGGGTCTGCCTTCTTAACAAACATCCCTTTCCACTTCCCAGCTGTCAGGTTTCCTTCAAGGTCCACGAGTTGAAGCATTGGTAAGTCGTAGGCTTTGCCAACTTTTAGGTCATCTTCACCAAAAGCTGGAGCCATATGAACAATACCAGTCCCGTCGTCTGCTGTAACAAAATCACCAAAAACCAATTTAAAAGATTTTCCTCTATCACTTTCAGAAAGTTCTGCAGAATCAAAAGGTGGTTCGTACTTGACTCCCTCAAGATCAGATGCGTTAAGTTTTTGAATCACGGTAAAATCATCCTTAAGAACAGCATGCACTCTGTTTTCTGCAAGAATTAACTTTTTCCCGTTATGTTCCACAAGTAAATAAGTAAACTCCGGATTAATTGCAGCTGCAAGGTTAGAAGGAAGAGTCCAAGGGGTTGTAGTCCATACAAGGAAAGAAACGTCTTTGAACTTTTGATCATTAACGGGAAAAAATACATAAATAGAAGGATCTTTCACTTTTTTATAGCCAAGCGAAACCTCATGAGAAGAAAGTGTTGTTCCACAACGAGGGCAATAAGGAACGACCTTATGTCCCTCGTATAGAAGCCCTTTATCGTATATTTGTTTCAACAGCCACCAAACACTCTCAAGATATTTGTTGTTATAAGTCTTATAAGCGTTTTCCATATCAAGCCAAAATCCTATTCTATCGGTTATATGCTCCCAGTCTTCTGTATACCTCATAACGCTTTCTCTGCACAGATTATTAAACTTCTCAACTCCGTATTCTTCAATTTCCTTTTTAGTATGAATATTGAGGATCTTTTCAACTTCTATTTCAACAGGAAGCCCTTGTGTATCCCAGCCGCCGCGCCTTGGTACATAATACCCATTTAATGATTTATAGCGAAGAACTGTATCCTTGTAAATTCGAGATAAGCCATGATGAACACCGGGCTTTCCGTTAGCAGTAGGAGGACCTTCAAAAAATACAAAACGAGGCTTGCCCTCTCGTATCAACAAACTCTTCTCGAAAATTTGATTATCTTTCCAAAATTCAATAATTTTCTCCTCTTCTTGAGGTATTTTTGTAACATCTTCAAGTTTTCTAAACATCTCGATTCACTCCTTTATCACCACTATAAGTAAAAGTATATTAATAAACAATTTATAGTCAAGCAGATAAAATCAAAACATATCAAAAGATAAATATTTAGGAATGATTTATTGATATCCTTTTAGATCTTTATTAGTAAAGTATTTTAAATGGTTCGAGGTAATTTTTATAGGTTAGTTTTGTCAAAAAATAATAAAAACGTTAAGTCGGAGTTGTTAAAGAGAGCTGAACTTTAAATGTATCTCAGCAAAAGACAATATTATTAGAGATGATAATAGACACTATGAAAAAAGCCCTGGCAGCGACCTACTCTCCCACACAGCGAACCATGCAGTACCATCGGCCCTGAAGAGCTTAACTTCCGTGTTCGAGATGGGAACGGGTGTTTCCCCTTCGGAATGGCCACCAGAGCATATTAAAGGTTTGTACCTTCAAAACTGCACATGGTATAGTAAAGTCCTCGACTAATTAGTACGCGTCAGCTTAACACATTACTGTGCTTACACCCCGCGCCTATCAACCTTGTAGTCTACAAGGAGTCTTACTCCTTACCGAAGTAAGGATGAGAGATCTTATCTTGGAGTAGGCTTCGCGCTTTAGATGCTTTCAGCGTTTATCCTGTAGAGACTTAGCTACCCAGCTCCTGCCCCTGGTGGGACAACTGGTACACCAGCGGTCTCTTTCCCGGGGTCCTCTCGTACTACCGGGAACCCCCCTCAAATCTCTTACGCTCGTAGCGGATTAGGACCGAACTGTCTCACGACGTTCTGAACCCAGCTCACGTACCGCTTTAATTGGCGAACAGCCAAACCCTTGGAACCTTATTCAGCTCCAGGATGCGATGAGCCGACATCGAGGTGCCAAACACCGCCGTCGATATGAACTCTTGGGCGGCATCAGCCTGTTATCCCCGGGGTAGCTTTTATCCGTTGAGCGACGGCGTTTCCACACACAACCGCCGGATCACTAAACCCCACTTTCGTGTCTGATCGATCTGTCGATCTAAGCAGTCAAGCTCCCTTATGCTTTTGCACTCGAAGGCTGATTTCCAAACAGCCTGAGGGAACCTTTGGGCACCTCCGTTACTTTTTAGGAGGCGACCGCCCCAGTCAAACTGCCCGCCTGACAGTGTCCTTCCGCCCGATAAGGGCAAGAAGTTAGAACTCCAGTATGTCAAGTGTGGTATTCCACTGACGACTCCTCCGAAACTGGCGTCCCGGATTCATAGTCTCCCACATATTCTCTACATGGCATACCGAAATTCAGTATCAGGTTACAGTAAAGCTCCACGGGGTCTTTCCGTCCTGCTACGAGTAGGCCGCGTCTGCACGACCACCGTTATTTCACCGAATCCCTCTTTGAGACGGCGCTCAAGTCGTTACGCTTTTCATGCACGTCGGAACTTACCCGACAAGGTATTTCGCTACCTTAGGACCGTTATAGTTACGGCCGCCGTTCACTGGGGCTTAAGTTCAGAGCTTCGCGGACCGAAGTCCACTAACCCCTCCCTATAACCTTCCAGCACCGGGCAAGCGTCGGCCCCTATACATCATCTTTTCACGATTTTGCAGAGACCTGTGTTTTTGTTAAACAGTCGCTTGAGCCTGTTTACTGAGACCCGAGGACGCAACAGCAAGTATTTGCTATCACCTTCTCAGGCACCCCTTCTCCCGAAGTTACGGGGCAATTTTGCCGAGTTCCTTAAAGAGGGTTATTTCGTACGTCTTGGGAGCGTACTCCCCGTCTACCTGTGTCGGATTGCGGTACGGTCACATATCTTCCTCGTTAGAGGTTTTTCTTGGAAGCATGGAATCAGCTACTTCGCCTTGCGGCTCCCCATCACCTCTCAGAGTTAACGCACCCGGGGATTTTCCTCCGAGTACCTCCTACAGGCTTGAACGCAGACAACCAAAACCGCGCATAACCTATCCTTCTCCGTCACCCCTTCCTGGTAACGGAAGATACATGGTACAGGAATATTAACCTGTTGTCCATCACCTACGCCTTTCGGCCTCGGCTTAGGCCCGACTAACCCTGGGTGGACAAGCCTTCCCCAGGAAACCTTAGACTTACGACGGCAGAGATTCTCGCTCTGCTTTTCGCTACTCAACCCAAGATTCTCACTTCCTGCCGCTCCAGTACTCCTTACGGTATACCTTCTCTGCAACAGGAACGCTCTCCTACCGCTTGAGAAATCCGAAGATCTCTCAAACCCGCTGCTTCGGTAATAGACTTAGCCCCGAACATTTTCGGCGCAGGACCGCTCGACTAGTGAGCTGTTACGCACTCTTTGAATGGTAGCTGCTTCTGAGCTAACATCCTAGCTGTCAAAGCAGTCCCACATCCTTTGATGCACTTAGTCTATTTTTGGGACCTTAGCAGACGATCTGGATTGTTCTCCTATTTGACGACGGATCTTAGTACCCGCCGACTCACTGGTAGGATACGGTAAATGGCATTCGGAGTTTGGTTGGGTTCGGAAGACTGGTAAGTCCCCTAGCCCATCCAGTGCTCTACCTCCACTTACTATTACCTACCGCTGCACCTAAATGCATTTCGGAGAGAACTAGCTATCTCCAGGTTCGGTTAGAATTTCTCTCCTACCCACAGTTCATCCGATGAGTTTTTTCCCTCAACCGGTTCGGACCTCCACGGGCTTTTACACTCGTTTCATCCTGACCATAGGTTGGCCACCTGGTTTCGAGTCTAAGGATAGCGACTAACGCCCTATTCGGACTCGCTTTCGCTACGGCTCCGGGTTTTCCCCTTAGCCTTGCCACCACCCTTAACTCCTTGGGTCATACTTCAAAAGGCACGCAGTAACGCTGAAGTGTTGCCACTTCATAGCGCTTCTACCCATTGTAAGCACACGGTTTCAGGTTCTATTTCACTCCCCTTCCGGGGTTCTTTTCACCTTTCCCTCACGGTACTATTTTCACTATCGGTTGCCAGAGTATTTAGCCTTGGGAGGTGGTCCCCCCAGATTCCCACAGAATTCCACGTGCTCCGTGGTACTCAGGAAAAGCTATAGGAGTGAATTATTTTTTGCCTACAGGACTATCACCTTCTTTGATCACTCTTTCCAAAGTGTTCAGCTAAATAATTCATTTGTAACTCCACGCCTTATTGGCAGATAAGGATTAGCTTCCCTACAACCCTGTTTGTGCAACGCCCGCCAGCTTATACACACAAACAGTTTAGGCTTCTCCCCTTTCGCTCACCACTACTTAGGGAATCGCATTTGTTTTCTTTTCATCGAGGTACTAAGATGTTTCAGTTCCCTCGCTTACCTTCCTTGCCCTATGTATTCAGACAAGGATATGAGAGATTTCGCTCTCATGGGTTGCCCCATTCGGAAATCCACGGGTCAAAGTTTGTTTTGCAACTCTCCGTGGCCTATCGCAGGCTTGCTGCGTCCTTCATCGGCTCTGTGCACCAAGGCATTCACCGTGTGCCCTTATTAACTTACTATACCATCATGCAGTTTTCAAGGTACAAATCAGAATAAAACAACTGAGGGATTATGCCCTCAAAACTAAACAGTGGAAGTTAAAGCAATATTTCAAAAAATTTGATAAAACACACCTTATAAAATGCTCCTTAGAAAGGAGGTGATCCAGGCGCACGTTCTCGTACACCTACCTTGTTACGACTTCACCCTCCTCACCATGCACACCTTCGTGACTCACAGAGCCACTTCGGGTGCACATAATTCGGGTGGTGTGACGGGCGGTGTGTACAAGCCCCGGGAACGCATTCACTGCCGTATAGCTGACCGGCGGTTACTAGCAACTCCAGCTTCATGAGGGTGAATTGCAACCCTCAATCCGTACTGAGGACGATTTTATGCGATTGGCTTGCCATTACTGGCTTGCAACGCTTTGTATCGACCATTGTCGCATGTGTGTAGCCCTGGACATAAAGGCCATGAGGATTTGACGTCATCCCCTCCTTCCTCCAGTTTTCCACTGGCAGTATCCTTAGAGTGCATACGCCGAAGCGTATTAGCAACTAAGGAAAGGGGTTGCGCTCGTTCACGGACTTAACCGTACATCTCACGACACGAGCTGACGACAACCATGCAGCACCTGTGTATGGGTCATCGAGATTACTCTCTCAGAGGGCCAGAGTTTCTTCCAGCTTTCTCATACATGTCAAGCCCAGGTAAGGTTCTTCGTGTAGCATCGAATTGAACCACATGCCTCGCTGCTTGTGCGGGGCCCCGTCAATTCCTTTGAGTTTCAACCTTGCGATCGTACTTCCCAGGTGGGGTGCTTAACACGTTAGCTACGGCACTGAGGGAAAACCCCCAACACCAAGCACCCATCGTTTATAGCTAGGACTACCAGGGTATCTAATCCTGTTTGCTCCCCTAGCTTTCGTATATGAGCGTCAGAGTTAGGCCAGGAAGCCGCTTACGCCACTGGTGTTCCTCCCGATATCTACGCATTTTACCGCTACACCGGGAATTCCACTTCCCTTTCCCACTCTCTAGATTCACAGTATTAGGCACGAGCTCTAGGTTAAGCCTAGAGTTTTCATACTTAACTTATAAATCCGCCTGCATACCCTTTACACCCAGTAATTCCGGATAACGCTTGCCCCCTACGTTTTACCGCAGCTGCTGGCACGTAGTTAGCTGGGGCTTATTCGCAGGGTACAATCAAGAATCAGGCACTATTTGCACCTAATTCCTTTTTCCCCTACAAAAAAAGTTTACGACCTTGCGGCCTTCATCCTTTACGCGGCGTCGCTGGTTCAGGCTTTCGCCCATTGACCAATATTCCCCACTGCTGCCTCCCGTAGGAGTCTGGGCCGTGTCTCAGTCCCAGTGTGGCTGATCATCCTCTCAGACCAGCTACCCGTCATAGCCTTGGTAAGCCATTACCTCACCAACTAGCTGATAGGAGATGAGCCCATCCTAAAGCGATAGCCGAAGCCATCTTTCTTTGCAAAACCGAAGTTCTGCAACATTATTGAGTATTACTCTTCCTTTCGGAAGGCTATCCTCATCTTAGGGGTAGGTTACCCATCTATTACTCACCCGTTTGCCGCTAAGAAAACTCACTGTGTTGCCACAGCAAATTCTCTTCGCACGACTTGCATGTGTAAGGCACGCCGCCAGTGTTCATCCTGAGCCAGGATCGAACTCTTCGAAAAATTATTTGGAGCCTTACTTCCACTGCTTAGTTTTCAAGGTACAATCCGCTTTCTCTAGATGCTCGTCTACTTGAGCAAAGTAAGTATAGCATTTTTTACTTTTGTGTCAAGGTCGTTCGATTCATTTCGGCTTTATCTTACAATTCCGCACGACCCAGCAGAAGCTATAATACCAGAAAATTTTTCTGTGTCAAGAGGAAAAAGAGACTTTTTTTAAAAAAGTTAACAAAAGCCATCAAAT
>JAIMJY010000016.1 GCA_020692945.1 Caldisericum sp. | reverse complement strand
GAATATCATACTTGAAGAAAGAAAAAGGGGTGCAACGGTATTCCTCACTACACATGATATGTATGAAGCAGACAAGCTTTCAGACAGAGTTGCTTTCATAAACAAAGGTAAAATTGTTGCATTCGACACTCCTCACAACTTGAAGCAAAAATACGGCAAAAGAGCAATAAGGGCAGAAGTCTTAGGCAAAGGTGATACGCTTGAAGAACGGGAGGTAATTTTAGACTCAAAAGAAACGCCTGATTCCCTATATAGTCTTTTCAAAAACGAGAAAGTCGTAACTATCCACAGCGAAGAAGTAACCCTTGAGGACATATTCATTAAGATTACGGGAAGAGGACTTTCAGAATGAACGCGCGAATAGTCAAATCACTCGTGAAAAAAGATGTAACACTTTTCTTTAAAAATAAATTTTTCGCTGCAATAACTATACTTGGGCTTGTTGCATACATCATTATTTACTTTGCAATGCCGAAGACTGTTGACGACAAAATTAGCCTGGGAATTTTCGCAAATACCGATATTAACAAAGTGCTTTACGTGCTTGAAACAGAAGACGTAACTGTTACCAAAGCAAATTCCATTGAAGAACTCAAGAAGCTTGTTTTAGATAAATCAGTAATTGCAGGAATAGCTTTTCCGAAAGACTTTTCTCAAAACAATTCAGGTATTGAACCTACGATAACAATATACTTTCCAAGCGATACAGAGAAAGAACTTAAAGAAGCAATAGAGTACACGGCGAAAGAGTTGGCCTTTACCGAATTTGGATATGGACTAAACATTGAAAGCAAAAGCGAAGTATTGGGCCCAGAGGCAGCGTCAATAGGGGTTCTTTTGGGTATTTTCCTGAATGATTTTGCTACATTACTCTCGTTTTGGAAAGTTGGAGGAATAGTCCTCTTCTTTCCAACTCTTGTTTACTTATTTCCTAAAATTCCTGAAGTTATTGCAAAGTTTTTTCCCACATATTATCTTTTACAACCGATAATTGACTTATCAGAAAAAAATGCAAGTTTCAGTACAGTTTCAATGAACTTGGTTATCCTTATAGGAATAAATATTGCTTTAGTTTTAATCGTTATCCTTGCAGCAAATAAAAAGAAAGACTTTCTGTAAAAAAATAGGGGTGGCATGGCATCAGCCACCTCGCATAAGTAGTTTTAACTTGTATTTTCTATTTTGAAGCAAGGATTGTAAGAGCAATGGATCTCAATTTTGATTCGCTTCTGTCTGAGCGAGAAGAAATCATTACAGGCGCTTTTGCGCCAACGACAGTCACTGCGAGAGGCTTGTGAGCAATATATTCAACAGCTTTTCCAAGAACATTTCCTGCAACAATGTTTGGGACTATCAGTATATCCGCATCCCCAGCCACATCTGATTTAATTCCTTTTTTACCTGCTGCATAAGATGAAAGTGCGTTATCAAGAGCAAGAGGCCCATCGACGATACATCCTTTTATCTGTCCGCGCGCATTCATCTTTGTAATAACTGAAGCGTTAAGCGTTTCAGGCATATCAGGGTTTACCGACTCAACTGCACATAGAAGCGCGACTTTTGGAGTGAGAACTCCAAGTTTGTGTGCAATAAACACTGCATTGTCAATTAAAGAAACAAGCGTTGGCACATCCGGGTACATTACAATTCCACCGTCACTTATTAAAACGATCTTTTGTCTTCCTTCGTAGTCTGATTCAAATGCTGCAACGCTCGACATGATGCCACTGCCTCTCAATCCCCATTCTTTATTAAGAACTGCTTTCATAAGCGTTGCGGTTTTTGTGGTTCCTTTAAGAAGCACTCCGCCTTTCTTCACTGTTTCTACTGCAAGGCGTGCTTTTTCTTCTTCAGTTGAGGCGCTGATTATATCACTTACAAAACTTTTATCGTCAAATTTTGACAGGGCATTTTCGATTTTTGCTTTATCCCCTATGAGGATCCCGGTTCCAATTCCAATTTTGTAGCTCTCGTAGACCGCTTCAAGTGCGTCAACATCTTCCCCTCCCGCTACAACAACCGGAGTCCTTCCGACATTCTTGAGACGTTCAAAAACATCATCAAAAGTTCTAAGTGGTTTATTTTCTGCCATGCTTCCTCCTTAACTATATTCTTTTGATATTTCTAATCCCTTTGAAACTCTTACGACAGCCGATGCAAGTGCTTCGAGTTCTTCTTCACCTGGGTACACTCTAATTGGGGCAATCCAGCCGACACGTTCTTTGATTTCGGCAACGAGCATCTCATTATAACTCATTCCACCCGTGAGGAGTATTACCTCTGCTTTTCCCATAAGAACCGTTGCCATGGCGCCGATCTCTTTTGCAATTTGGTAGCACATTGCATCAAAAATAAGTTTTGCGTGTGCATCCCCTGCGTTTATCATTTCGGTAACCTTTCTTAAATCGTTTGTCCCCAGGTGCGAAATAAGCCCTCCTCTTTTTGTAATGTAATCAATGAGCTCTTTTTCGCTCTTTCCGCTTTTGAAAGAGAATTTTATGAGTCTTGTAGCAGGCAAAGCGCCGCTCCTCTCAGGAGAAAATGGCCCTCCGTCATTTGCACCGCTAACGTCAACCATCTTCCCATTTTTAATTGGAGAAATGCTAATGCCACCACCAAGATGCGCAATAACTGCATTTATTTCTGCAACATTCTTTTTAGTTTCTGTTGCATATTTGAACAGAGTTGCCCTGATGTTAAGAGCATGAGAAAGAGTGGGGCGCTCGAGCTCTTTAAGCCCTGAAAATCTTGCTATATCCTCGAATTCGTCAACGCAAACTGGGTCTGCAATGTAGGCAGTGACATTGATTTCCTTTGCAATCTCATGCGCGATAACTGCACCGATGTTCGATGGATGGTCAACAGATGCATTTTTAAGTTCTTCAAGCATCTTCTCGTTAACCTTGTATACACCAGCCTGAAGTGGCTTTAGAATGCCTCCCCTTCCAATAACAGCGTTGATTGTTTTTAAATCAACATTGTTTTTCTTTAGCATATCAAGTACTGCCCGAGTTCTAAAATCTTTTTGCTCAAATGATGTAGAAAACTTTGAAAGCTCATCAACGCTGTGTGAAATTGATTCCTTAAAAATTGATTTTTCATCATCGAAGAGACCAACCTTTGTTGATGTTGAGCCTGGGTTAATTGCAAGTATCTTCATTAATTCCTCCTATATTTAGCTTTATAATTCTTTATGCGACAATTCATATCCTGACTCAAAAGCCTTCAAGTTTGCTTCAATAGCCTTCTCTGGTAAGCTCTCCTTCATTGCCTCGATGAGGTACTCCTTTCCCACTGGAAAATCTGTTACAGCGGCAGAAGCCCCAAGCATGACCATATTCAACGAAAGAATGTTCCCCGATTCCTTTGCAATGCTTTCCGCATCAAGAACTACAACTTTTTTGAGTTTAGATTTGAGCTCACTGATGTATTCCTCCGGATTGAGATATTGAGAAATGCCAAGAGAAACGGTAAACGGAATTATGGGAGATTTGTTGATAATCGCAATAGTTTGATTACTGCATTTGTTTATTGCACGCAATGCCTCTGCAGGCTCAAAAGATATTAAAAGGTCTGTTCCACCATTCTCAATGACTGGGTTCAAGGCATCGCCAATTTTTATTTCAGCAGGGACTGAGCCCCCCCTCTGAGACATTCCGTGAATCTCGCTCATAACGATATTTACGCCCTTTTTAACACAGGCTTTCCCAAGCACCATTGACGTTTTAACGACACCTTGACCACCAACACCTGCAATATAGATGCTATAAGTTTTCATATTACCTCCTTACGATTATTGCTTTCTCAGGGCATAACTGGACGCAAACACCACAACCGTTGCACAGCATTTCGTCAACCACAACCTTCCCATCTTCCCTAACAAACATTGCAGGGCAAGCTATCTCGTTAATACAAATTTTACACCCTGTGCATTTTTGAGGGTCAACCATAAAAGTAACTTTTTTCTTAGGAACAATTAGTACGCATGGCTGTCTGGATATAACAACTGAAACACCTTCTGTTGACAACGCTTCCTTTATTGCCTCGTGAGAAGCCTTAATATTGTAGGGATTGACAGTTGTTAAGAAGTTTACACCGATTGCCCTAACAATTGCCTCAATAGAAATTTCTTTTTTACCTTCCATGGCCATACCTGGATTTGGCTGACCTCCTGTCATTGCTGTTATCCTGTTATCAAGTATCATTACTGTCATAGTGTCGTTATTATGAACTGCGTTGATGAGTGCAGGAATACCCGCGTGGAAGAAAGTGGAATCACCAATAAAACTTATCACCCTTTTCCCTGAAAACTTCGAAAGCCCACTACCTGTACCTATGCTTGAACCCATAGAGAGGAGATAGTCTGCCTTATGAAATGGAGGCATGTACCCAAGCGTGTAGCAACCAATATCCGAAGGAAAAACTGCATCGATGCAAAGCTCTTTAACAACTTTCTCTACGGCATCGTACATCCCTCTGTGAGGACACCCTGGACAAAAAACTGGAGGTCGTGCTGGAAGAGTAAGGTCAGTGGAAAGCAACGCTTTACCAGGCAATTTGACACCAATCGCTTTACTCAAAGCATTCTTTAATATATCAGGGCTGTACTCGTAAACCATAGGAAGAGTCCCGTCAAGTTTCCCGTAAACTTTTTTGTTTACCCCATATTTTCCAAGCAATGAATATACCTCTTTCTCCATAATGGGATCAACCTCTTCAGCAATAAGCACTGAGTCTATACTCTTAAGAAAATCAAGAACAAGTCCTTCGGGGAAAGGATATGTAAGTGTTAGTTTAAGTATCTTTACCTTGAGATTATTCTCTTTCACAATATCCATTGCATAGTTATAAGTAGGGCCTGACGCAATAATCCCAAGATTGCCACCCTTATCAATCACTCTGTTCCATTCGCTTTTATTTGCAAATTCCTGAACGGCTTGAAGTTTCTCAACAACTCTTTTGTGTGCCTTGTATGCATTTGCAGGTAGCGGTACGAGAGTCGTTGGGTCACTTACAAAATGGCCAATCTTAGACCCGACATTAACTGAGCCCATATCAACTACTCCTCTCATGTGAGAAACGCGTGTCGTAGTTCGCATTAGTACGGGTAATCCAAATTTCTCTGAAACTTCAAATGCGTATCCCATAAGGTCTTTCATTTCCTGAGGATTTGATGGCTCAATCAGAGGCACATTTCCAAGGCGTGCGTACCAGCGGTTATCCTGCTCGTTTTGTGAGGAAAACATCGATGGGTCATCTGCTGTGAGCACGATCATTCCAGCTCTCACTCCTGTATATGCAAGCGACATAAAAGAATCAGCTGCAACATTCAAGCCAACATGTTTCATCCAAACAAAAGACCTCAAACCTGATACAGCTGCCGAAGCTGCAACTTCAAGTGCAACCTTTTCGTTTGTAGAAAATTCAAAGTAAACTCCTGCCTCACCAGCAATTTCATAGAATACATCACCAATTTCAGAAGATGGCGTACCAGGGTAAGTTGAAGCAACCGAAATCCTATTTTCAAGTGCACCTCTAACGGCTGCTTCGTTACCCAAAAGATATAGCTTATCTCCCGGCTTTGCAGTGAGTATTTCTTTCATAAAACCCTCCCTTTAATATAATTTATTGTTATTGTTTTCATTTTTACTCCTTTGTATTCGTTGCTTCTCTCATACGAATCTTTCTTTGTATTCTGCACTTCTTTCCGCAGAATAACGTTTTATTATCCTGCTCCGCCACCTGAGCCTCCGCCTCCACCCCCGCCTCCTCCACCACCACCCGAGAAACCACCTCCGCTGCCTGTAGAGGCCGCAGTGGTCGAGATTGAGTTAAAAGACGATACCATTGAGTCAACCAACCCACTAAAGCTCGACGCAATATCAACATTACCCATTGCAGAAGAGGCAACAAAGAAGTGGCTTGTCATGAGTTGATCTTCCGGGATATTCGGCAGGGCTACTTTCATTTGTTCAATCACTCGCTTGCTTATACCAAATGTTACTGAGTACACAAGGTACGATTCCCAGAGGACAATAGAGGCCGGAGCCACTGATTTTAAACTTGAAAAGTCTTTAAGAAATTTTCTCAACCCATTCCACTCAGCGTAAGCATTCGCTCCTTCAGGGGTCCTTCTTCCAAGGGGATAAATGAGAAAGATAAACAAAGGAATGGAAATGATGTAGATTGGAACAAGAAAAACTAATCCAAGTGCTGTAACAATGAATATCATAAAGAAAAGCAGGAAGTCGAGAACTATAAAAAGTATGACAGCTGCAGGCATTTTTTCAAAGTAATGTTTTTCTTCTCCTTCCTCCTTAACTGCTTCTTTAAAGCCTTCAAAAAGCGCAGTAAACTCTTTAGAGTGTTTCTTGATAAAATCCTTTATGTCCTCTGTTGAAACAGTTTTCTGCATTGAACCTGCCATTCCCGGAAGCTCCCCGGATTGTCCCGCAAGCGCCTTTGAGATACTCTTAAAAAGTTTTGATGTGCTTGACCAACTAAAGACATCTTTATACGTAAGAGAGGAAAAAAGAAAGTTATAAACGATTATTTCATGAGAAGCAAGATTTTCAATGCTTTTATCAGTTCTTGTAAGATAAATAACAGGAACGTTACGCTTAAAAATTAAGCCTTTCTCTTCGTTAACGACCTGCATTGTAATGTATCCTTTTCTTATCAGGTTCATAATGGTTGCGGTGAAATCTTCTATTTTTACGTTCTGGAATCTTAAAAGATACCCGACTATTGCAGGTGGCATGTCTTCGGGAATTTCTCGTTCATAGATAATTTCTCTTGTTGGCTTGTACTCTTTCCCATATTTAAAGAAGAGATAGAGCCAATAAAGGAAAAGTAAAACAGGTAACAAGGCAAAGAAAATTGCACCTAAAAGGTGCTTTGTTTTTTGCGCATTTGCAGCTTTTGCAAAAGAAATTTCTTCTTTTAGAATCTCGTCCTTTTTGTAACCATTTTCCTTCTGCATGGTAAGCATATCTGATGGGAATAAAATGCGTGCCTCAACAAATGTGTTCGGTGGAAGCCCACTTAATTTGAAGTGTGCTCCATTTCCGTCTATTCTTTCCACAATCCCCTGCAAAGGCCCATGCCCAAACACAGAGATATCATCTGAGTTTACGCTTTGAGGAAGATAAACATAAGCTTCCAGCAAGCTTGTTCTTTTGTCCCACCCAATGCCAACGAGCTTCCAGTAGAAATCGGCAACATCCTGATAAGCCTTAATGCCTCCTTTGATTCTGAAGGTAAACGTAAATGTCTTTTGTTCGTCAGTTGCGGAGTAGAAAAACTTTGCTATGTATTGAGTTGCGTCTTCAGTAAAGGTGAACGTCCCTGGTAATTGTGTTTCATTTTGAAGAAGAGTGTAGGCGCCGCTATCATCAGAAACAGAAAAATTTTCTATGTCAGAGAAACCTTTCTTTTCGAGCGTATAAGTCGCCCAGTGAAACTCTCCAGAAAAGTCGTAAGTCCGTTTCTCTAAAACGTCAAATGAGCCATCGCTATTGATGGAAACGCTAATAGTTACTTTTGGAAAATAGTAGTCTTTTGCTTCAATTTTTAACGGTTGCGCAAAAACTGTTACGAATAAAGCAACAAGAACAGCCACGGTTAAGATAAACTTTCTCTTCATTGTTCCCCCTTTTTCAATCTACCTTGGGGAGCTCAGGTCGCCCTAGGCAAACAGAATATATAAAAAATTCTACGCAAACTCTGCAAGAGACTTACTTTGAACTTTACCTTTAAAAGAAAGTCTACACATACTTCATGCTAAATTATACAAAATTAAACAAAAAATACAAAGTTATTGATGTCAAAAAAAATGAGACAGTTTCCGAATACTGCCCCATCTGCACTGAGAAATCACTGACTTGTTGCCAGGCACCGAATACGTGATACTGACAAATTAGCAATGAAAGAGGCACCTGGGACTTTGAATAAAAAACACATCGAAAAAGAAAGATTTTCGAATTCAAGATGTTTTCTTTTCAAAATATAGTCCTCTCTCAAGGAGCAACTTTTCAAATACGGCCGAAACTTCAAGAAGTTCATCTCCTCTCCCCTTAAACTTAACTCTCAAAAACTTCTCGCCTAAGACCGGCGGGTAAGAAGATGTTTTCACGGAATAATTTCTTTCTGCTGTTTCAAGGAAATCAATGATTGAAGCCTCGGTGGCGTTCGTCAAATAACTAAAGCTTGCCTCATCAGCATTAGGTGCAAGTTTTGGCAGAACATACATTGTTAGCATGCTTTCAAACTCGGAAGGAACGCCTGGGAGAATGAAGACTTTTGCATTATTAAATACCAATTCCTCTCCTGCTGCAATTCCTACAGGATTCGGGATAGGCAAGGAAGTTTCAAGTGCGATAGAAAGTCTATCAATGTAATCAGCATACTTAGTGTGGGGAATGTTGCTCAAATTTTGCTCGACTACTTTGCGCTTTTCTCTGCTTTTGATTAGTTTTAAGCCTGTTGCCTTTGAAATAGCATTAAGAGTAATGTCATCTGGCGTAAGCCCAAGTCCGCCTGAGATTATGATAAAATTGACAAGTTGAGTTAAAAATCTAAAAGAATCAACGATCTCATTTATGGAGTCGCCAACAAAAATAAGCAATTCCAGATTAATATTTTTTTCTTTTAAACGTTTAACAAAATATCCCGCATTGGAATCCAGCCTTTCTCCTGAAAGGATTTCATCGCCTATCGCTAGCATACCAACGGACACCATTTACCTCATGTTAATGAGGTAACCGTTCTCAAGCATCCAGTCAAAAATTTTGGAGATTTTAAGATATGTCCTCTCCTGTGTTTCGTCCTTGTACCCTATTTCTACAAGGTTGTTATCTTCTATAAGGAACAGGTACTGTATAATGACATTTCCTCCAAAAGGTGTATCTCTATTTTTGTCAAGATACAAGTTTAAAATGTCGAAATGAGGAATTCTGCCAGGGTCAATCCGACCCTCTTTTGAAGCGTTGTCAATTTTTTCATAGAGAACTTTCGTATCCGTAAAGTCTTTAACCAGCACCATGGTAACATCAGTATCATATTCAATATCGCCTCCCCCGGTGCAGTTAAACATAGTAGGCCTCTGTGAACTGCTCTCTACATCAAGCTTTGAACCCTCTTTATCAAGCGAGGAAATTGCAAATATAGGGCAATTCAGCTCGAGAGAAAGGCTAGACAACGCACCTGAAACGTCGTCAACCTGTTGAACAAGGTCCTGGTAAAGTACAGCAGTTGGAATCTTTTGAAGGTAGTCCAAACAAATGACAACCTTATCTATGCCAGCACTTTGCATAACCGATAGAGCGTGACTTCTAATCCTGTTCACGGTGTCTTCTCTGCGCCCTTCCAGGAGATAGACATAGTTCATGTAACTTTCAAGTTTAGAATAACCTTCGTTAAAACGATCTACAAATTCTGGTTTTTCAAGAATTGTTTCTACTTCGAGGTCAAATGGAGTAATGAGCGTTTCCTGAGAAAGCAACCTGAGGAATAAGACTCTTGCCGTCTGCTCCCATGAGTAGTAAAGTACAGGTATATGCTCATTCTTTGCTATCGACGCAGTAAGGCGAAGCATCATGTTAGTTTTTCCTCGCCTTGGAGCACCTGCCAAGGCATAGTAAAAGCCTCTTCTCGCGCCAGAAAGCGACTCGTTGAGCAAAGAAAACGGCTCAAGAGAAAAGCCAATAGTTCTATTCTGTTCTTTTGTCCTTGATTCAATCTCGGCTGAAAAGCGGATGAGCAAGCTTCTTATGGGTTCTATCTTTCTTTTAGTCTTTCCGACGACGATGTTACGGAGTTCTCCGATAACGCCTCCAGTAAATTCTGTAATATCTTCTTTTCTTGTGTGGGACTCAACATAGTTCTGTATTTTCTTTGTTATGCCAATTAACTCCTTCTCAGCAAATCTCCGCTTAAGTATTTCGATGTAAGACAGAAGATTTTCAAGGTTTACGGGCTGCTCCGTAATGATTTCGCTTATCAAAGCTCCCATTTTAGATGTATAAAGTCCTTCTTCTTCAAGTTCCTGTTTTACCAATTCAATGTCAATTGACATTGAACCCTTCGTATAAGCCTTTATGATGTGCTCAACGAGAATCCTCTCTTCATTTGATTCAAAGAGTTCCCTGTCAACTCCTTCGCCAATGACTCGTGAGAGTAGAAATCTATCCTTAATCATGGCTGCGATTACTTTTCGCTCTACCTCGTCCATACCATTTCACCTCCTAAATAAGTTGCCAAAACTCTGTTCTTTAAAATTTTATCAAATAAGAGGGCTTTGTCAAGCACAACAAAATCCGCTAAATACCCTTCTTTTATGTCTCCGAGATAACTCTCGGCAAACGAAGCATACGCAGAGCCAAATGTGTAAGCTTTAATTGCATCGTCAAGAGAAATGGCCTCTTCGAGCAAGTAGCTTTTGCCTTTATCAAGAGTTTTTCGTTGCGTAGCAGCGTATATTCCCAAAAGTGGACTCGCATCATCAACAGGCGCATCTGAACCAAATGCAATAACTTTTGAAGAGTCTTCAACAGTTTTCCAGGGGTACGCATACCGAAAATTATCCATATACTTCATATAAATATCGTAATCAGAAATTGCATGAATAGGTTGCATTGAAGCTATGAATGGAGTATCACGCAAAAGTTCTCTGTCGCCTTCATCAATAAATTGCAGATGTTCAATTCTATTGCGTAGGTAAGGGTTAGAATAATTTTTGAAAGTACTCAAGGCTATGTGCACGGCACCACTACCGATTGAGTGAACAGCAACCTGAATGCCTTTATTGTTTGCAAGTTGCACCAATTCCCTGAACTCTCCTTCTTCCATTGTAAGCAAGCCCTTGAATGGCATACCGTTAACCATATATGCAGTTTGCGAACCGAGACTTCCGTCAAGAAAGCATTTCACGGCTCCTATCTTTAGCATTTCGTCTCCATCGTTTGTTTTAACCTCATCTCTAACAAATTGAGAAAGATAATCTTTTTGTATTCCCTGCACGACCCTTATCTTTGAAACATTCTTCATTTCCTCAAGATTTGGATAAATTGAAAAGTCAAAATTCACAATTGACGTGATGCCTCTTTCAAGAAAGTATATTTGTGCTTTTTCAATCTGCTCTTTAGATAAGTTTCTATCCTTCACTCTTGTCACAAAATTAATAGCATTATCCCTAAAAACCCCTACAAATTGCCCGTTAAAGTGAAGGAGCTCTCCTCCGCTTACTTCCTGGACTGTTATGCCATGAAAATCAATTAGTGATTTGCTCACAAAAACAGAGTGTTCATCTTTGCTCTGGATAAAAATTCTCCTTTTACGCTTGTAAAGGTCGAGCCACTCTCTTGAGTCAATTCTGTTGAAGTCAAGGTTATAGATACAAATTGGCTCAGTTTTTTGTGCATCAATAACACCAACAAGCTCTTGATAGTTCAAAATAGCACTGCCGTGAACTGAACTGAGAAGTAGTGCAACCTCTTTCAGGTGAGTATGAGCGTCAAAAAACGAAGGGTACACGTACCCGTCTAATGATTCCTCCTTGACAAGCGGAAACTGTTCTCTAATTGTTCGTGTTTCTCCAACAGCTAAAATTTTGCCACACGAAACAATGAAAGAAAAATTTAACCTTTCTACTCCGCCAGCATAAACTGATTTCGCTACAAAAATCTTCTTACCGTCCAAGCAAAAAGCTCTCCTCTCCAATACTCAAATTTACTTTTGAAATACCTGGTATTTCTGTAAAAGATAAAACAATCGTCCGTTTTAAAACATCCATATCTTTCTGTGAAGGAACGGTCCCAAGGTCAATCACCAGGTTTAGCGTCCCTTCGCTAATGCTCTCTTTTATTATCTTTGCCTTTTGAGTGATTTTTGTAATGAACCCCGTATCTGTCTTCTTCATTAGTTCAAAAAGTTTAGCAAAGCTGTAATCCCTGGCAATTACAGGCATAGGTACAGCAAAATTATTGTCGTTAAACTGAAGCGAAAAATATGGAACAAGGTACTTGTCCCCGTTCCCAAAAAAACGCTTGATAGGGGAACTAATGTCGACACTGCCGAACAACGAGTCTAAAACGTGGTTGTTCACTTTAATCTGCACGCTTTCAATGTCATGGATTTCGGTCAACGTGTTAACAATTGACAATATGAAGAGGTTCTCAAGATGTGCTCCAAGAGGGTGATTAAAAACAGTTTCGTTGAGATCAACAATCGCTATTCCACCAGATTGAATAGAAAAATTTTTAATCATATCTTCGCTGAATAAACCGGGAAGGCCGTAGAGTGAACCCCTAAAAAGCTCGTGTAATATATAGCTGCACTTAACTAAAGGGTCAGTTGCTTCAGGAATCTCCCTCTGTTCAATCGCAAGCGTTTTAAAATCAGTGGTAGGAAAAAACAAATTTGCCTTAACGCTCTTTGGAAAACTTCCCTGAAAATGAGAAAGCGGAAAATCAATTTCTACATAGTGAGAAAAGTATTTACGGTTTTCCCCATTTATCTTAAACTGGACCTCTGATATTCCTTTAATTTCCGTAAGGGTATTTACAATTCCGTAAACGGCTGCATATTCTCGATGAAGAGATATTGTTTTGAGTTCGCTTTCATCTAATGAAAGATTGATTAAACAAACTCCGTTAGAAATGCTGACAGAAGAAAGTTTCATGCTTCCTGTAATGACTGGGAAGAGGCTTTTGTCGGGAGGGTTCTTGAGGTCATTAAAAACATCCAACACAACGAGCCTTGTATCAACACCTTTAATCGTTTGCGCAACTGGAACAAGTTCATGGACGATAGGGTCATAGTAATAAATCTTTGCAACTAATCCGGTGGAAGCGCTCTTTGACTTAAAATTGATGTATAGCGCAAGTGTTGATACGACAAGCAAGAAGAGCATAAAAATCGCAACAAGCTTGGATGAGTGCTTTTTTTTAGCCATAGTGCACTACCTAACCATACGTTCGTTTTTCATTTGTTTTAGATTATACTACAAAAAATTGCTATTCCAAAGAAAAATTAAGAATCTGTCAACTCCGTAGAATTAGGGTTTATCTGTTCCTTGCAATTAATCGTGACTTATCTAAAATATCTCTTGAGGTGAAAAATGTTTTTGATTATTGGGCTTGGCAACATTGGTGAAGAATATGCAAATACAAGGCACAACATAGGATTTATGGTTGTAGATAAGCTGTCAGCAAAATGGAAGCTATCTCTTAAAACGATTAGACATTCCTCATTTTTTGTAAAAGGAGAGGTGAAGAATAACGGAGGAGTCGAAACGGTCATCCTCGCAAAGCCTCTCACGTACGTGAACCTTTCCGGGAGGGCAGTAAAACCTCTTGCAGATGCTTTCTCAGTACTGCCAAACCATATTATCGTCGTTCATGACGACGTTGATCTTGGTGTTGGTAGAATGAAGGTCAAGATTGGCGGAAGCGACGCTGGCCACAAGGGAATACACTCAATTTTAGATTTAATAGACGAAGGCTTCGTAAGAATTAGGGTCGGAATTGGAAGACCTGACGACAAAAGTAAGATTCCTGATTTTGTGCTTTCACCGTTTAATTCATCGGAACTGCCCGTGATGAAAGAAATGTTAGAACGTGCCGCGCAGGCCGTTGAAACAATTATTTTAAGCGGTGTCGAGGCAGCACAGAGAAATTTCAATAACCCACTGAAAAAGAGCGTGGATTACAAAGGATCAAATTGTAAAGGCGGCAACCACAAAGAAGTAAGATGAAACTTGAAAATCTTGTAAAACACGCAGCTGCCATAAAGAATTTTCTTTCAAAAGAAAACCACATAAGCATATACCCGAATTATGGGGTTATCGTTGATGCCATTGTTAACGAATTTCCAGGGCAAAACATGCTTATCGTTAGAAATACCGAAAGAGAGGCACAAGAATTAAAGCGTATTTTCCCTGATGCACTTCTTAACCCGGAGTTTGGGCTATACCCTTATGAAATTGATTTTACTCAAAGCTCAAGGATTCAAGACAAAATTTCGTTTCTGAAACATTTTTATGTAAGCGGAAGGCATATTGTGATTTCAACTCTCAAGGGTCTCTTTGACCCAATACTAACGAAAGGTTCGCTTTACGAAGGAATTTCATCTTTGGTGCCAGGCACCAAATCAGTGACTTACGAAATCGTAGTAAGAAAAAACGCAAATCTTTCAGAATCGTTTCTCATTGAAAACTTGGCTCGATTTGTATATAAGAGAGTCACTGAAGTAACCGAGAGAGGAGAATTTTCAGTAAAAGGTAATATCATTGACATCTACACATTTGGATACGACAATCCAATTAGAATTGTTTTTGGGTTTGAGAACGTCGTTGAGGAAATAAAATTCTTTGACATGACTAATTTTAAGTCATTTGAAACCTTGAGCGAAGTAACAATATTACCAAATACATACTATCTTTTCGACAAGTCGACAATGGAAAAATTCGAGGCGAAAGTTATAAAAGAGCTCTCAAATACAAGTAACGAATACCTAAAAGACTCCGTTCTAAATGACCTCGAGGAAATTAGAAAAACTGGAAATTTTGGCATAAACTTCTATTTTAAATTTATTAGCTCGGGTAAAAACCTTTCATTTCCTACGCTTATCGACCAAACTGAAGATTTCATAAAGATATTCATTCAGCCTCTTCACGAAGACGAGTTTCTTAAAGATTCAAAAGAGATTTTTACAACCAAGTTGAAAACTATGGAAACACTCCCTGCGGACCTCAACTCAATAAAGAAAGGGCTTGACTTGATTGGTAAAGGGAAAATCATAGAGCTTCTTCCTTTACCAAGAGATGGGGCAATAGAACTCCCGATAACTTCAGAGCCATCAAATTTTCCGTTTTTGACTAATTCTATTAAAGATTACATACTTACCACTCTAAAAGAAAAAAGCGTTCTCATAGCAACGGAGCAAGTTGAAAGAGTAAAAGAGCTCCTTAAAATGTATGAGCTTACGCCAAAAGATGCTTTTTCGGAAAGAATAGACTTGTATATATTAAAGAGGCATTTTGAAAAAGGCGTTGAAACCGATAATTTGGTCGTTCTAACAGACAGGGAGTTATTTTTGCACTACGAGCCAACCAAGGGAAAATCTAAAGTTATCTCCGTTAAGGGAATTGAGAACGTCGGAGAACTTTCTGACGGAGACCTCGTTGTACACAGAGATTTTGGAATCGGCATATTCAGAGGGCTAATAAAACTCACATCTGACGGGGTAAAGGAATACCTTCTTATAGAATATCGCGATGGGGAACGCTTATATGTGCCTCTCGAGAGAATCGGTTTTGTTGACAAATATATCGGAGACAGGAGGTTTGTTCCTCTGAACAGGCTCGGCAGCAATGATTGGAAAAACGCCAAAGATAAAGCAAAGGAAAGCGCCAAAGAGCTTGCAAAAAGCCTTCTGACCGTGCAAGCAGAAAGAAAAATTCATGGAGGATTTTCATTTAGGCCTTTCCCAAACGAAGAACGCATACTTGCTCTGTCTTTTCCGTACGAACTTACCGAAGACCAGGAAAAGGCTCTTTCAGAAGTATATGAAGACATGGAATCTCCCGAGCCAATGGAAAGGCTGATTTGCGGAGATGTAGGTTACGGGAAAACAGAAATCGCTATCCGCGCTGCCGGGAGAGCAGTAATGAATGGCAAACAAGCTGTAGTGCTCGTACCAACGACGATACTTGCCCTTCAACACGAAAGAACTTTTAAGGAGAGGCTCAGGTTCTTCCCTGTAGAAGTTGCAATGCTTTCCCGTCTTACTGACACCAAAAAAACAAAGGAAATAATTGAAGGGTTAAAAAAGGGCAGTGTTGATATTGTAATCGGAACACATAAGTTGTTTTCCAGGGATATAAAATTCAAAGACCTTGGATTACTTATAATCGACGAAGAGCAAAAGTTCGGCGTAAAAGACAAAGAGAAAATAAGACTAATGCGTGCAAATATAGATCTTATGACACTCACCGCAACCCCCATCCCACGAACCCTTCACTCTGCACTTCTTAAACTCAAATCCGTTTCTCTAATTGTCACTCCTCCGACCGGAAGGATACCCGTAAAAACATTCGTGCTTCCATTCAATAGAAATGTGATGAGAGAGGCCATCAAGACAGAACTTTCACGCTCAGGGCAAGTTTTTGTGGTGCACAACAAAATAGAAGACCTCTACTCATTTACCCAGCGCATAAAAGAAACCTTCCCGGAATCTAAAATTGCAGTGGTTCACGGTCAGATGAAAAAAGAAGAAATCGAAAAGGTTATGGTTAGTTTCTATGAAGGAGATGTGAATGTGCTTGTTTCTACTACGATTATTGAGAACGGCCTTGACATCCCCACGGTAAACACGCTCATCGTTGACAATGCGCAAAATTTTGGGCTTTCGGATATGTACCAATTACGGGGAAGAGTCGGCAGGTCAGTCATAACAGCATTTGCTTACTTTTTCTACGAAGAAAAAAGCTTGCAGTCAATAGCAGAAGAAAGGCTTGAAACAATCAAGGAATTTTCGGGGGAAGGCTCTGGCATAAAAATAGCAATGAAAGATCTTGAATTGAGAGGCGCAGGTGATCTGCTCGGTAAAGAGCAGCACGGACACATCGTTTCTGTAGGATACAATATGTACATTACATTGCTCGAAGAGGCGGTAAGTGAGCTTAAGGGCGAAACGAGAATAAAAGCGAACGAGGTGCCAGTCAGACTCAATGAAAGTTTTTACATCGACGACAGATACATTCCAGTTAATACAGAACGTTTAGGCTACTACAAGAGAATTACTTCTTCGACAAGCATACAAGAAATTGAAAATATAAGAGAGGAGTTAATAGACAGGTTCGGAAAGCCAGGCCAGGAAGTTGAAAACTTACTAAAAGTGGGTATTATCACAAGGCTCGCAAGAAACATAGGCGTAAAAGAAATATTTCAGGAAGGGAAAAGAGTTTTCCTCTCGATATCTGAGGGCAGCAATATCGATGCCTTCGGAATCCAAATGCTCACCAAAGAAAAAAATGGAGTACGTTTCGGCGAAGACTACATTTCATTTGAGATACAGAGATCCCCTTTGAATGAAACGTCAACCGTGCTAAACTTACTCAATGGAGAAAAATATGCAAAAGTGGATAATTGAAAACAATTTCCTCGCAACGAATGAAGAGTATAAAGGAATAAACGGAATAAAAGCCTTTATATCTCTCGACAAAAACATAAAAGTCAAGGACCTAAGAGAACACGGACTTGAATGGAAAATAATTGAGTGGAAAGATTATGACTCTTATCGTGAACTGATACTTTACACTGACTTCTTAGGAAGGGTTGGGTTTCCTTTCGCCATCTTTTCTAAAGACAAGAAAGTTATTTTTGAGGCATCCTCAAAAATTCTTGTGCATAAAAATTTTTCTCTCTCGGACTGTCTCAGTATCCTTAAAGAAAAATTAGATTACGAAGCATCTTCCAAAGAAATTGAAGAAATTAAAGAGTTGATACGATACCAAAAGATTTTTGATTTAAACAACGATTTAAAAAATTTCTATGAAATTCGAGAACTCATCCGTCTTCTAAGGCATCAATGTCCATGGGACAGAGAACAAACCCATAAATCACTTGTCCCTGAATTAATTGAAGAATCGTTAGAGCTTGCGGAAGAGATTAACAAAAACAATTCTCAAGGGATGAAAGAAGAGCTCGGGGATGTTTTCCTTCAGATACTTTTTCAGAGCTTACTGAGTGAAGAGGAAGCAATTTTCGATTTTTCAAACGTGACTGAAACGCTTTTTGAGAAATTGTGGGAGAGGCATCCTCACGTTTTCGGAGCAACACGCATAGCAGAAAGCAAAAAAGTCCTTGACCAATGGGAAAGCATAAAAAGGAAAAAACTTGGAGATAAGGCACTAAACATATCAAAGATTCTTGCAAGTTTCCTGTCAACTGTTGATAAGCAAGAAGAAGCTCGCACACAAGGTCTCGATTTTTCCAATACAGAGGAGATAGAAGAGAAAATAATTGAAGAGCTCAACGAAATTAAAGAGAGCAAACGCACTGGAAACAACGTAATGGAAGAACTTGGAGACCTTCTGTTTTCCGTCATTAACCTGTCAAGATTCCTTCACGTAGACCCAGCGCATGCCTTGTTGCTATCCATGAGTAAGTTTGAAAAAAGATTTGAAAAAATGAAAAAGAATTCAAGAAACCTGAAAGAATTATCTAAATCAAAATTGAACGAAATGTGGGAGGATGTTAAAAGAGATGAGTAGCACACAGCCAATGGATAAGAAAAAACTTGTGAGAGAAACTTTATTTGCAGTTATTGCTGGAATCTTTGGGATCGTAATCATATCTTTCTTTACACACAACTGGAATTTCATTTCAGTTATCAAATCGTTTAAGCTTAGCCTCCTCGGATTATCGTTCCTTTTGATGCTTGGAAACTGGCTCATTGAAGCATATACCCTGCAGATTATCGCAAATGCACTTGAGTACAATTTATCTTTTAGAGAATGCTTTGATATTTTTTTAATAGGCGGCTTTTTTTCAAGAATCACGCCTTTCGGAGGCGGAGGCGGAGAACCTGCACAGATAATAGTCCTCGCTCAAAGAAAAGACATAAAACCAGGTGATTCCGCAGCAATTGTTGGCATCAAAGTCTTCATAAGCACGTTCATACGAGTTTCTTTATCTCTGATTTTACCTTTGTGGCTTCTACTTTCAAAACAAAGCTGGCATCTTTCAAGAAACGCCAATATCCTTATAAACACAGGTATTGTAATTACTTCGTCACTTTTCGTTTTATTTATATTCGCCCTTTTTAAGCCAGAGCTTACAGAAGCTATTGCGAATAAACTATTCAAATTGAGATTATTGAGGAAAGTATTTCCTGAGACGAAAACAAAACGATGGTTTAACAGTCTTAAAAATACAGTACAGGATTTTAAAATTGCACGAGACAAAATTTTTGCTTCACGAAAAAGCGCAATATACTGGACTTTCGCTCTAAGTTTTTTTTCGTATGCTCTTGTGCTCATCACCCCTGTAGTTCTGATGAGAGGGTTGGGCATAACATCTCCCTGGCCTGAAATTGTAATAACTGCACTTATTTTCTATGTTTCTTCTTCATACATACCCACTCCGGGCGGAAGTGGCACCGCAGAGATTGAGATGCTTGCCTTATTTGCGAGGCTGATACCCAGCCCACTTATTGGAGTTTTCATAATTACCTGGAGACTCTTCACACACTACTTTCTGCTTCTATTCGGGGGCTTATTTGCCCTGAGAAAATTTAGAAAAGACAATCAAAAAAATAGCAGTTCCAAATGAGTAAGTTCTATGCTCCTACAAACAGGCGCTCGCCAAGAAAAGAAGGAAGCCCTGCCTTCAGTATCTTAGCATAGGTTTTTTCAATGTCATAAGAGAACCTCACGATCTCAATTTTCATCTTATCTGAATCAAATATTGCAAGCGCGCTTTCAGGGTTACCATCACGAGGTTGTCCCACGCTTCCTACATTTACAAGATATTTTTTGCCTTCTTCAATTTCTATTTGCAAGTGAGCTGCTCCAGAGAGGTGAACAATTTTCCCGCTAGTTTGCATTATAAAACACCCTGCAATGTGAGTGTGACCAAAAAACCCAAGCTGCGCCTCCATATTTTTAAAGCACCTCCAGGCCTCGTAGTCAGAAAGAACATATGTAAAAGGGGAGGTACTATTGAGAAGCCCGTGAAAGACAACAAAACCGTCGTGAGATAGAGAAAAAGGAAGACCTTTAAGAAAAGCCAAATCATCGGTTGACAAATTATTTCTTGTCCACTGTATAGCCTCTTTTGCATAAGTATTGAAAAGATTCTCCTCATATTTATCATTCACGGCATAATCATGATTTCCAATAACAGATTTCACTTTATTAATCCTGATTAAATTGACGCACTCAGAAGGATTGGGGCCGTAGCCGACAATGTCACCAGCAGAAAAAATTTTGTCCACTCGAGCCTTCGTTAAAAGAGCAAATGCTTCCTCAAGAGCCTCTATGTTTCCATGAATGTCAGAAATGAAACCATACCTCATGGCTTTATTATACTAATAATTGACAATTTAAAAACGTTACGCTCGCGATGACCGAGAAGGGGATCATTCTGCACTCTTTTTCTTGACGAAGTCAAGTGGAGCGCAGCGACCGAAGCAATCTCTCAAACACCCAGTCATTGCGAGGAGGCTGAAAGCCAACGAAGCAATCTCGTCGTTGAAAAGCGAGACTGCTTCACTTCGTTCGCAGTGACAGAAAAGGATGTGGAAAGTCATTGCGAGTATTCTCTGTATTGTCATTGCGAGAAGGCAATCCTTTTGCCGACGAAGCAATCTCGTCGTTTGTGCTCGCGGCAATCTCGCCCTTAATCTTTTTTAAGCAGAATAAAAGAAACTACAAGACCGCCACGGGCTCACACAAACAGTTCGCCCTCGCGGTGACAAAATAGGGTTTATGAGAGATCTCAAATCCTTCCCTTACGTGAATAAGCAGGGCAAAAGTGAATCGGTTAGAAGCGTTAAGGCATAAAGCGTTTGTGAAAACTATTGATTTTTTATACAAAGCGTATATAATTACTTTCTGTGTGGAGAGATGGCCGAGTAGGCTTAAGGCACTCGCCTGCTAAGCGAGTGAGGGAATAACATCCCTCCGTGAGTTCGAATCTCACTCTCTCCGCCAGATACTCCCTCCAAAATATCATTAAATGTCAACGGAGGGGTTCCCTACCCCTCCGGAATATCAAATCTCACACCTCCTTTGGGAGGCCAGGAAAATCCCCTCGCCTGGCCTCCTGTGAGTCCTCAAGTTAATCTGCTCTTCAATTGCTTATTTATCAAAAGCGTATTATAATTAGTTTATGTTCAGATTACTCGTTGCAACCAAAAACAAAGGAAAAATTAAAGAAATAAAACAAATCCTTTCCGATTTGCCACTTAATCTTATCACTATTCCCGAAAGCGATAATGACAACGTGAAAGAGAACGGCTCATCTTATCTTGAAAATGCTCTTAAGAAAGCAAGGCAATTCGCTCAAAAGTACAATTTACCTACGATTGCCGATGATTCTGGCCTCGAAATTGACGCATTAAAAGGAGAGCCTGGGGTAAAGTCTGCACGCTTCCTTGGAGAGGGTGCCTCATTTGACGAGAAGATGAGCAAAATCCTTGAATTGATGAGTGATGCTCACAAGAGAACTGCCCGATTCAAAACCGTTGCCGTACTTTACTTACCTAAAGAGGACAAATATTTTGCAACAGAAGGGAAAGTGGAAGGGGAAATTCTTCGTAAGCCTGAGAAGAAAGAAGGT
Organism: Caldisericum sp.; assembly: GCA_020692945.1. Taxonomy (GTDB): domain Bacteria; phylum Caldisericota; class Caldisericia; order Caldisericales; family Caldisericaceae; genus JAIMJY01. The sequence continues at coordinate 899 of JAIMJY010000016.1, read as the reverse complement.
AGCGGCTTTGGCTACGACCCGATATTCATGCCCGATGGTTTTAATGAAAGTTTCTCAATGCTTGGTGAAGGTATTAAGAATAAAATAAGCCACAGAAGCAAAGCTCTTATGAAAATGAAAGAAATCATTCAAAGAGAATTCTTAGGAGGCGAAGGAATGGTTGAAATAAAAATTAACGGGAAAAGACTGCCTGCGAATAAGTATGTGTACGAGGTGTTCGAGAAAGTAATCATGGCGCTTGTTGATACGCTAAAAGATGTGCCTGAAATTGGAACTATCGAGATAAAAATAGAGAAAGAAAAAAGTTAAGGGTGTGTCCCGTTCATCCTGATTCTGCCCACAGAATCAACAACCACATAAAACTTTTTACCGCTAATTGGGTCGATAAGCTCAATTGTATCAAAAGCACTTGGTTGACCACGGAAGTGACTACCCTTTCCACAGAAAAAAGTGACATAATAGTATTCTTTGCCATTAATGTACCCTTTTATCATGAATGGTTTATGCACATCAAACTGAATTTTATAATCCAAATCGCGCCTTACAAAGTGTTTGCCATCAGGTGAATCGCCAGGGTTATAATGAGCACCTATGCCATCTGGATTGAGAGGGTCCTTCAAGAATGTTTCAAAGAGATAAAAATTCCTGTTTTCGGCAGGATCCGTACAAAAATAGACTCTCAAGTCCTGCTGATAAAGAATTGCAGCCTCCTTCACTGTTTTAAGGTCCTGGACTACTTGCCACGCATCCGACTGAAGGTGCTGAGAAGAAATGAAGCTCTTCATATAAGGAATGGAAACAGCACTAAGAATAGTAATAATTGCTATTACTATTGCAAGTTCAATAAGAGTAAATCCGCGCTTTATTGCCATAGGTATACCTTGACAAGGATTATAGCA